>NZ_VJZC01000214.1 GCF_009377185.1 Streptomyces spongiae
GGGGTCGAGGGGGTCGCCGGGGTCGGCACCGTCGATCAGCCAGTCGTTGACCACCGCGCCGGTGCCGCCCGCTACGAACGCCGCCAGATCACGCGCCACCTGCTCGTCCAGCTCACCGAACAGCTGCCGTACGGTCTTCTCGTTGGCGGAGCTGAACAGGCTGTTCAGCGTCCTGGTCATGGCGAAGGCGCACGAACCGGTGAGCATCGCGCGGTAGAAGGACCGGTGCGCCGCGAAGTGCCGCGCCATCGCCAGGACTCCCGCGAAAGCGTCACCGCCGTCTTCGGCCTCGGCCTCGGCCTCGGCGAGGAGTTCCCGCCTGACCAGATCGGCGGCCGCCTCCACGAGCAGTACGTCCCGGTCGCCGAACTGCAGATAGAGCACCTGCCGGCTGACATCCGCGGCCTCGGTGAGGTCGGTGACCGGGATGGCGGTGGTGCCACGCTCGGACACCAGCCGTACGGCAGCGGTCATCAGAGCGGCCCGTGAGCGAAGCGCACGGCGGTCCTGGCTGCGGGGTGGTCCGGTGGGTTCAGGCTGCATGCCAGTGATAATATACAGGTGTTAATAAATAGGCGAGTGTCAAATAGTTGCTTGGGTTGTTCGCCGTACCAGGTCCACCCAGGTGGCCTGGAGGCGTTCGACGGGGACTTCGCATCCGGTGTGCAGGTAGTCCGTCGTCTCGAAGGTCGCGAAGGCGAGCAGGGCGTGGGCGAGCATGTCGTGGTCCCCGTCGACTCCTGTCTCTCGCAGGAGATTTGAGACGTGCTGGTGGAAGGCACGGCCAGTGTCGGAGGCGTGGCGGCGTTCGTGGAGCACCTGGCGCCCGAGCGCGGCGCCCAGGTCCGCGTCGGCGGCGATGCGCTCGATCAGCGCACCGCCGAACGCCTCCAGCCGGTCCCTCGGGGGTGCGCCCGGGCCCAGCGGCGGGGCGCCTTCGGTGTACGCCTCCTGGAACTCGGCCTCGGCCTCACCGAGGAGGGCGAGCAGGAGCCCGTCGCGGTCGCCGAACCGGCGGAAGAGCGTGCCCTTGCCGACTCCGGCGACCTCTGCGACCTCCCGCATCGTCACGTGCTCGGCCCCGTGCTCGGCCACCAGCCGGGCTGCCGCCTCCAGCAGCCGGGCACGGTTGCGGGCAGCATCGGCGCGCTCGGCGGCACTGCCGCCCGGTGGGTCCATCACGGTGTTCCTGTCACTTGTGCGTACACGCTGCGTTCCTGTCGCTTGTGCGTACACGCTGCGTTCCTCTCGCTTGTGCGTACACGCTGCCGTCGTCGATCCGCACCGGGTACACGGGAGCAGGACGGGTCGTCGGCCGGTCGGAAGCGATCAAGGGGTGAGCTGCTGGTGCCCTATGACCGAGAGCAGTTCGAGCTTGCTGTGGCTTTCCGTGCCGGGGCGGGTGGTCAGCACCACCAGGGTCTGGGCGCGGTTGTCCGTGAACAGGACCTGAGCATCGACGTCGATGCGGCCGAGTTCGGGATGGAGGATGGTCTTGCCCTCGTCGTAGCGCTGGGCGACCTCCTGGAGTTCCCACAGGCGGACGAACTCGGGGCTGTGTTCCTGGAGTTCGGCGAGGATCCGGGCGGCTCGGGAGACGTCGCTGCCGGCTGACAGCGCGGCCCGCAGGCGGGCTGCCTGGGCGCGGCCGTGGCGTTCGTGGTCCTCCTCGGGGTACACCAGGCGCTCGGCGGGGTCCATGAACCAGCGGTAGTAGGCGCTGCGGGCCAGGCCGGTGTGGCGGGCCTGGTCACCGAGCAGGGCGATGGCCAGCGGGTTCATCGCGAGGGTGTCGGCCATGTCGGTCAGCACCAGGGCCGGGGAGTCGTCCAGGCGGTCCAGGACGCGCATCAGGGTCGGTGTGACGTGCTCGGAGCGCTGGAAACGGGCCGGGGCGTTGTGGCCGATGAGGACGAAGAGATGGTCGCGCTCGTCCAGGGTCAGCCGCAGTGCCCGGGCGAGGGCGGTGGTGATCTGGACGGAGGGCTGCGGGGCCCGCTGCTGTTCCAGGCGGGCGTAGTAGTCGGTGGACATGCCGGCGAGCTGCGCGACCTCCTCGCGGCGCAGCCCCTGGGTACGCCTGCGCGGCCCCTCGACCAGCCCGACGTCGCGGGGCCGCAACGTCTCACGCCGGTGGCGCAGGAACTCCGCCAGTTCCTTTTTCTCCATGCCCTTCATCCTCGCCGCATCCCGCCCCGCTATCCAGAGACCGCCGATCCATGGCTGAGCATCCGGCAGCCGGCAACCGGCGACCGCGCCCGGCCACTCCTCGGTGTCTCCGTCACCGGAACCCGGCGTCTCGGATCGGGGCCGTAGCAGATGGCGCTGATGGTCACTTGACCTGTATGACCCGCTTGGAAATCCGCCAGCCGTCGGCCGTGCGGCGCAGGTCGTCGGCGTAGGCGACGCTGACGACAGTGCCACCGTCCACGACGCCCAGCGCCTTGGACCGGACCCGGGCCTCGTCGCCCGGCCCCTCCGACACGACGATGTTCGTCGTGTGATGAGCGCTCGCGTGCCCGTCGGCGCCCAGAACGGAAGCGATCGACTCCAGCCCGACGACCGGCTCGAAGCCGAAGACGCTTCCGTCCCATTCCGCGTCTTCCGTGAGGACCTCGCCGAGACGGCCCAGCTCGCGGTCGTCCATGATGTGGCCCCACAGGGCCAGCACCCGTGCTATTTCGACGGTGTCTTCATGGGTGGGTTTCATGCCGGATCTTCCTGTCTCGATGGTGCGGGGAGGAAACGCGTGGCTGCGGGCGGCGTCGCTCAGACGCCGCTGAGCATGGCGAGGACGTTGTCGTAGGAGCCGTTGGCCTCCGCGTCGCGCACGAACCGGGCGCGCTCCACGACAAGCTCCTTCGCGTCGGGCTTCTCGCGCAGGAGGTCGAGGGTCTCGGTGAGGAAGTCGTCCAACGGCATGGAGTTCTCGTCGTCCTGCTGGCCCAGCAGGGTCGTGCGCACACCCGGCGGGGCCACCTCGATCACCTGGACGCCGGCGTCGGCGCCCACGAGCTGCACGCGCAGGCTCTCGGAGAAGGAGTGCAGCGCGGCCTTGGTCGCGTTGTAGGTGGGCGTGATCGGCAGCGGTACGAACGCCAGCGCGGAGGTGACGTTCACGACGACCGCGTCCTCCTTGCCCACCAGCAGCGGCAGGAAGGCGTACGTCATCCGGATCGTGCCGAGCAGGTTGACCGTGACGTGGTCCTCGGCAACCGGCAGCGAGGCCGGGTCGAGGAGGTCCTCCCGCAGCATGATGCCGGCGTTGTTGACCAGGACGTTCAGCTCGGGGTGGCTCGCCGTCACCGTGTCGCGGGCCCGGGCGATCGAGTCGGGGTCCGCGACGTCGAGGACGAGCGCGTCGATGCCCGCGTGCTCGGCCGTGATCTCGTCGAGCAGTTCCTTGCGCCGGCCCGCGACGATCACCTTGTTGCCGGCCTCGTGCAGGCGCAGGGCCAGGCCGAGCCCGATGCCCGAGGTACCGCCGGTGATCAGGATCGTGTTGCCGGTCATCTTCATGGGGGTCTCTCTCCTTCGCTGCGACGGGTTCACTGCGACGGGCCGGTGAGCGCCCGCGGCCTCGACCGTAGGAGCGTCCGCGCAGGGCCGGGAGAGGAAGGTTTATCCATGGATCGGCGGTCTCTGCCTGGTGGAGGCCGGGTTGCCGGCTGTCGCGCCGGCCCAGTTGATCGGCGGGCGTGCGGGCGGTGCCAGGCGACGAGCGTCGCAGGGCCCAGGAAACCACGCCGTTCGCCGCGCCCTCAGCGAACTCGATCTCGATCCGCCCCCCTTGTACGCCCTGGTGCCAACTGCGAGACGACCAACGCGTCTTCGCCCTCTCCCGCGTTCACCGCGTCACGCCCGCGTACCCGAGGCACCACTACGATCGCCGGTCATGGACTGGCTGGAGCGCACCGCGAAACTGAGGCAGTGGACGAGAAGCGGGACCCGCGCTCCGCACAAGCCGCTGCTGTTCCTGTACGCCCTCGGCCGGTTCCAGCAGGATGCCGGCGGCGAACTGCGGTACAGCGCGGTGGAGGAGGATCTCAAGCGGCTGCTGGACGAGTACGGGCCGTCCAACAGGACGACTCCCTCCTACCCGTTCCACCATCTGGTGAGCGACGGTGTGTGGGAGGTGCGCACCGACCGCGGGACGGGCAGCCCCGGCAGCGGGGTGCGGGAGCTGCGGTCGACGGGGGCCGCGGGGCGGCTGGCGCCGGAGCTGCGGGCGGCGCTGCGGCGTGAGCCGGAGCTACTCGGCCGGATGGCGCGGGTGCTGCTCGACCTGCACTTCCCGCCCTCGCTCCACGGCGAACTGTGCGAGTCCGTCGGCCTGGAGCTGGAGCCCGCGGAGACCGGACAGCTCGCAGCCGTGCGCAGGCGGCGGGACCCGCGGATGCGTGAGCGGGTCCTGACGGCCTACGAGTACCGGTGCGCCTTCTGCGGCTACGACGGCAGCATCGGCGCGGTGCCGGTCGGGCTGGAGGCCGCGCACGTGCGCTGGTGGGCGTTCGACGGCCCGGACGACGTCGACAACGGAGTGTGCCTGTGCTCGCTGCACCACAAGCTCTTCGACAAGGGCGTCCTCGGTATCGGTGACAGCCACCGCGTCCTGGTCTCGCAGCGCTTCGTCGGCCACAGTCCCTCCGCCCGCGAGTACGTCATAGCGCTCGCCGGCCGCCCGCTCGTCGGACCGCAGCCGGGCGCCCGCCCCGTCGCGGCGATCCACCGCTCCTGGCACACCAGCCAGGTCTTCCACGGCAGCCCACGCCCCGCCACGGCCGCCTGACCGTCGAGTCGTCGGCCCCTGCGGTTCTGGGCCCAGCCTTGGTCACCCGTTGCCGGCCGGGAGTGCGCGCGCCCGCGCCCGCGCCCGTCCGAACCGGTCGGCCGCCTCCGCGAGGTCCACGATCGGGGCGGGGTAGTCCTCGGGTTCGGGGAGCCAGCGGCGTACGTACTCGCCGTGGGGGTCGAAACGGCGGGCCTGGATCAGGGGGTTGAGGACGCGGTTCGGGCGGGTGTCCGTGCCGGTGCCGGCGGTCCACTGCCAGTTGAGCTGGTTGTTCGCGATGTCGCCGTCCACGAGGAGGTCGAGGAAGTGGCGGGCGCCCACCCGCCAGTCCACGTACAGCGTCTTGGTGAGGAAGCTCGCCGTGAGCAGGCGGGCGCGGCCCGGCATCCAGCCCTCGTGGCGCAGTTGCCGCATGGCCGCGTCGACGACGGGGTAGCCCGTGCGGCCCTCCCGCCAGGCCTCGATCTCCTTCGTGGCGTGGCGCCAGTGGTCGTGCCGTGGGCGGTAGTCGTGGTCGGCGGCGTCGGGGCGGGCCGCCAGGACCTGGTGGTGGAAGTCCCGCCAGGCCAGCTGGCGGACGAAGGCGTGCGCCCCGGGGTTGTCCTGTGCGCGGGCCCGGTGGAGCAGTTCGGTGGGTGAGAGGCAGCCGAAGTGCACGTAGGGGGAGAGCCGGGAGGTCGCGTCGGCGGCCAGGTCGTCGTGCTGGTCCTCGTACGCGGCCAGCGGGCCGGAGAGCCAGGCGCGCAGCCTGCGGCGGGCCTCGGTCTCACCGCCCGTGGGCAGACCTGGTGATGTGGCGCCCGGCGCCACGGACTTCGCGCTCGGCAGGTCGGCCGAGCGGACGTCCGGTACGCGTACCGCGTCCGGTGCCCGCAGTACGCGGCGTACGGAGAAGTCCTCCCAGCGGCGGAAGTACGGGGTGAAGACCGCGAAGTGGTCCTTGCCCGCGGGCGTCAGCGCCCCTGGGGGGACGACGGTGAGCGAGGCGTCGTGGACGCGTAGTTCTCGTCCGTCGCCCGACAGCCGCGCACGCAGCCGGTCCTCGCGCCGCGCCGCGTACCGGCTCACACCCGCCGCGATGTGCACGGCTCCGGCCCCGGTCTCCGCCGCCACCCGGCAGGTCTCGTCGACCACGTCACCGGCGCGCACCACCAGTCGGCCGCCCCGGGCGCGCAGGGCCGCGTCGAGGTCGGCCAGGCTGTCGGCGAGGAACGCCGCTCGGTTGGGTACGGCGAAGCCGGTGCGGTGGATGCCGGTGTCGACGACGAAGAGCGGGACCACGCGTTCCGCGTCCTTCAGGGCGGCCGACAGGACCGGGTTGTCGTGCACCCGCAGGTCCGCGGTGAACAGGGCGACCGAGACGCGCACGCTTCCTCGCCTCCTCGCTTCCTCAGGGCGTACGGGCAGGTTTCAGGCGTACATGCAGATTTCAGGTCGTACAGGCAGGCTTCACGGCGTCCGGGCAGGTTCCGGAACCGCCGACTCCGCCGCGACCGCGATGTTACGGGCCATGCCGCCGAACACCGCGGCGTGGAAGGGCGACACGCCCCACCAGTAGGCGTGCCCGACCAGGCCGTGCGGATGGAACATGGCCCGCTGCCGGTACACCGTGCGCCCCCGCTGGTCCCGGTCGACGGCCATCTCCAGCCAGGCCAGGCCCGGCAGCCGCATCTCCGCGCGCAGCCGCAGCAGCCGGCCCGGCTCGATCTCCTCCACGCGCCAGAAGTCCAGGCTGTCGCCGATGCGCAACCGGGTGGCGTCGCGGCGGCCCCGGCGCAGGCCCACACCGCCCACCAGCTTGTCCAGCCATCCCCTCAGGGACCAGGCGAGCGGCGAGGAGTACCAGCCGTTCTCGCCGCCGATCGCCTCCACCACCCGCCACAGCGCCTGCGGCGACGCCGCGACCGTACGCTCACGGTGGTCGGTGTAGAGGCTTCCGCCCGCCCAGTCGGGGTCGGTCGGCAGCGGGTCGCTGGGCGCGTGGGGAGTCGAGGCCGAGGACCACCGGGTGGACACGTCCGCGTCCTGGACGCGCCGGAGCGCCAGCCGGATCGCCCGGTCGAGGCTGACCGGTCCCTCCGGCGGCTCGGGCACGTACCGGACGATGTCCCGCTCGGCACAGACCACCTCGTACTTCAGTGACTCGACCAGCGGGCGCGCGAGGGCGCCCGGCACCGGGGTGACCAGGCCGACCCAGAGGCTGGACAGCCGGGGGGTGAGCAGCGGCACGGGGACGATCACGCGTTTCGGCAGGCCGGCGACGGCCGCGTACCGCCGCATCATGTGCTCGTACGTGACGACGTCCGGCCCGCCGATGTCGAAGGCGCGGTTCACGTCGTCCGGCAGCCGCGCGCACCCCACGAGCAGGCGGAGCACGTCGCGGACGGCGATCGGCTGGATGCGGACGCGCACCCAGCTCGGGGTCACCATCGCGGGGAGCCGCTCGGTCAGATACCGCAGCATCTCGAACGAGGCCGAGCCCGAACCGATGATCACCGCTGCGCGCAGTACGGCCGTCGGCACGCCCGAGGCCAGCAGGACGCGGCCCACTTCGGCGCGGGAGCGCAGGTGGGGCGACAGCGCGTGCTCGGGCACTCCGGACGGGGTCAGCCCGCCGAGGTAGACGATCCGCCGGATTCCCGAGGCGCGCGCCTGCTCGCCGAAGATCCTGGCCGCGCGCCGGTCGGTCTCCTCGAACCCCCGCCCGCTGCCCAGCGCGTGCACCAGGTAGTACGCGACGTCCATGCCCTCCATCGCGGCGCGCACGGACGCCTCGTCCGTGACGTCCCCGCGCACGACCTCCGCCTGCCCGGCCCACGGGTGGTCGCGCAGCTTGTCCGGGGAACGGGCCAGGCAGCGTACGGAGTGGCCTGCGGCCAGCAGCTCGGGCACCAGCCGACCGCCCAGGTAACCGGTGGCGCCAGTGACCAGGCAGCGGGGTGGCGGCCGGTCGTTCTCGGTCGTCATACCGGCTCGCTCTCGGTCATACGTGCCTGTCCCTCCCGGCCCATGTTTGGGCGCGGGACCGAGCCCCGCAACCTCACAGCGGCACTCAGGCCCCGTCCGGCTGGCACCGCGGGCACCACACCGTGCCGCGGCCCGCCATCCGGGACCGGTGCAGGGGGGCTCCGCAGCGCGGGCAGATCGGGTCGGGGTCGTCGCGGTGACCGGTGAGCCAGGAGTCCCGCGGCGGCACGCAGCCCGCGGTGACCGCCGAGCGCAGGGTGCGGCGCATCTGGGTGTACAGGCGGCGGCGGTCGGGCTCGGTGAGGTCGTTCGCCCGGACGGTGGGGCGCAGCCTCGCGCGCCACAGGATCTCGTCGGCCAGCAGATTGCCGAGTCCGGCGAGGGCGGTCTGGTCGGTGAGGACCGTCTTGACCCTGCCGCGGTGTGAGGAGAGCACGGCCGCGAACTCCGCGCGGTCCACCGCCATCGCGTCGGGCCCCTGGTCGTCCAGCAGCCGCGCGACCTCGGTGTCGTCGTCGGCCAGCCAGAGGCCCCGGAGCTTGCGCTGGTCGCGGTAGCGGAGCTGACGCTCGCCGCTCAGGGTGAGCAGGACACGGTCGTGGGCCTCGACCGCGTCGTCGGGAGAGCCGCAGACCAGGCTGCCGGTCATCCCGAAGTGCAGCAGGAGAGTGGGGCCGCCGGTGCGGGCGAGCAGCCACTTCCCGTGCCGCTCCGGCCGGGTGAAGCGCCGGCCCACCAGCGCGTCACGCAGCCGCCGCGCGCTGACGCCGTGCAGGACGCCCGTGTCGCGTACGACGACGTGCTGGACGGCCCGGCCCTTCGCGCAGGACTCGAGCATCTCGCGGAACTTCTCGACGTCTGGCAGCTCGGGCATGGCGGACGTCCTTCACTCAGGAACGCGCACAGGAACGCGCAGAGGAACGCGCACAGGAACGCACACGTCCATGGTGGCCCCCTTGCCCCGTTGACGCGTGCTCTACGGTTCCTCGTCCCCGAAGGACAGCGCGTCCAGGTCCCCGTCGAAACCCTCCGTGCCCAGGAACATCAGCTCCAAGGCGTCGGGTCCGCGGTCCCCGGGGCCGCCCGGGCCGTGCAGTGCCTGCTCGGTCCAGATGCACTTGCCCCTGGGGGTGTAGCGCGTGCCCCAGCGTTGCGAGAGCGCCGTGATCAGTTGCAGTCCGCGGCCGCCCTCGTCGGTGTCCGTGGCGCGGCGGATGCGGGGCATCGTGAGGCTGCCGTCGAAGACCTCGCAGATCAGCTCGGGGCCGTGCAGCAGACGCAGGCTGACCGGGCCCTTGGCGTGGCGCACGACGTTGCCCACCAGTTCGCTGGCCAGCAGTTCCGTGGTGGGGGTCAGGTCGTCCAGGCCCCAGGCGGAGAGTTGCTCGCGGACGTGGCGGCGGGCCTGACCGGCCGCCTTCGGGTCCTCGGCGAGCGGCCAGGAGGCCATCCTGTCCCCGGTCAGGGCATGCAGGCGGGCCACGAGGAGGGCCGCGTCGTCGGCGGCCTGGTGCTCGGCGGGGAGCAGGCCGGCCGTCAGGGTGTCGCAGAGGCGCTCCAGGTCCGCGCCGGTGCCGTCCCCGTTGGCGGTGCGCAGAAGCCGTGCCAGGTCCGCCATGCCCTCGTCGATCTCGCGTTTCGCCGACTCGACGAGGCCGTCGGTGTAGAGCACGAGCAGGCTTCCCTCCGGCACCGCCAGCTCGACCGTCTCGAACGGTGGCTTCGCCGCGCCCAGTGGTGGGTCGGCGGCCAGCGGCGGAAAGTGCACGGTGCCGTCGGGGTGTACCAGGGCGGGGGGCGGGTGCCCGGCGCGGGCGATGGAGCAGACCTGGGTGGTGGAGTCGTAGAGCGCGTACAGGCAGGTCACGTACGACTCCTCGCCCATGTCGCCGACGATGTCGTTGAGGTGACTCATGATTTCGTCGGGGGGCAGTTCGAGGTCGGCCAGGGTGTGCACGGCCGTGCGCAGTCGGCCCATGGTGGCCGCCTCGGGCAGGCCGTGGCCCATGACGTCGCCGACGACGAGGGCGACCTGGCCGCTGGAGAGCGGGATGACGTCGTACCAGTCGCCGCCCACGTCCATGCCCTGTCCGGCGGGCAGGTAGCGGGCGGCGGCCTCGCACGCGGCCAGGTCGGGCAGGCCCGTGGGGAGCAGGCTGCGCTGGAGTTCGCGGGACCGGGCGTGCTCGGCGTCGTAGAGACGGGCCCGCTCCAGGGCCTGCGCGACGAGGGCGTTGATCGTGGTCAGCAGCGTGCGCTCGTCGTCGGTGAGCCGGCGCGGACGGTCGAAGGCCACGACGCACACGCCGAACGTGTGGCCGGACGCCGTCAGCGGCAGGAACGCCCATGCCTGCTTGGCGGCGACCCGGGGCAGGCCGGCCTGGCCGGGCGCGTACGCGGCGTACTCCTCCGGCGAGGACAGGAACACCGGTGTGCCGGACGAGATCACATCCCAGGACGGGCCGCAGGTCCCCGGGGGGCGGTTGTTCACGAGGGCGAGGAAGTCGTCCGAGTAGCCGACGGCCCCGACGTTGTGGAGTCGGTCGTCCTCGACGGCCTGCACCAGGAGTCCGGTGGCGTCGAACGGCGGCAGCACCCGCCGGGCGACCGCTTCCACCACGTCCCGTGAGGTCGTCGCCTTGGCGAGAGCCTCGGTCAGCTCCGCGATCCGGGCCGAACGCTCGGACGCGGCCAGCTGCGCCGCCCGGCGCTCCTCGTTCAGGCGCCGCCTCTCGGTGACGTCGGTGAAGTAGAGGGTGCGGCCGTCGGGCCCCGGGACGAGCCGCAGGTGGTAGCGGCGCCCGTCCGGCATGCGTACGTCGAAGTTGGCGGCCTTCTCCTCGGCCGCGGCCTTCCGGCAGCGGCTCTCCAGGCCGGGTGCCAGCCGTGCGGTGGGCAGGTCCCACAGGACGCGCCCGAACAGCTCCTCCTCGGAGAAGCCCAGCGTGCGCTCCGCCTCCAGGTTGGCGAAGGTGATCCGCCAGTCGTCGTCCACCGCCAGGAAGCCGTCGCTCATATGGCGAAGGGCCCTGCTGAGCGCGTCACGGGCGGAACGGGGCTCGTTACTGTCCCAGCCCACGCCGATCATCCGGAACGGTTCGCCGTTCTCGTCGTACGTGGCCCTGCCGCGGGCCTGCGTCCAGCCCCAGGTGCCGTCCAGTTTACGCACCCGGTACTCGGCCTCGTAGACGCCGTGGTCACGTATCGCCCGCTGGGCGGCCGCCAGGGTCGGCGCCAGGTCGTCGGGGTGGACGATCCGCATCCAGTTCTCGATCTTGCCGGTGAAGTCGGCCGGTCTGGTGCCGTAGAGCTCCAGGGCGGCCTCGTCCCAGATCAGGTCGCCGGTCTGGATGTTCCAGTCCCACGAGCCGACGCTGACCTCCTTCAGTGCCTGCCGCAGGCGCTCGCCGTTCAGCTCCGCCTGTACGGGTCCGGACGGTGGGGGTGCCTGGGCCATGCGTTCCTCGGTCCAGGCGACGACGGCCCGCAGGAAGTCCCACTGCTCCGGGCCGGGTTCGCCCCGGTCGCCCATCAGGACGGTGAGCGCGCCGATGCTGCGGTCCCCGCTGAACAGCGGGAGGGCGGCCAGGCCGGTGCCGGGCCACTGGATGTCGCCCACGGGTTCCGCCGAAGTCCCGGGGGGATCGGCGGATGTGAACGGCGCCCATACGCCACGGCCCTGGTCCTGGTGCAGGGCGCGGGCCGGGGCCAGTGGGCCCTCCTGGTCGACGATCTCCCAGGGGCGGGTGAGGCCGGGAGGGAGCCCGGTCACCGACACCAGACGCAGCGCGGACATGGGGCCGCGCAGATGAATCGTTCCCCCCAGGGCGTCCAGTTCGCCCACCGCGTGCTGGAGCGTCAGCCGGAAGACCTCGCTCTCCGCGAGACCGGGATCCACCGTGCTGAGCAGGGCCAGCCGTGCGTTCATGCGGAGATTTTAACGTTGTCACACGAATCAGTGCAGTGCGTTACCGGAATCTCGCGTTCGGTTCAGTCTCCGGTTCGGTCTCTGGTTCGGTCTCCAATTCGTCTTCGGTTCGTCTTCGGTTCCGACCCGCGCCTCAATACGCCTGATACGGGATAATTCAGTCACCGTACCCGGAGGTGATTACCGGTCAACTGGGCGGGACATGCGGTAACGACCTATGAATACAGGCATGGACATCGGCGTTTTCATCCCCATCGGCAACAACGGCTGGCTCATATCGAAGAGCTCCCCGCAGTACATGCCGAGCTTCGAGCTGAACAAGGCCATCGTGCAGAAGGCGGAGGAGCACGGGCTCGACTTCGCCCTGTCGATGATCAAGCTCAAGGGCTTCGGCGGCGAGACCGAGTTCTGGGACCACAACCTGGAGTCGTTCACACTCATGGCGGGCCTGGCCGCCGTGACGGACCGCATCAAGCTGTACGCCTCGACACCGATCCTCGCGCTGCCGCCCGCGATCGTCGCGCGCATGGCCGTGACCGTCGACTCGATCGCCCCCGGCCGGTTCGGCGTCAACATCGTCACCGGCTGGGCACCCGGCGAGTACTCCCAGATGGGCCTGTGGCCGGGGGACGACCACTTCGGCGACCGCTACGCCCGCGCCGCCGAGTACGTCACCGTGATGAAGGACCTCTGGAGCGAGGGCGTCAGCAACTTCAAGGGCGACTTCTACGAGATGGACGACTGCGTGCTGTCTCCCCGCCCGGCGAACGGGCACATCGACATCGTCGCCGCCGGGCAGAGCGGCACCGGCATGAAGTTCGCCGCCGAGCACGCCGACTTCAGCTTCATCCTGGGCAGCGGCGTCAACACCCCGCTCGGGCTCTCGGGTTCCACGGCGACGCTCGTGGAGGCGGCTCGGCAGACCGGCCGGGACGTCGGCGCGCTCTCGCTGTTCATGGTCATCGCGGCCGAGACCGACGAGGCCGCCCAGGCGAAGTGGAAGGACTACCACGACAACGCGGACCTCGCGGCGCTGGCGTACATGGCGGGGGAGTCGGCCTCGGACAAGGCCGCCGACGGCTCCTCGACCGCCAGGACCATCTCGCTGCCCGAGGGCGCCGTGAACTTCAACATGGGCACGCTCGTGGGCTCGTACGAGACCGTCGCGAGGATGCTCGACGAGGTCGCCGAGGTCACCGGCACCAAGGGGATCATGCTGGTCTTCGACGACTTCCTCAAGGGCATCGAGGACTTCGGTACGCGCATCCAGCCGCTGATGAAGTCCAGGGAGGGCCGCGCGGCTGCGGCCTGAGACCGGCGGGCCTGCGCGTGTGCGAGCTGCGAGCACTCACCCACCAGAATCACACAAAGTCCGACGGAGACATTGCTCGGGTTCTGTTCGGAGTCCTAGGGTGAGGCTCGCTCAGCAGTTGCCTCCGATATCACCAGTTGCGATCTGACTCGACATCAACTTCCGCTCCGCACGGCGAGTTGAGCCCTGCCGGCTCGGATGCTCCCCTCAGTCCGTGCAGCGCCTGTCGTACCGAGGAAGGCCCCGGTCATGCCGCACCCGCACGACGCGCACAGCTCGCACAGCCAGTCCGACTCGCACAGCTCGCACAGCCGGCCCAGCTCGCACCTGTCTCCCCTCCACCGGCCGCCGGTCGTCAGCCGCCGACGTCTCCTGGAGGGTGGAGCGGCCGTCCTCGGTGCGCTCGCCCTGGCCCCGTCGTCCGCCTCGGCCCTCCCGGCCGGCCCGCGCACGGCGGCCGACGGCACCCCGGAGTGGAACGGCAACATCGACCTCTTCCAGGTCGGAACCCAGCCGCCCCACACCACACTCATGCCGTACGCGGACGTCAAACAAGCGCTGGACGGTGACCGCACGCGCTCCCCGTACCGGCTGAGCCTCGACGGGAAGTGGAAGTTCGCCTACGCCGACCGGCCCGACGACCGGGACGCCGACTTCCATCGCACCGACGTCGACGACAGCGACTGGGACACCATCCCCGTCCCCTCCGTCTGGCAGATGCACGGCCACGACCGCCCGATCTTCGTCAACATCACCTACCCGTGGTGGGGGCCCAACGGGCTCGGCGAGGAAGCGCAACCCCCGGCGGCACCGACGCGCTACAACCCGGTGGGGCAGTACAGACGGACCTTCACCGTGCCGCGCGGCTGGGCGGGACGACGGACCTTCCTGCACTTCGAAGGGGTCAAGTCCGCGCACTACGTATGGATCAACGGCGAGTTGGTGGGGTACGCCGAGGACTCGTTCACCCCCGCCGAGTACGACATCACCCCGCACCTCAAGTCCGGCACCAACCAGATCGCGGTGGAGGTGTACCGCTTCTCCGACGGGGACTGGCTGGAGGACCAGGACATGATCCGGCTGAGCGGGATCTTCCGCTCGGTCTACCTCTACTCCACGCCGGACGTCCACCTGCGCGACTTCAAGCTGGACACCCCGCTGAGCGACGACTACACGGCCGCCGAGCTGTCCGTGACCGCCAACGTACGGTCGTACGACGGCCGGGACGAAGGCCGGTACTCCGTGGAGACCCAGCTCTACGACGACCGCGGCCACGCCGTCTGGTCCCGGCCGCTCCAGCAGTCCGTCGACCTCTCGTCCTCCCCCGCCGGTGACGACGTGACCGTACGGGCGAGCAAGGCCGTGCCCTCCCCCAGACTCTGGTCGGCCGAGCACCCGAACCTCTACACCGCGGTACTCCGCCTCCGAGACCCGGCCGGGAAGGTGATCGAGACGCTCTCGCACCGCGTCGGCCTCCGCGAGTTCGCGCTCAAGGACGGGCTGATGCGGATCAACGGCAAGCCCGTGTCCTTCCGCGGCACGAACCGCCACGAGATGCACCCCGACGTCGGCATGTCGCTCACCCGCGCGCACATGGTCAAGGACGTCGAGGTCATCAAGCGGATGAACATGAACACGGTCCGCACCTCGCACTACCCCAACAACCCGATCTGGTACGAACTCGCCGACGAGTACGGCCTGTACCTCGTCGACGAGACCAACCTCGAGACCCACGGCATCCGCGACGAGTACCCGGGCAACCACCCCGACTGGACCAAGGCGTGCGTGAGCCGCGCCCAGAGCATGGTCCACCGCGACAAGAACCATGCCTCGGTCGTCATCTGGTCGCTCGGGAACGAGGCCGGCGGCGGCAGCACGTTCGTCGCCATGCACGACTGGATCAAGTCGTACGACACCACCCGCGTCGTCCAGTACGAGGGCGACGACCGGCCGACGATCAGCGACATCCGGTCGGAGATGTACGACAACCCGTCCCGCGTCGAGCAGCGCGCGAAGGACACGAACGACACCCGGCCGTACGTCATGATCGAGTACGCCCACGCGATGGGGAACTCGAACGGCAACTTCAAGAAGTACTGGGACCTCGTCCGCCGCCACGACATCCTCCAGGGCGGGTGGGTCTG
>NZ_VJZC01000215.1 GCF_009377185.1 Streptomyces spongiae
GGCCCGCCCTCCCGGCGGTCGGCGACAGCCCGCAGTGCCACGCGGCCCATCTCCTCGTACGGCACGTGCACGGTGGTCAGCTGAGGGGTGAGCTGGGAGGCGAGCGGGATGTCGTCGTACCCGACGATCGAGACGTCCTCGGGCACGCGCAGTCCGGCCGCGCGCAGGGCCTGCATGGCGCCCGCGGCGACCACGTCGGTCCCGGCGAGCACCGCGGTGAAGTCCGCGCCCTCGCGCAGGCTCGTCTCGACTGCCTCGTACCCGTGCTCGTAGTCGTACGGGCCGTGGCGCACCATGCCCGGGTCGAAGGGCACGCCGTACGCCTCGAAGGCCCGCCGGGCGCCGGTCAACCGGCTCTGGGCGGTGGTGAGTTCGGAGTGTCCCGGCAGTACCAGGACCTTGCGGTGGCCGGCGGACAGCAGGTGGCTGGCCATCGCGTAGGCGCCGCTCTCGTTGTCGTAGTCGACCGTCGTCGCCGGGACGTCGCCCTCCAGGGGTGGCCTGCCGACCAGGACGAGGTGGGAGCCGGCCGCGTCGAGCGAGCGGGCGAAGCGGGCCATGCGCAGCTGGTACTCGTCGTAGTCGTACGCCCCGCCGAGCAGGACCACCGCGGCGACGCCCTGCTGGCGCATCATGTTCACCAGGGCGAGCTCCCGCTCGGGGTCGTCGCCCGTGGTGCCGACCAGGGACAGCCAGCCGCGCAGGGTGGCCGCGCCCTCGACGCCCTTGGCCACGTGGGCGAAGGCGGCGCCCACGATGTTGTTGATGAGGATGGCGACCGTCGGTGTGCCACCGCCGGCGAGCGAGCGGGCGTGGGCGTTGGTGACGTAGTCCAGGTCGCGGACGACCTTCATCACCCGGCGGCGCAGTTCGTCCGAGACCGGGTAGTTGCCCGACAGGACGCGGGACACGCTCGCCACGGAGACGCCCGCGCGTTCCGCGACATCGCGGATGGTCGCCCGTCCGGCGTCACTGGGCGCCTTGCGCTGACTCACCGTTGCGGCTCCTTCACCGTAGTGTCCCGATCACCGGAGAAGCCGGGTTCCCTTCCCCCACCGGTGGCGAAACCGTATCCCATGGTTACTCCTGACAGGACGGCTTGTGGATGAGGCGGGACGCGTGGGGCACGGAGTGCATCAGGCGACCCTGGCCAGATCCGCGTGCCGTACCTCGTGGGTGAGCGGCAGGCCCGCGGCGAGGCGTTCCAGCTCGTCCACGACGATGCGGCCGAGGCGCTCCAGCTCGTTGCCGAGCGAGCCCGCGATGTGCGGGGTGAGGTACACGTTGGGGAGCCGGTACAGCGGGGAGTCGGCGGGCAGCGGCTCGGGCTCGGTGACGTCCAGGACCGCGTTCAGCCGGCCGGAGACCAGTTCGTCGGTGAGGGCGTCGTGGTCGACGAGGGCGCCGCGCGAGGTGTTGATCAGTACGCCTCCGTCGCGGATCAGGGCGAGCCGGGCGCGGTCGAGCATGCGCTGGGTCTCGGGGATGTCCGGGGCGTGCAGGCTCACGATGTCGCTGTGTCCGAGCAGGTCCTCCAGTGACACCAGCCGGGCACCGAGCGCGGCGGCCTCGACGGCGTCCACGTACGGGTCGTGGAGGAGGACCTCGAAGTCGTACGGCCGCAGCAGGTCGAGGAGGCGGCGGCCCACGCGGGAGGCGCCGATGACTCCGACGCGGCGGCCCACGTTGCCGGTCGCCGCGGTCTCGGTGGTGGTCGGGTAGGTGTGGGTGACGCGGTAGCGCTCGCGGTGGGCGAAGGTGTCCTTCCCGGCCAGCAGGATCATCGCGAGCGTGTACTCCGCGACCGGGAGAGCGTTGCCGGTGACCGCGCTGGAGACGGTGATGCCCTGCTTCCACAGGGCGTCGCCGACCAGCGAGCGGACTGAGCCTGCGGCGTGCAGGACGGCGCGCAGCGCCGGTGCCGCGTTCATGGTGTCCGCGTCGAGGTGGGGGCAGCCCCAGCCGGTGATCAGCACCTCGGCTCTGGCCAGTGCCGTGGTGGCGGTGGGGGCGGTGAAGTCGCTGACGACGAGCGTGGGGTCGATCTCGGCCGTCTGCCGCAGTCGCGCCATGAGGGGCTCGGGGAAGAGCAGGGGGAGGTGCACCGGATCCATGGCGAACACGGCCCTTGGCAGCGGCAGCTGGGCGCTGTGCATGACTCTCCTGAGGGTGTTGGGGAGACTCCGAGAAACATTTTCTGAAAGCGTCTTCTACCGTAAGTCTCGGTTCTTGGGGGGTCAATCGGCTGGAGTGGGTGGGGGGTCTCGTCTGCGGGGTTCTGCCGGTGGCCATGTGCGGGCCGTGGGTGGCTGGTCGCGCACCGGCAGGGACCCGGCAGACGGGATCGCCCAGCTCAGCGGCACCCTCGGTGCAGGTCTCAAGCCCGTTCAACCGCCGGAGGCACCCCGGCGGAGTTTTCGAAAGTCGTCCCAGACCCTTGACGCGCTTTCCGGACAGGAACAAGCTTCGGCCACTCGGTTGTAGCAACCGGTTCCTACCTGTTACTGCGGAAGTGAGGGCGCTCATGCGCACACACGCCGGTGCTCCCCCCAGCCGTCGCCGCTTCCTGGTGATGTCGGCCGGAGGAGCGATGGCCGGAGCTGCGGCGTTGAGCGGCTGCGCGATGCAGGTGTCGACCGGGGTCAGCGGATCGGGCGAGACCGTCACCGTCATGGTCAACTCCGGGGACATCCTCCCGGAGCAGGTCCAGCAGGCCAAGAAGGACCTCGGCATCAAGATCGTCCTGGTGAAGTACGACATCACCAAGCTGATCGCGATGCTCACCAGCGGCAACCCGCCCGACCTGGTGCGCGGCGTCGGCGCCGTGGACTCGCCCTTCTTCGCCGCGCGGGACGTGGCCGAGGAACTGGACCCGTACTTCGCCCGGAGCAGCGTCCTGAAGTCGGCCGACCTGGACCCCGTCAACGACCTGTGGCGGTACGACGGACACGTCCAGGGCAAGGGCCCGCGCTACGGCATGGCGAAGGACTTCTCCCAGGACTCCATGTACTGGTACAACACCGCGGCCTTCGACAAGGGCGGGGTCGACCTTCCGCCGGAGACCGAGCCGGTCACGTACGAGGAGTGGATGGACAAGGCCAAGCGCCTCGTACAGCGCAGGAAGGGCCAGACCACCGTGTTCGGCGGCAGCTACGGCGGCCTCACCCGGTCCACGCTCCTGGCGACCATGACGGCGTCCGCCGGAGGCAGCCTGTTCAACGACGACTTCTCCCGGGTCGACTTCACCACACCCGAGGCCCGCAAGGCCCTGACCTGGTACATCGACTACTGCAAGACGAAGGTCGGGCCGAGCCTCATCCAGCCCGACCCCAACGGCTGGGACGGGCCCACCTATCAGGCCGGGCGGCTTGCCATGTCGAACTCCGGCTACTGGATGGGCGGCATGATCGGCGCCGACAAGAAGCTGGCGGAGGTGTCCCGCCTGGCACCTGCCCCCGTCTTCGCCGGTGGCCCCCGGATCAGCGCCTGCCAGGGCGGCACCGGTCTGTGGATGCCGCGCGGGGCGAAGAACAAGGACGCCGCATGGCGGGTCTTCGAGTGGTTCTTCGGCGAGGAGCCGGCCAAGGCACGTGCCTCCGGCGGCTGGGGCATCCCCACCCTGAAGTCGATGCGGTCGCTGATGCCGGCCAAGGAGGAGTACCAGAAGCGGGTGCTGAAGGTACAGGAGAACGAGTTGAAGCACTTCTCGGTGGTCTCCTTCACGCCCTACACCAGGGCGGACGCGCTCGACGCCCTCTTCAACCAGATCGCCCCCGCCGCGATGAACGGCCAGATGTCCGTCGACACCCTCGCCGGGCGCCTGAACTCGGCCATCAACGAGCAGCTGAAGCGCGGTAAGGAGCAAGTGGGATGACGGTCGACCAGATCTCCTCCTCCGCCGAGGGCCGGCCCGCGCCCGCCGCCACGAGCACCGGGCGTCGCGCACCGGCCGCCGACCGGCCGCGGATCTCCATGACCGCCCGCCGACACCGGGCGTTCTACATGTTCACCTCGCCCTGGATCATCGGGTTCCTGCTGCTGACCATCACGCCGATGGTGTACGCGCTGTGGCTGAGCTTCACCACGTTCGACGGCATCTCGCCCAACTGGCGCTACGTCGGACTCGGCAACTACCGCGAGCTGCTCAACGATCCGGTCACCTGGGACGCGCTGGGCCGCGCGGGCCTGTTCGCGGTGACCTCGGTGCCGCTGTCGATCATCGCGGGCCTCGGCCTCGCCGTCCTGGTCAACCGGCCGATCAAGGCCCGCGGCCTGTTCCGCACCCTGCTCTATGTGCCCGCCGTGGTGCCGCCGGTGGGCGCGGGCCTCGCCTTCAAGCTGCTCTTCGACCAGAACTCCGGTGCCGCCAACGGCGCCCTGACCTTCTTCGGCATCGACGCCGTGGGCTGGCTCGCCGACCCCTACGCCCGCTACGTCCTGCTGATGACGGTGCTCTGGGGCGCCGGAAACGTCATGATCATCTCGCTGGCCGGTCTCCAGGACGTACCCCGGGAACTCCACGAGGCGGCCCGTATCGACGGGGCGAGCGCCTGGCGCACCTTCCGCAGCATCACCGTGCCGCTGCTGTCGCCCGTCCTGCTCTTCCAGACGGTGACCGGAATGATCGCCTCGGTGCAGACCATCATGCCGCTGCTGCTGGCCCCGCTCGGCGACACGAGCGGCATCACCACGGTTCCGCAGTCCAACTACCTGTACATGATGCACGTGTTCGCGCAGTACTTCGCGCTCGGCCGCTACGGCTACGCCTCCGCGCTGCTGTGGGTGCTCTTCGTCCTGATCCTCGTCGTGACCGGACTCATCTTCAAGTTCACGTCCGGCGCGGTGTTCTACAACGTCGACCCGGAGGCGAAGAAGTGACGGCCACCGCCCTGCCGCCCAAGTCATCGACGACCGACGTACGTGTGCGGGTGCGCGCCAAGCGCCTCGTCCTCTACACGGTCCTCGTCTCCGTCACCGGGCTGTTCCTCGGCCCCTTCGGCTGGCTGGTCCTCTCCGGCCTGAAGACCCAGGGCGAACTGGCCGCCTCGCCCGTGCACTGGCTGCCCGACGCCTTCCAGTGGCACAACTTCGCCGACGCCTTCCACCAGATCGACTTCCTCGGCTACGCCCGCAACTCCCTGGTCATCGCCCTCATCTACGCCACGCTCGTCACCCTCAGCTCGGCCTGGGTCGGCTTCGGCTTCGCCCGCCTCGACGCACCCGGCAAGAAGTGGCTGTTCGGCGTCCTCCTCGGCTCGATGATGCTGCCCCAGATGGTCACGCTGCTGCCGACCTACCTGATCTTCGCCAAGGTCGGCATGGTCGACACGTACTGGCCGTGGGTGCTGTGGGGCCTCTCCGCGGCGCCGTATCTCGTCTTCCTCTTCCGCCAGTTCTTCGCGGGCATGCCCCGCGAGCTGGAGGAGGCCGCGATCGTCGACGGCTGCGGATACACGTCGATCTTCTGGCGGATCTTCCTGCCGCAGTCCTGGCCCGTGCTGTCCGCGAGCTTCATCATCGCCTTCACCTGGACCTGGGGCGACTACATCGCCCCGCAACTGCTGTTGTCCACCGACCGCACCACTCTCGCAGTCGCGGTGATGACCACCTACGTCAGTGAGGCCGGCACACCCGTCCCCGAACTCCAGGCCGCGGCCTCCGTGATGTACGTCGTGCCGATCCTGCTGATCTTCCTGATCGCCCAGCGCGGTTTCGTCGCCGGGATGTCCACGTCCGGTCTCAAGTGACCTCTGCCGTATCTCCCCTCTCCGCTGTATCCCCCTCTCCGCTGTATCTCCCATCCCCCCCTTGCGTCTCTCATCTCCTCGTACCTCGAAGGAACTTCTCCATGAACGACACCCAGAGCACCGGCCTGTCCCGGCGCACCCTCCTCCAGGCCGCGGGTGCGACCGCCGCCGCGTACTCCCTGATCGGTGCGGCTGCCGGCACCGCGAGAGCCGACGACACACCCGGAGCGCCCGACAAGCTGGTGGTGTACCCCATCCCGAGCGGGGTCCCGACCAACTCGAGCTACTCCGTCAAGGCCCGTGTCGCGGGCGGCGAATGGCAGACGGTGCCGGTCTACCGCGCCAGGGCGAAGCAGATCGACGCGAACACGGGCAGCGGCCCGGTCTTCAACTCCTCCGTCGCCACCTTCGACTTCAGGGGCACCGTCGAGGTCGCCGTCACCTCGGCCAAGGGCACCATCGGCACCGCGCGGATCCGCCCGCTGTCGTACGACACCGACTTCACGGTGGACGGCGCCACGGTGAGCTTCACCCTCACCGAGCCGCGCAACCTCTCCATCGAGGTCGACGGCGACATCTTCAACAACCTCCAGTTGCACGCCAATCCCATCGAGTCGAAGCGGTGCGACCCCGACGACCCCGACGTCATCTACTTCGGCCCCGGTCTGCACAAGACCACCGACGGTGTGGTGAAGGTGCCCAGCGGCAAGACGGTCTACCTGGCCGGCGGCGCCGTGTTGACGTCCCGGGTGGAGTTCCACGAGGTCGAGAACGCCCGGCTGCTCGGCCGTGGCGTGATCTACAACTCGGCGAACGGTGTCCTCGTCGAGTACTCCGAGAACATCGAGATCGACGGCATCATGGTGCTCAACCCGAGCAGCGGCTACGCGGCCACCATCGGCCAGTCGAAGCAGGTCACCATCCGCGACTTCCACTCCTACAGCCACGGCCAGTGGGGTGACGGCATCGACGTCTTCTCCAGCGAGGACGTCCTCATCGACAACGTCTGGATGCGCAACGCCGACGACTGCATCGCCATCTACGCCCACCGATGGGAGTACTA
This sequence comes from Streptomyces spongiae, assembly GCF_009377185.1. Lineage (GTDB taxonomy): Bacteria > Actinomycetota > Actinomycetes > Streptomycetales > Streptomycetaceae > Streptomyces > Streptomyces spongiae. The sequence continues at coordinate 6,811 of NZ_VJZC01000215.1, forward strand.
CGGCGACTGCCGCAACATCACCGTCCGCAACTCCACGCTCTGGGCGGACGTCGCGCACCCCATCAACGTCGGAACGCACGGCAACACCGACAAGCCGGAGACCATCGAGAACCTCGTCTTCAGCAACATCGACATCCTCGACCACCGCGAACCGCAGATGAACTACCAGGGCTGCATCGCGCTCAACCCCGGCGACAGCAACCTGGTGAAGAACGTCCGCGCCCAGGACATCCGGGTGGACGACTTCCGTTGGGGTCAGCTGATCAACATGCGGGTGATGTTCAACAAGAGCTACAACACCTCCGTCGGCCGGGGCATCGACGGCGTCTTCATCCGGAACATGACGTACACCGGGACGCACGCCAACCCGTCGATCATGGTGGGCTACGACGCGGACCACGCCATCAACAACGTCACGTTCCAGAACCTCGTCATCAACGGCAAGTTCATCGGCAACGGGATGAAGAAGCCCGGCTGGTACACGTTCACCGACATGATGCCGGCGTACGCCAACGAGCACGTGCTGAACACCCGGTGGCTGAACTCCACCGAGGCCACGTCGAGCGACGCGCCCAAGATCACCAGCCCCGAGAAGGCCACGGCCACCAAGAACCAGGTCTTCAACCACCTGATCACGGCCAGCGCCCTCCCGACGAAGTTCGGCGCCGAGGGCCTGCCGAAGGGCCTGGACATCGACACCGACACCGGTCTGATCTCCGGGACCGCCCGGGACAACGTCGGCACCTTCACGGTCACCGTCTCGGCCACCAACAGCGTGGGCACCGCGACCCAGGACGTCACGCTCACCATCGAGCACGCGTGACGCGGCACCACTGAACCAGGAGACACCCGTGCATTCCCTCAGCCGACGGTCGTTCCTCGGCGCGGCGGGCCTCACGGCCGTGGCCGGGGCCGGACTGCTGTCCGCCTCCGCCACGGCCGCGTGGGCCCAGTCGGCCGCCGAAGCGGCGTTCGAGTTCAGACACCCCGGTCTCCTCCACTCCCAGGAGGACCTGGACCGGATGAAGGCCGCGGTCGCCGCGCAGGAGTCCCCGGTCCACGACGGCTACCTCACGTTCGCCGCCCACGCCCGGTCGAAGTCCACGTACGCGATCCAGAACACCGGACAGATCACCTCCTGGGGCCGTGGCCCCACCAACTTCCAGAACCAGGCCGTCGCCGACTCGGCCGCCGCCTACCAGAACGCGCTCATGTGGTGCGTCACCGGCAACCGCGCCAACGCGGACAAGGCACGCGACATCCTCAACGTCTGGTCGACGTCGCTCACCGCGATCACCGGGGCCGACGGCCCGCTCGGCGCCGGGCTCCAGGCGTTCAAGTTCGTCAACGCGGCCGAGCTGCTGCGGCACTCCGGCTACGACGGCTGGGACGCGGAGGACATCGCCCGCTGTGAGCGCTCCTTCCTGGACGTCTGGTATCCGGCCGTGTCCGGCTACATGCTCTACGCCAACGGCAACTGGGACCTGACGGCCATTCAGTCGATCCTCGCCATCGGCGTGTTCTGCGAGGAGCCCGCCCTCTTCGAGGACGCCCTGAGGTTCGCCGCCGCGGGTGCGGGCAACGGCAGCGTCCTGAACCGCGTCGTCACCGACGCGGGCCAGGGCCAGGAGAGCGGCCGCGACCAGGGCCACGAACAGCTCGCCGTCGGCCTGATGGGCGACGCCGCACAGGTCGCCTGGAACCAGGGCGTCGACCTGTGGGGCTTCGACGGCAACCGCATCCTCGCGAACGCCGAGTACGCGGCCAAGTACAACCTCGGCGGCGACGTCCCCTTCACCCCCGACCTCGACCGCACCGGCAAGTACATCAAGACGACCGTCTCCGACAAGGTCCGCGGCAGCCTGCCGCCGATCTACGAGATGTACTACGCCCACTACGCCGGCGTCCGCGGCCTCGACACCCCGAACACCAAGGCCGCCGTCTTCCGCGGCACGGGCGGCGCCCGCGTCGTCGAGGGCAGCAACGACGACCTGCCGAGCTTCGGCACCTTCGCCTACGCCGGTACCAAGGCGCCCTCACCGACCGCGCCCACGGCTCCGGCGGGCGTCACGGCGGTGGGGGAGGAGGACTCCGTCACGGTCGGCTGGCTGCCGTCCGCCTGGGCGAGCGAGTACACCGTCCGCAGGGCCACCCGCCCCGACGGCCCGTACGAGAAGATCGCCTCCGGCATCGACAAGCCCACGTACACCGACAAGGACGTAAGCACCGGACGGACCTACTACTACAAGGTCGCGGCCGCCAACGCCCAGGGCAGCAGCGGTAGTTCGGCGTGGGTCGCGGCCACCGCGGGCCTGCCAGGTCCCTGGGCGACCCGGGACGTCGGGGACGTCGGGCGCGCGGGCTCCGCCCACTTCGACGGGGAACGGTTCGTGCTGGAGGCGGGCGGCACCGCCGACTCCTACCGGGTCGCCCACCTGCCTCTGCCCGGCGACGGCTCCGTCACCGCGCGCGTCGTGTTCCCGCTCAGCTCGCAGTACTCCAAGATCGGCGTCACCCTCCGCGGCTCGCTCGACCCGAACGCCGCGCACGCGTCGATGCTGATCCAGGGCCTGCCGCTGCACACCTGGAGCGGTGTATGGACCGTACGCCCGAAGGCCGGGGCGTCCGTCTCCGCCACGGGCAGCACCCCCGTGCCGCCCAGCCAGCAGGAGGCCATCACCACCAGCGCGTCGTTCCCAATCTCCAACCTCGGGGAACTGCCCGAGTCGGCGACCCCCCTGGAGGCCCCGTACGTCGAGGGCGCGGGCGACGGCTACCGGCTGCGCATGCCGTACTGGGTGCGCGTCACCCGCAGGGGCCGGCGCTGCACCGGGGCCATCTCCCCGGACGGCGTCCGCTGGACCGAGGTCGGCTCCACCGAGGTCGACTTCGGGCGCACCGCGTACGCCGGGCTCGCCCTCACCTCCAGCCTGGGCGTCGACGAGGACTACGCCGAGACCGGCACCGGAGCCTTCGACAACGTCACCGTGACGTCGTCGGCCACCGGCGAGGTGTGGAGCACCCCGCGCGCCAGGTACACCGTCACCGACCTGCGGGCGAACGCCGGCGCGGACGCAGTGGAGCTGGCCTGGACCGACCCGGACCTCTCGGCCCGGTACAAGGTGCTGCGGGCCACCGACGCCGACGGCCCGTACCAGACGATCGCGACCGGCGTCGGCCCGGTCGGGTTCGGCGCCCGGGTCCGGTACGCGGACGCAACGGGGAAGCCCGGCACGACGTACTACTTCGCCGTCGCCAAGTCGAACGGCGGCGGACGCGGCCCCCTGTCGGAGTCGGCCTCCGCGCCCATGCCGACCCCCTCGGTGCCCGAACTCACCTCCGCGACCACCGCGTTCGCGAACAAGGGCGTCGCCTTCCGTCACGTGCTGCGGGCCTCGCACGAGCCCGTGCGGTTCACCGCCGAGGGGCTGCCGGACGGCCTGCGCCTCGACAAGCGCACGGGTGTCGTGTGCGGAACTCCCAACGAGACGGGCGAGTTCACCGTCACCACGACCGCGGGCAACGCCGCCGGTGACGGCACCGGCACGCTCAAGCTCACGGTCGGCGCGCCCCCGCCCGACCCGTGGACGTACGGCGACCTCGGTGACGTCGTCCTCGACGACCGACCCTTCGGGACGTTCGGCGTGGTGGCGATCCGAACCCCCGGCAGCACGGCGCACGAGGACGGGACCTTCGTCGTCCGCGGTGCCGGGGTCGACCTGAACGTCAACGGCCAAGGGATGACAGGGCAGTTCGTACGCCGGCCGGTCACCGGTGACTGCGAGGTCACCGCGCGGCTCGTCTCCCGCGAGGGCGCGAGCGGCGACCGGGTCGGACTGCTCATGGCCAAGTCCCTGTCACCGTTCGACCAGGCCGCCGGGACCATCGTGACCGGCGGCACCACCGCGCAGCTCATGCTGCGCAAGACCGTGGCCGGCGCCTCCGCCTTCTCCGGCAACGGCACGGTCACCCCGCCCACCCTGCTGCGGCTGAAGCGCACCGGCACCACCTTCAGCGCGGCCTTCTCCACCGATGACGGCGTCAGCTGGACCCCCCTCGCCGGGGGAGACATCCCCGGCTTCGGCGACGCCCCCTACTACGTGGGCCTGGTGGTCTGCTCCCGCAGCCCGCTGGCCCGCAGCACCACGCGATTCAGCGAGGTGAGCATCACCCCGATGTAGATCCACCTGATTGGAGCTGCACTGCAATGAGCCGCATTTCCCCCCACGATCACCTCGGGAGCGGCGAGGTGAGCCGCCGCGGTCTGCTGAAGACCGCCGGCGGCCTCACCGCCGCCCTTGCCCTGGGCTCCACGGCCCTCGCCTCCACCGCCACAACCGCCGACGCCGCGCCGGCGACCTTCACCCACCCCGGCATGCTGCACAACGCCGGCGACATCAACCGCGCCAAGGTCAGGGTCGCCGCGGGCGACGACCCCTGGCTGTCCGGCTGGAACAAGCTGGTCGCCAACTCCCACTCCCAGTCCACCTGGACGAACCGGGCGACGGCGACGATCATCCGCGGAGGCACCGGCGAGAACTACGGCCTCCTCTACAACGACATCGCCGCCGCCTACCAGAACGCCCTGCGCTGGAAGGTCGGCGGAACCGCCGCCAACGGCGACTGCGCGGTGCGCATCCTCAACGCCTGGGCGAACACCCTCACGTCCGTCACGGGCAACGCCGACCGGTTCCTGGCAGCCGGGATCTACGGCTGGGAGTTCTGCCAGGCCGCCGAACTCATGCGCGGCTACGCGGGGTTCGACCTGGCCAAGTTCCAGCAGATGATGGTCAACGTCTTCTACCCGCTCAACAACCAGTTCCTCACGGGCCACAACGACGCCTGCATCACCAACTACTGGGCCAACTGGGACCTGTGCAACATGGCCTCGATCATGGCCATCGGGATCCTCACCGACAACGCCGCGAAGTACGACCAGGCCGTCAACTACTTCAAGACCGGCGCCGGCAACGGCTCCATCCAGCACGCGGTGCCGTTCCTGTACTCGAACGTCGACGGCTACGACCTCGGCCAGTGGCAGGAGTCCGGCCGCGACCAGGGCCACACCGTCATGGGCATGGGCCAGATGGGCGCCATCTGCGAGATGGCCTGGAACCAGGGCGACGACCTGTACAGCTACGACAGCCGGAGGTTCTTCAAGGCCGCCCAGTACGTCGCCAAGTACAACCTCGGCCAGGACGTGCCCTACACCACCTACACCTGGGGCAGCGGCCAGAACTGCGCCCAGAACTCCCAGACGGTGATCGGCTCCGGCTCCCGGGGCCAGATCCGTCCCGTGTGGGCGATGCTCCACTTCCACTACAACCGGCGCATCTACCTCGACGACCCGTACATCTCGCAGATGTACTACAACCTCGTCGCACCCGAGGGCGGTGGCGGCGACTACGGCACCAACAGCGGCGGCTTCGACCAGCTGGGCTTCGGCACCCTGATGTACGCCAAGTAGCCGAGCGGCTCCGTACGGCGACATCCGGGAATAACCGGAGGTGATGCGATGCTCTGACGTGAACGACGGTTCACGAGCGCGAGGAGCTGGTGGGCGCATGACGGCACGGACGGCAGACACGGCGGGCACGCCAGGGGCGGAAGACCGGACAGGACCCGTGGCCAGGACGCCGTACGGCGCCGTACGCGGCCGGTACGAACGAGGGATCGCGGTCTTCCGGGGCATCCCGTACGCCGCACCGCCCTTCGGCGCCCACCGCTTCCGCCCGCCCGTTCCGCCCGAGCCCTGGGAGGGCGTCCGCGACGCGGGCGCCTTCGGGCCGACGCCGCCCAAGCCGCCGTACTCGGAGGCGTTCGCCCGGCTCCTGTCCGACCCGGTCGTGCCGGGCGACGACTGCCTCAACCTCAATGTGTGGACACCGGAGCCGGGCCCAGGGGCCCGGCTCCCGGTGCTGGTGTGGATCCACGGCGGGGCCCTCACCCGCGGTTCGTCGGCCGTCCCCGTCTACGACGGACACGCCTTCGCCCGGGACGGCGTCGTCCTCGTCTCGATCAACTACCGGCTGGGCGTGGAGGGTTACGGGCTCTTCCCGGACGCCCCCGCCAACCCCGGCCTGCGCGACCAGCTCGCCGCGCTGGAATGGGTACGGGACGCCGTCGCGGAGTTCGGGGGCGACCCGGACCGCGTGACCGTCGCCGGCCAGTCCGCGGGAGCCATCAGTGTCGGCGCGCTGCTGGCCGGTCCCCGCGCCCGGGGGCTCTTCCGGCGGGCCGTTCTGCAGAGCGGCCCGCCGGAGGCCGCCGACCGCGACAAGGTGCGGCGCATGGTCCGCCGGATGGCGGCCCGGCTGAAGGTCCCCGCGACCGCCACCGCCTTCGCCGAGGTGGACCGAGCGGCCCTCGCCGAGGCCCAGGCCGAGGTGAGCCGGCTCAGCAGTCCGGTGCTCGGCGGCCCCGCCTTCGGCATCGTCGTCGACGGCGACGTCGTGCCCCGCGATCCCTTGCAGGCCCTCCTGGAGGACGGCCCGGCGCACGACGTCGACCTGCTCATGGGCTGGACCAGCGAGGAGTACCGCCTGTGGCTGGTCCCGGGCGGGCTCTACGACCGCGTCGACCGGCTCGGCACGGTCGCCCTGGCCGGAGCCCGCGCCCGCTGCCACTGCGGACCCGAGGTCTCGCGCGGCTACCGCGAGCTCCACCCCGACGCCGGTACCGCCGAACTCGCCGGCCAGCTCGTCACCGACCACCTCCTGCGTGTCCCGCTGCACCGCCTCGCCGACGCCCGCGCGGGCGGCGCCCCCTCGTACGTCTACGAGTTCGCCTGGCCCTCCAACGTGCCCGGCCTCGGCGCGTGCCACGCCCTGGAACTGGGCTTCGTCTTCGACACCGGTGACGTGCCCGCGTCGGTGAAGCTCGCGGGGGAGGGCGCGCCGGGGGAGCTCGCCGAGGATATGCACGGGGCGTGGGTGCGGTTCGTGGTGAACGGGGACCCCGGCTGGGCGGCCTGGGACGCCTCGCACCCTGTGCGGATCTTCGATGCCCCCGACGCGGCGGCCGTTCCGCGCCTCGTCCACGGTCCGTACGACCGGGAGCTGGCCCTGTGGGAGGCCGACGCCCAGAGGCCGCGGGGATTCGTTCCCGGGCGGCCCGTCGTCCCGTCCGGGGAAGCCGCACCCGCTTCGCTCCGTCGGCATGATTCGGCCATGCGTCGTAGGGCGTCGTTGTCGGCCGTACGGCGTTTCCGTCGCGCGGGTGGTATGGGTCGGCCGTGACGGCGGTCGGTCCGCCGAGGGATCGGCCGGGAAGCCGGCCATCGGGTTGGCCAGGAGCTCAGCCGGACGATGGTCAGGCCGGCCGGACGGGCTTCCTGAAGGGCGTTGAGGGCAGGAGCGTCTTGTGCACAACGCTGTTACTGGGTGAGGTGGCGTTGCAGGTCGATGTGCCGGAACTGATGGACCGCCCCGACCTGCCGTAGTACCCCGCGACGTTCGTGCGCATCCTGCAGAAATGCCATCAGGTCCCATGGGACGTCATGGCGCACCGCCAGGTAGGCGCGGACCACGACGAAGTCCCCCCAGGCTGTCTTGGACAGCCCGACCGCGAGTCCTACCACGGGCCCGCCGACGAGCCCGCCTACGAGACCCGCCGCGAGCCCGAAGGCAAGCACAAACATGAGGAAAGTGCGGCGGTCCAGGGCAATCAGCGTGAGTGGTCCGGCGCTCGCGGCCAGGTCGGGATCATCGGCCTCAAGCCCGAACACGAGCCCGAACGCGAATACCACGAGCCCGAGCGTGAGCCCGACCACCGGCCCGATCACGAGTCCGAGCGTGAGCCCGACCACCAGCCCGGCCACGAGCCCGAGCGTGATCTTGGACCACGACAAACGAAGCCTGACAGCCGGCGTGGCAGAATCCGATCTCCTGACCACGAGCGCGAACGCGAGCCCGACCGCGATCCCGGCCGCCAGCCCGAACGAGGGCCCGGGATTGAGCCCGAACGCGATCCCGACGTCGAGCCCGATGTCGATCCCGACGTCGATCCCGGCCGCGAGCCCGCCCGTGAGCCCGACCACGAGCCCGAACACGAGACGGTGGACGTGCCGCGGGACCGCTCTGGGGAGCTCCCACCAGGCGAGGTCGGGGCTCCCTCCGCGTTGGTTCTGCAGGAACCGGGCGAGGAAGACAAAGGTGTCGTGGGCCTGTTCGGCTGTCCAGCGGGGTGGGC
>NZ_VJZC01000216.1 GCF_009377185.1 Streptomyces spongiae
AGACCGGCGACCTGCGCTCGGCGCCTGTTTCCCGAATCTCCGGCGAGCTGGTCTGGACCACGATGTCCTCACAATCCTCCCAGCCGCGAGCCGGTGACCGGCTTCGGAACGCGACAGCTGGGTTGTGTCCGAAACGACAACAGGACTTAGTGTGGTCTGTCAATAGAAAGTGTCGAAGTTGCCGCTCGGTGCCCCGTGGGGGTGGGTGTGATGGTCATGACCCTGCCGTTCGAGGTAGGCGTGGTGGTGCGGGACCTGGAGCTGATGGAGCGCTTCTACTGCGACGTGCTCGGCTGTTGCGCCGAGCGTCGCTCGCGCATACCGGAGTCCATCGGGGGTCCGGCCGGGCTCGGCGGTGAGCTGGTGGTCGTCTGGCTGCGGGTGCCCTCCGGGGGGTGTGTCAAGTTGATCCTTCCCCGGTCGGCGCCGGTGTCGGCGCAGGCGGCGGGGTCGGCGGCGGCGTGCGCCCTGCCGGTCGGGCGTCCGGGGCTGTCGTATCTCACCTTCCATCTCGACGACATGGACTCAGTGGTGGCGGCACTGCCGGCCGCGGGCGCCCGGCCGCTGTCGGACCCGGTCGTCGTCCGGACGCGCGGCCGGCGGATCAGCTTCTGGGCGGATCCGGAGGGCAATGCCGTGGAGTTGGTGGACCCGCGGGCCGACAGCTCGGGCCCAGGGCATAGTAATTAGAGACTCTGTTCAGTAAGGTGCCCCCTGCTGGTTACTGTAGACCGGCACAAGTAAGTCCGATTGCTTGGCAACTTCCCTCGGGCGAAGGGGCGGACGATGGCTCAACGAGCGTCAACAGCGTCGAAGAAATCCGCGCAGGTCAGCACGCAGGTCATCAGGGACCTGCACGAGCGCATGGTCCGCATCCGGCTGTTCGAGACGGAGGCGGGAAAGCTCATGGAGGCGGGCAAGCTGCCCGGCTTCCTGCATCTCTATGTCGGCCAGGAAGCCGTGGCCGCCGGCGTGATGGCGGCCCTGCGCGACGACGACCAGATCACCTCCACCCACCGTGGCCACGGACACGCCGTCGCCAAGGGCGTCGGGTTCCGCGAGATGTACGCCGAGCTGTACGGCCGGGGCACCGGCGCCTGCCTCGGCCGCGGCGGAAGCATGCACATCAACGACCTCACCCGCGGCATGCTCGGAGCCAACGGCATCGTCGGCGCGGGCGTCCCGATCGCCGTGGGCGCCGCCTTCGCCGCCCGGTACAAGGGCGAGAACAGCGTCGCCGTGACCTTCTTCGGCGACGGCGCCACCAACATCGGCGCCTTCCACGAGGGCGCCAACATGGCCGCGATCCTCGGCCTGCCCGTGGTCTTCGTCTGCGAGAACAACGGCTACGCGGAGTTCACCCCGCAGTCCGGGCACATGCTCCTCACCGATGTCGCGGACCGGGCCGCCGCCTACGGCATGCCCAGCGAGATCGTCGACGGCATGGACGCGGTCGCCGTCCATCGCGCCGCGACCGAGGCCGTCGCACGGGCCCGCGCCGGCGAGGGCCCGATGATGATCGAGGCCAAGACCTACCGCTACTTCGACCACCAGGGCGTCAAGGGCCTGCGCCACCCCTACCGCTCGGACGAGGAGGTCGCCGAGTGGAAGACCCGCGACCCCATCGACCTGATCGAGGCCCGGGCTGTCGCCGACGGCACCGCGACCCGTGCGGAGCTGGACGAGGTATGGCAGCGCACGCGCGACGAGATCGCCGAGGCCGTCGCGTACGCCGAGGCGAGCCCGCTGCCCGACCCCGCCGACCTGCTGCTCAACGTCTACTCGGGATGACCGCCATGACCACCACCACCGAAGCAGCGGCCGGCCCCCCGGTCGCCGCCTCCCGCAAGCTGACCTACGTCAAGGCTTTCAACGAAGGTCTCGCGCAGGCCATGCGTGAGGACGAGAACGTCTTCGTCGCCGGCGAGGACGTGGCCGGATACGGCGGCGTGTTCCGCATGTTCGACAACCTGCTCGACGAGTTCGGCCCCCGCCGCATGATCGACACCCCGATCTCCGAAGCCGCCCTGGTCGGCCTCGGCGTGGGAGCAGCCGCCCGGGGGCTGCGCCCCGTCGTCGACCTGATGTTCATGGACTTCATCGGTGTCTGCCTCGACCAGATCGTCAACCAGGCGGCGAAGATGAAGTACATGTTCGGCGGTGGGCTGTCCGTGCCGCTCACCATCACCACCGCCTCCGGGGCGGGTCTCGGCGCCGCGGCCCAGCACAGCCAGAGCCTGGAGGCATGGCTGGCCCACGTGCCCGGCCTCAAGGTGGTGATGCCGTGCGACGCGTACACCGCCAAGGGCCTGACCGTGTCGGCCATCCGGGACGACAACCCGGTCGTCGTCATGCTCAACAAGGTCCTGCTCGGCAGCTCCGGCGAGGTGCCCGAGGAGATCTACGGCATCCCGCTGGGCCAGGCGCACATCGCGCGGCAGGGCTCCGACGTCACCGTGATCGCCCTTGGCCGCATGGTCGGAGAGGCCCTCGCGGCGGCCGACGAGCTCGCGGCCGAGGGCGTCGAGGTCGAGGTGATCGACCCCCGCACCGTGCAGCCGCTGGACACCGAGACGATGTTCGCCTCCGTCCGCCGCACCAACCGGGTGCTCGTGGTGCACGAGGCCGTCACCTTCGGCGGGCTCGGAGCGGAGATCGCCGCCCAGATCCAGGACGCCGCCTTCGACTACCTGGACGCGCCGGTCCTGCGCATCGGCGCCCCCTTCTCCCCAGTGCCCTTCTCTCCCGTCCTGGAGAAGGCGTACGTGCCCGATCGCGCCCGCATCGCCCAGGGTTGCCGGCGCCTCCTCGAAAGGTCGTGACCGACGTGGCGGTCGAGGTTCTGCTGCCGAAGATCGGCCTGACCATGCAGGAAGGCACGATCGACGAATGGCTGGTGCCCACCGGCGCGGCCGTCGCGGAGGGCGACGCACTGCTGCGGCTGGCCACCGACAAGGTCGACGTGGACGTCGAGGCGGAGGCCGGGGGACTGTTCCACCCGGTTGTCCCGGCGGGGGCCACTGTGCCGGCCGGGGCCCTCATCGGCTGGCTGCTGGCCGAGGGAGAGCAGCCACCGGAGGCGGAGGGCGCGCCGACGCCCACCGGGTCCGGGGCCGGCGCGGACACGGCAGCCGGGTCCGGTACCAGTGCGGGTACGGGCGCCATTCCTGCTGCCGGTGCGGGAGCCGTGGCTCCCCTCACCGGCACCGGCGCGGCCCCCGACGCCGGCGGTGCCGCCGCCGTGCCCTCCGTCAACGGCACCGGTGACCGGCTTCTGTCCTCGCCGAAAGCCCGGCGGGTCGCCGCGGCCGCCGACGTCGACCTCACCGCCGTACGCGGCACGGGGCCGGGCGGCCGGATCGTCTCGGAGGACGTGGAGGAGTTCCTCGCTGCCCTCCCCGGCGACCTCGTCGCACTGGTCCCGGCGGGCGGTACCCCTTCCTCGCCGCTGGTCCGCAAGCTGGCGAAGGAGCGGGGCATCGACCTCTCCGAGGTGAACGGCACCGGTCCGGGCGGCCGGATCCGACGGTCCGATCTCGACGCCGCCACTGCGGCGCCCATTCGCCGGAACGGCGCCCCTCAGCCCGGCGACGTCCTCCCGCTCACCGGGATGCGCGGCACCATCGCCCGCAGGATGCATGCCAGCCTCCAGGAGATGGCCCAGCTCACGCACGGCTACGAGGTGCGGATGGACGCCGTGGTGTCCCTGCGGGACCGGCTCAAGGAGGAGTGGGCCGACGGCGAACTGCCGGTGCCCAGCATCAACGACTTCCTGCTGAAGGCCGCGGCCCTGGCCCTGCGCGGGCACCCGCTGCTCAACGCGACGGTGCGGGAGGACGGCATCCATCTGCTCGACGACATCCACCTGGGCTTCGCGGTGGCCGTTCCAGGTGGCCTCATGGTCCCCGTGATCGAGGACGCGGCGACACTGCCGTTGCCCGAGATCGCCCGCCGGTCGAAATCCCTGGCCCAGGCCGCGCGCGAAGGGCGGATCTCCCCCGTACAGCTGGAAGGGGCCACCTTCACCGTCACCTCGCTCGGCGGATACGGGGTCGACTTCTTCACGCCCGTGATCAATCCCGGCAATGTCGCGATCCTCGGGGTGGGCAGGCTCAGGGACGGTGTCGAGTGGGTGGACGACCGGCCGTCGCGGACGAGGGTGCTCACCCTGAGCCTCACCTTCGACCACCGTGCCGTCGACGGGGCACCCGCAGCCGAATATCTGCGCACGGTCGGTGACTTGCTGCGCAAGCCCCTCCGCCTGCTGGTGTGATCCGAGGCTTGTTTCCGAGTCCTATGTGGCCGGGTCGGCGATCCGCTCCGCGAGATCGCCGACCTCGCGGACGAAGAAGCGGTGTCCCAGCGACCGGTAGACGTCGTCGCCCCGGACCTGAGAGATCGCCGCCGTCTCCAGCAGCGCCAGCAGACCCAGGCCGATCACCGCCGCCTCGGCGTCGGACACAGACTCGCGGGCCCTGCGGATCAGCCGCACCAGCTCGTTCAGCAACTCCGTACGGCTCTCCTGGCGCAGCGCCTCCGCTTCCTGGCTCATGCCGGCCGAGGACACGAAGAACACGGTGGCGGCAGACCGGTGTTCGCCCATCCAGGCCAGCAGCGTGGTGACCGCCGCTCCCAGGTCCGATCCGGGCTCATGGGCCTCCGTGAGCGCCTCCAACTGCTCGCGCAGCGAGGTGGCGAACGCCCGCATGGCTTCTCCCAGGACCTGGTCCTTGGAGGAGAAGTGGTAGTACACCGCTGCCGAGGTCATCTCCGCACGAGCGGCGATGTCGGCCACCGTCACCTCGTCCGGCGGCTGGGTGGCGAACAACTCCGTGGCCGCCTCGATCACCCACTGCCTGCGCGACGGGCGGTGAGCGGCGCGGGTTCCGGATGTCGTCATGGTGTCAAGTATGCCGTGGCCTCGGTGTTCCAGAGGCGTGCGAACAGCAGGAATTATGCCGCCCTTCGGTTGGAGTTACTGGATAAGATAGTCAGTACGCAGGGCTCAGGGACCCGGGGTTCACGGCAGTCGGCAGGGAGCATGATGGCCACCACGAAGAACGGCAAGCAGCCCGCCCACCGACCCTCGCGGCGGCAGCACATCATCACCGCCGCCGTGCGGGTGTTCGGCCGCAACGGGTTCGCGGAGACCAGCATCCAGGACATCGCGGACGAGGCCAAGGTGGTCCCCACGGCCGTCTACTACCACTTCGACGGCAAGGAAGAACTGCTCGAACTCGCCATGCGCCGGGTCTTCGACCAGCTGAACGCGGTCGTGGAGGCGGCCCGGCCGGAGTCCGAGCCAGGGGATGCGGAGGGCCTGGTCCGCGTCATCGACGCCGTATGGGAGTGGGTGGAGCAGAACCCGGACGAGGCCCGCCTCTACCAGGTCCAGGTCGCCTCCGCCAACGGCAGCGTCAAGGTGCTGCGGGACGAGTTCGAGCAGCGCCACATCCAGCGTGGCTACGACTATCTGCCCGAGGGCACCACGCGCAGCCCCCGGGCGGCGAAGGCACGGCACGCCGCACAGGCGCTCGCGGTCCGGACGCTGATCAGTACGACCATGCTCGTCACCGCGCTGCGGGCGGAGGGAGGACCGCTGTCCCAGCTGCCCTCCCGGTCCGTGCTGGAGGCGGTCAGGGCGCTGGCGCTGCGCATCGTCGCCGCCGAGCAGAAGCCGATGAAGCCGGCCCCGTCCCAGACCTGAGACGGTTCACCAGGGCAGTGGCACGCGGTCGGCGAACAGCCCGCCCGTCGTCGCGTCGCCCTCGGGAAGGGTCGCCAGCCAGACCGGGGTGTCCGCACCATCCTCCGGCCCGCGCGGGGCGGACGGACCGCCCATGCCGCTGCGGGTCCAGCCGGGGTCGGCGGCGTTGACCAGGACGCCCGTGCCGGCCAGCTCGGCCGCGAGCATACGGGTCAGGGCGTTGAGCGCCGTCTTGGAGATCCGGTAGGCGGGGTGTCGGCCGGAGTCCATCAGCGCCAGCGAACCGTACGAGCTGGTGACGTTCACGACCCGTCCGTAGCCGGTTTCCACCATGCCCGGGACGACGGCCTCCGCCATGAGCCAGGCGCCGGTGAGGTTCGTGTCCAGTGTCGCGCGCAGGATGCCCTCATCGACGTACGGGGGCCGCAGTTCCCCGTCCAGGGACACTCCCGCGTTGTTCACCAGGACGTCGATACGGCCGGTCAGCTCCAGTGCCTCCCGGACCGCTGTGCTGACGCTCGTCGCGGAGGTCACGTCCAGGGCCAGCGGCAGTGCCGCCGGGCCGATGGTGCGGCAGGCTTCCTCGGCGGCCGCCGGTTTTCGCGCCCCGATCAGGACCCGCAGCCCCTGGTCCGCGAGCTGTCGGCCGATCTCCAGGCCGATTCCGCGTGCCCCGCCGGTCACGAGTGCGGTTCTGTCACCGTGCTGCATGAGTTGCTCGCCGCCTCTCATATCGTCAGGACCGAGCAGGCGCTGATCCCCGGCGCCCCGTACACATGGGTGAAGCCCACCCGGGGAGCGCCCGGGACCTGCACACCGGGCGCCCGGCCCTGCAACTGCCGTACGACCTCGTGGAACTGACGCAGCCCGGAGGCGCCGACGGGCTCCCCGCCGGCCAGACAGCCGCCGTCGGTGTTGACCGGTATCCGGCCCGTGGGATCGGTGGCCCCGCCGGCCAGCAGCTCCTCCTGCTCGCCGTGGCCGCACAGCCCGGTCTCGGCCAGGTGGATCAGCTCCGAGCCGCTGTCGGTGTCCTGCAACTGGGCGACCTGTACGTCCGTGGGCCGCACCTCCGCCGTGCGGAAGGCCGCATCCGCCGCGTCGACGCTGGGGCTGTGGTGCGGTCCCGGCGGCAGCCAGGGCGAGAACACCTCGAACGAACCGAACCGCCGGGTCCGGAAGGCCAGCGACGCCAGCTTGACGGGGCGTTCGCACAGGTCGAACGCGCGGTCGCCGAGCGCGAGTACCAGGGCCGCCGCGCCCTGTCCGGGCGAACAGAACATGTACTGCGTGAGCGGGGGACTGACCTCGGCGGAGTCCAGGATCTCCCGCTCCGTCAGCGGTTTGCGTCGCCAGGCCAAGGGGTGGTGCGCGCCGTTGCGGAAGGCCCGCGCGGCCACCATCGCCAGCGCCCGCTCGGAGAGTCCGTGCTCGTAGAGGTACCGCTGGGTCTTCAGCGCGAAGAACTGGGTCGTGAGCATCATGCCGGTCTCGGCGTACCAGTCGCCCAGACCGTAGCGGGCCGCGGAGACGTGGAACGCGCCCCGCTCGTGCTTGTCGAACCCCACCGCCAGTCCCAGGGTGGCCTCGCCCGCGCGCAGCGCGTTGGCCACCGCGAGCACCGTGGAGGCACCGGTCGCGCAGCCGTTCTGCACGTTGACGAACGGCACTCCGGTCAGGCCCAGACGGCCCACCAGTGTGTCGGGTTTGCCGGACACGTCGGAGCCGCCGGCCGCGTACCCGATGTCCTCCCAGGCGACGCCGGCGTCGGCCAGCGCCTCGCGTACCGCACGCTCGGCCATGTCCATTCCGGTGACGCTCTCGTCGCGGCCGAAGGGATGCATGCCGCATCCGACCACGTACACGTCGTCGGACCGGCTCATCGCTCCCCGTCCCGCTCCGGGTGGAACGCGAAGGTCACCACCTCGGTTCCGTCCTCGTCCCAATACGCCGGCACCGTCGTGAGCCGGACCGGCAGACCGATCCGGATGTCCGCGCGCGGTACCGCCAGCAGCGCCTCCACCAGCACCTCACCGAGGTCCACATAGCCCACGAGGTACGGCTGATGGCCACCGGTCGGCGGCCGGTACGGGGGTTTCGGCGGGAACGCCTGCAGCGTCCACGACCACACGCGCCCGCTCACCGGCAGTACCCGCGTGGACATCGCCCCGTCCGCACACCTGGGGCACGAGTCCTGCCGGGGGAAGACGACGGTGCCGCACCCGGAGCAGCGGGCGCCCGCGAGCCGCGGCGCGTGCCCGTCGTCGAACGCCCGGTTCTCGACGTTCTCGATGTCCTCTACGTCTTCTACGTCCTCGAACAACGACTCGTCGATGAGCCTGGTGGTCATGTCGTCCCGCCTTCCACGTCACCAGCCCAGCAGTCCGGCCAGCCGTTCCCGATGGTGTGCGGCGCCGCCCAGCAGGACCGCGTCGGACTGGGCGCGCCGGAAGTACAGGTGTGCGTCGTGCTCCCACGTGAAGCCCATCCCGCCGTGGAACTGCACGCACTCGGCGGCCACGGAGACGAACGCCTCGCAGCACCACGCCTGTGCCACCGCCGCCGCCTCGGCCAGCGCCTGAGGCGAGCCGTCCGCCCGGACCGCGCGCACCACGGCCGACCGTGCGGCCTCGACCTGGAGCAGCATGTCGGCGCAGGCGTGCTTGACCGCCTGGAAGCCGCCGATCGCCCTGCCGAACTGGGTACGGTCGCGCACATGGGCCACCGTCATGTCCAACGCGGCCTGCGCTCCGCCCAGTTGCTCGGCGGCCAGAGCCACCAGGGCCACGTCCAGGGCGCGGGAGACGACGTCCGCCCCTTCGCCGCCGGCGGTCAGTGCCCTGGCCCGGGCACCGCGGAAGGTGACCACCGCCTGGCCCCGGCTGAGGTCAAGGGTGGGCACCCGGCGCACCATGACCCCCGGTTCGCGGGGGTCGGCCAGGAAGAGGTCCACGCCGTCGGTCCCGGCCGCGGCCACCACCAGCGCCTCGGCGTCGGCGCCGTCGAGGACGAATGGCGCGGTGCCGTCCAGCAGCGGGACGCTGCCCTGCCAGGTGACGGCCACCGGCACGGCGTCGGCCCGCCACGTCCCGTCGGGCGCGGCCACCGCCAGGGCATGCACGGTGCCTTCGGCCAGGTCGGTCAGCGCCTTGTCGGCCGTACCGCAGCCGGCCAGCACCTGCCCGGCCAGCACGGTGGAGGACAGCAGCGGTACCGGCGCCAGCGTCCTGCCCAGTTCCTCGCAGACCATGGCGATCTCGGCGAGGCCGCCGATGCCTCCCGTCGACTCGGGCAGGCCGAGGGCCGCGAGGCCGACCTTCCGGCCGAGGGCGTCCCACAACCCGGCGTCGATGCCGGGGGCTTCCTCGGGCAGCCGGCGTACCGCGGCGGTGCCGCCGCCATCCGCGCACACCGACCGAACGGTCTCGCGCAGATCCTCCAACTCTGCCTCCGACAGGGCCGTGCCGTCGGCCACGGTGCTCGTCATCGTGTGCTCCCGCTCTCGTCGCGCCGCTCCCGCAGGGCACTGTGCGCGGCCGCCATCCGGGCCACCGGCACGCGGTGCGCGGAACAGGAGACGTAGTCGAGCCCGAGGTCGTCGCAGAAGGCGATCGACTCAGGGTCCCCGCCGTGCTCACCGCACACGCCCAGCTTGATCCCGGGCCGTACGCTCCGTGCGCGCTCGGCCGCCAGGTCGACCAGGGCGCCCACCCCGTGGGGGTCGAGCCGGGCGAACGGGCTGGCGGTCAGGAACCCGCGTTCCTGGTACGCGGTGAGCACTTGGCGCTCGACGTCGTCCCGGGAGAAACCATAGGTGAGCTGAGTGAGGTCGTTGGTGCCGAAGGAGAAGAACTCGGCGTGCTCGGCGAGTTCGCCGGCCAGCAGCGCGGCCCGCGGGGTCTCGATCATCGTGCCGAGCCGGTACGGGACCTCCACCCCGGTGCGGGCGGCGACCGCGGCGGCGGCATCGCGTACGTACGCGGCCGCGGCGGCCAGTTCCTCCGGCAGGCTGACGAGCGGGACCATCACCTCCAGATCCGGACGGACTCCGGTGGCGGCGACATCGGTCCAGGCGGTGAAGAGCGCCTCGGCCTGCGCCGGGTAGAGCCTCTCGTGCAGCAGCGCCAGCCGCACACCGCGCAGCCCGAGCATCGGGTTCGCCTCGCGTAGCGCGGCGGCCCGCTGCTCCTCGGCCGCGTCCAGGGCCTGTCCGGGGGCGGGCAGGAACTCGTGCAGCGGGGCGTCCAGCAGGCGCACGGTCACCGGCCGGTTCCCGACCGCGGCCAGCAGCGCGTGGAAGTCCTCGTGCTGGGCGTGCTCCAGCGCCAGCAGCGCCTCGTCGCGGGCGGTCGGGTCGGCGGCCAGGAGTACCCGGCGGATCAGCGGCAGCCGCTCGCCGAGGAACTGGTGTTCCGTACGGCACAGCCCGACACCCTCCGCGCCCAGGGCGAGGGCGGTGTCCACCTCGGCGGCCGTGTCGGCGTTGACTCGCACGCCCAGTCGGCGCATGCCGTCCGCCCACTGCAGCAGGGTGGACAGTTCGGGGGGCGGGCCGGCGACGCTGACGCTCAGCGTTCCCGCGTAGACGGCCCCCGTACGGCCGTCCAGCGAGACCGCGTCGCCCTCGCGCACCACCCGTTCCCCGAAGCGGACCGTCCCGGCTGCCTGGTCCACGCGCAGCCCCTCGGCGCCGCACACCGCGGGCTTGCCCGCGCCGCGCGCCACCACGGCGGCATGCGAGGCGACACCGCCACTGCCGGTCAGTACGGCGGCGGAGGCCAGCATCCCGGGAACGTCCGCCGGGGTCGTCTCGGCGGCCACGAGTACGACCCGAGTCCCGTCCGCGGCCAGTTCGAGGGCACGCTCACTGGACAGCACGACCGCGCCGGTCGCCGCCCCCGGGGACGCGGGCAGCCCTCTCGTCAGGAACTCCTCCCCGCCGGTCAGCCGCAGTTGGGGGTGCAGCAGTTCCTGCACCTGCGCGGGCGTGACCCGCCGTACGGCCTCCTCGCGGCCGAGCGCCCCCTCCTGGGCCAGGTCCGCGGCCAGACAGACCGACGCCCGTAGCGGCGGGCGGACCTGTGCCGAGGCGGCGAGCAGGGAGATCTCGTCGTCGCGTACCTCGAAGTCGACCGAAACCGGCGCGCGCAGATGGCGCTCCAGGGTGACCAGGGAGTGCTCCAGCAGCGCGGTGCCGCCCGCGAGCCGGTCCAGCGGTTCACCGGTGTGCGGCGGCGGGGCGCTGCGGCGCACACCCCGGAAGAAGGTGCCCCGGGGGGAGAGGCGCCCGGTCTCGGGATCGCGGCTGACCGCCGTGCCGTAGCCCGAGTGGTCCGCCGGGCCGATGCGCAGGGCCTGCACGTGAAGGGCGACGGCCAGATCGGCGGGAAGCCGCTGGGCCCGGCGGGACCTTCTCGCACGCGGCGCGTCCCACCGGCCGAGGAGGGCACGGGCAGCCAGCGCGAGCTGCTGCGCCGGGTCGTCGGGGAAGGGCCGGGAGCCGTGCTCCGCCACCAGGGAGAGCAGCACCTCCACCCGTGCCCGCGGCCCGGGCGTGTCCAGGAGGGCGTCGTCGAGCACCGCACCGGGCACGTCGAGGGCGTACTCGGCGATCATGCGCACGGTGGCGGCCCACACCTCGTACAGCGCGTCTTCACGCCCGATGACGGCGCACAGGTCGTCGGCACGGGCGGGGGAGACGCCGAGACAGGCCAGGTCTGGCGGCAGTCCGGCGATGTCGGTCGGCGCGCTCGCCGACAGGCGCAGCAGCAGCGGCCGGGCCCTGTCCCCTATGCGCCGCCCCGACAACTGCTCGACCAGGGCCACGGCGGCTTCGGCGGTGTCGGGCTCGCACAGCGACGCGGCGGCGCCGGCTGGCACGGTGAGCCCCGGCACGACCGGCAGCCCGAGGGCCACCAGCCGGTCCATCGCCGCGCCGTGCGCGCCCAACTCGTCGGCGCCGAGGCCGCGGATCCGTCCCTGCCCGTAGGGCACCAGGATCCTGCCGGAGGTCGCGGAGGTCGCGGAGGTCGTGGAGGTCGTGGAGGTCCCGGAGGCTTCGGAGACTTCGGAGGTGCCGGAGGGCGCGAGGGGCGCCCCGGCCTGTGCGAGCGGACCCGCCTCGCGGTCGGTGACGCTCACCCCCGGCTCCTGGCGACCAGTTCCTCTTCACGGGCCTCGTCCTCGGCCCGGCTGATTCCCAGTACGAGCAGCAGCTCCTGGTGCAGCCGCATCCACACGGTGTGGTAGGAGTCGCACAGCGGCGAGGCCAGCCACTCCGGCTCGCCGTCGTCGAAGCGGTCGAGGGCGTCCTCCAGGGCCGTCAGGTACTGTCCGCTGCCCGCGAGCACCTGGCCCAGCCGGCGCAGCACGGGCTGGATGGCCTCGTGCACGTCTTCCAGTGACTCGCGCACCCCGGCGTCGTAGACGTCGTCGGAGTGGTCGTTGGCCGTGCCGTCGGGGCGGCACTGCCATGCCGTGCAGACGTCGCGGATCTTCCGGTTGACCGGCAGGAACGCCTCGTACGCCGCGGTGATCCGCTTCTCCTGCTCGGAGCCCGCGGGAACCCGCAGGATCTGCGCGGCGGCGGTCTTGGCGCGCTCGGTCGGCAGCACCACCGGCCCCTTCACCATCGCCAGCCCGGCGTCCACCAGCGGACGGTGCTCGGACTCCGCCCGGCCGCGCCACATACCACGCAGAACGAGGTCGACGACGGCTTCGGTGAGAGGCTCGTCGGATGCGTTCGGAAGGCCCACGGCAGCAGATTGCATCGCCACACCTTTTCCCCGGTTCTGTGGTGACCGGTCCTTCGATTCTGTGTTGCCCGGAGGTTACGCCCCGCCGGGCAGGTTAGTGAAGAGGGACTCAAGAAACACTTTCCGGGTCACTGACCTCGGCCCGGTTGTTGCCCACCTTCGGGCGGCTGCCCGCGGCGAGGAACGTCATCATGCGGTCCTGTGCCTCCCGGCCGTCCGCCAGAGCGGAGATCAGCCGCGCCTCTTCTGCGAGGTGACGGCGCAGCTCGTCACCGGCGGCGGCGCGCAGCAGACCCTTCGCTGCGTACAGCGCGTCACCGGCGCCGGCGGCCAGGTCGGCCGCGGTCCGATACGCCACGTCGTCCAGTTCCCCATCGTCCACCGACCGCGAGACCAGGCCCCACCGTTCGGCATCGTCGCCGGTCAGGACCCGATTGGTCAGGATCAGGTCCGCCGCTCTGCGCGGGCCCACCAGGCGCGGCAGGAACCATGACGCCCCGCAGTCCGGCGTGAGCCCGATGGCGGTGTACGCCAGCCGGAACCGCGCGGACCGGGCCGCCATGACGATGTCGCCCACGAGGGCGAGACCGATCCCGCCGCCTGCGGCCGCGCCGCGTACGGCGGTCACCAACGGCACCCGGAGTTCGTGCAGAGTGAGTATCGCGGTGTGCGCGGCGCTCGCCACGGCGTGTACGTAGGCGCCGGTCTCCGCGCCGCGACCGGCGAATGCACGCAGGTCACCCCCCACGCAGAAGCTGCCGCCCGCCGCCCGCAGCAGGACCGCGGCGCCCGGGTCCGCGGCCACCTCCAAGGCGCTGTCCCGCAGTGCCTCGGCCGTCCTCAGATCCAGGGCGTTGCCCCGCCCCGGATCGTCCAGTCTCAGCTCGACGACCCGGTCCGGGTGGCGGACGATCCGGACCGGTCCGTTGCTCACGGGGAGGCTCATGGGTGCTTCTCCTGTCGTCTTCCCGTCGCCGGGACTTCCCAGCAAGATACTGAAGAGGCTATACAGTTTCTAGGACGCGCCGGGCGCCGATGCCCGTACGCCCGTCGGCGGGAGGTCTCGTGCCCATCCAGTTCGATGTCGATCCCACTGTTGCCCGACTCGCCACCTCCACCGCCGAGTTCGTGCGCGAGGTGGTCATCCCGGTCGAGCGCGAATGCGGAGGGTCCGTGCACGACGCCCCCGAGGCGCTGCGGGAAACCCTGCAGAAGGCGGCCCGTGAGGCGGGTGTGTTCGCTCCGCATGTGCCGACGCGGTGGGGCGGCCACGGGCTCGACCTGCGCGGGCAGGCGGTGGTGTTCGAGGCGGCGGGCTACTCGCTGCTCGGACCGCTGGCGCTGAACTGCGCGGCCCCGGACGAGGGCAACATGCACCTCCTGGAGAAGGTGGCCACCGAGGAGCAGAAGCAGAGGTATCTGCGTCCGCTCGCGGCGGGCGGGACACGGTCCTGCTTCGCCATGACCGAGCCGGCTCCGGGAGCGGGTGCCGATCCCCGCTCCCTGCGGACCACCGCGACCAGGGTTCCGGGCGGCTGGCGCCTCGACGGGCGCAAGTGGTTCATCACCGGTGCCGATGGAGCCGGCTTCACCATCGTCATGGCCCGGACCTCCGGCAGCCCCGGTGACCCGGGCGGCGCCACCATGTTCCTGGTCGACGCCGGCACCCCCGGCATGCGCGTCGTCCGGACGATCGAGACGCTGGACGAGTCGCTCTTCGCCGGGCACAGCGAGATCCTCTTCGAGGATTGCGTCGTCGGGGAGGAGCAGGTGCTCGGCGCGGTGGACCGCGGCTTCGAAGGCGCCCAGGTCCGGCTCGGTCCCGCCCGGATGACCCACTGCATGCGCTGGCTGGGAGCTGCCCGCCGCGCTCAGGACGTCGCGCTGGAACGGGCGGGGAGCCGTATGGCGTTCGGCTCGGCGCTGGGAGACCTCGGCATGGTCCAGCAGATGCTCGCGGACTCCGAGATCGACATCGAGGCGAGTCGCGCCCTGATCCTGCGTACCGCCTGGGAGCTGGACACCGGCTCCGCCGCCGCCTCGCAGCTCACCTCGGTCTCCAAGACCTTCGTGGCGGAGGCGGTGAACCGGGTGGTCGACCGGGCGGTTCAGATCTGCGGAGCGCTCGGCATCTCGGCCGCCGACGCCCCACTGGCCCGCCTCTTCAGGGAGGTGCGGCCGTTCAGGATCTACGACGGCCCGTCGGAGACGCACCGTTTCGCCATAGCGCGGCGCGCGGTGCGACCCTATCGACAGCCGTGCCCGGGTGCCGCCGACGGCTGATCCCGGCCTCGACGCGGGAGGCGTTCCGGGC
>NZ_VJZC01000217.1 GCF_009377185.1 Streptomyces spongiae
GCCGTAACCGGAGACCGTCAGTCGTCCAGGTCGTCCGCGTCGTCCGTCGACCGGTCCGCCGTCACCTTGGCGGAGTCGAGCCCGACGTTCCAGTCGTGCTCCACACCGTCGGCGTCCGTCGTGTCCACGTCCCAGGCGTGTGCACGGCCCTCGTCGTCGAGGTCCACGGAGTTCACCGGACCCTTCGCCTCCGCGGCCTCCGCGGCCTCGGCGGCCGACACGGAGGAGCCCTTCAGCGCGGCCCGCGCCTGGGCGGCGTCCTCGGGGTCCTCCTGCTCGGTGCGGGAGTCCAGCACCTTGCCGGTACCCGGGTCGACCTGGACGCTGTGCCAGGTGTTGCCGGAGGCCAGGATCTCGACCTCCCAGACCACGTTCGTGCGCTCGGTGTCGAGCTCGGCGCCTACGGCCGTACCGGACTTCTCCTTCAGCGCGGCCGTGATCGCGTCGGCGGCCGTGACCTTCGCCGCCTTGGCCTCGGCGGCGTTCTCGGCCTTGTCGTTCGCGTCGTCCGCGTCATCCGTGTTGTCCGCCCCGTTGACGTCGTCACGGCCGTTGTCGTCCTGGACCTGCACGTTCGACCGCTGTGCGGGCGCCTCGTCGTCGCCCGAGACCGCGAGGGCGGTCGCGGTGCCGCCGCCGACGAGGGCCGCGGCAGCGATGGTGGCGATGACGATGTTGCGCTTCATGGGGTTCCTCCCGAGTGCGACTGCTGTGCGATTCGTTCGCTTTCGACGGGAACCAATCTCGCTGAGGGACGCTGAAGCCGACCTGAAACCCCCTGAAGGGTTCTTCAGGATCGGTTTGCGACCCTGTTCGCATGCGCCTGTTGATCGTGGAGGACGAGAAGCGGCTGGCCCTTTCGCTCGCGAAGGGGCTCACGGCCGAGGGCTTCGCCGTGGACGTCGTGCACGACGGCGTCGACGGGCTGCACCAGGCCAGCGAGGGGACGTACGACCTCGTCATCCTCGACATCATGCTGCCCGGCATGAACGGCTACCGCGTGTGCGCCACCCTCCGCGCCGCCGGCCACGACGTGCCGATCCTCATGCTCACCGCCAAGGACGGCGAGTACGACGAGGCCGAGGGACTCGACACGGGCGCCGACGACTACCTGACCAAGCCCTTCTCGTACGTCGTCCTCGTCGCCCGTGTGAAGGCGCTGCTGCGCCGCCGGGGGCCCGCCGGGGCCTCGCCCGTGCACGTGGTCGGCGACCTGAAGGTCGACACCGCCGCCCGGCGTGTCTTCCTCGGCGACGACGAGACCGTCCTCACCGCCAAGGAGTTCTCCGTCCTGGAGCAACTCGTCGTACGGGCCGGCGAGGTCGTCTCGAAGGCCGACATCCTGGACCACGTCTGGGACTTCGCGTACGAGGGCGACCCGAACATCGTCGAGGTGTACATCAGCACCCTGCGGCGCAAGCTCGGCGCGGAGGTCATCAGGACCGTGCGCGGTGCCGGCTACCGGCTGGAGGCGAGATGAGGCGCCGTCTGGGGTCCGTACGTGCCAGGGCCACGCTCGCGGCCACCCTCGTCGTGGCGATCGCCCTGGTGGCGGCGGGTACGGCCGTCCTGCTCGCTCTGAGGGCCAACCTCAGCGACCAGGCGGACGCACAGGCCGACAACGCGGCCCGCAAGGTCGCCGCCCAGCTCGCGGCCGGTGTCCCGTACGCCCAGCTGAACCTGCCGGACGAGGAGGACAATCCCGTCCAGGTCGTGGACCGGCAGAGGCGGCTGATCGCGGGCGACGAGGACGTGGAGAGCATGAGCGTCGTCAAGCTCGGCTCCGCGCGGCCCGGTGGGGGCGCGGTCTCCGGAGACTCCCCGGCCGACGACGATGACGACGATCAGGACGAGGCCCTGCCCGAGGCGGGCCACATCTCCGACCGGGTGCGCCACTCCCAGGGCACCGCGACGGTCGAGGGCGGCACGGAGGACTACCGGTTCGCCGCGGTCGACGTGACCACCCAGCACGACGTGACCCTCACGGTGTTCGCGGGCGCACCTCTCTCCGCCCAGCAGGGCGCCGTGGGCACAGCGCTGACGTCCATGCTGATCGGGCTGCCGCTGCTGCTGCTGACCGTGGGCGGCGCCACGTACGGCGTCACCCGCCGCGCACTGCGCCCCGTGGAGGGCATCCGCGCCGAGATGGCCGCCATCACGGCCTCGGAGGACCTCTCCCGGCGGGTGCCCGAGCCCGACACGCACGACGAGATCGCCCGGCTGGCCAGCACCACCAACGAGACCCTCTCCGCCCTGGAGGCGTCCGTGGAGCGCCAGCGCCGCTTCGTCGCCGACGCCTCCCACGAACTCCGCAGCCCCATCGCCTCGCTCCGCACCCAGCTCGAAGTGGGCGCCGCGCATCCGGAGCTGCTGGACGTGGAGGGTGCGGTCGAGGACACCGTACGACTGCAGCGGCTCGCCGCCGATCTGCTGCTGCTCGCACGGCTGGACGCGGGGGAACGGCCGCAGGACGGGCGCCTAGACCTGGCGAAACTGGTCCGGGAAGAGGCCGACGGGCGCGACCGGGTGCACCTCGACGGCGTGGGCGCGGTCGAGGTCGCGGGATCCCGGAGCCAGCTGGCCCGCGTCCTCGGCAACCTGCTCGACAACGCCCAGCGCCACGCCCGCGACCGCATCGATGTCGCCCTGCGCACCGAGGGCACCTGGGCGGTACTCGAGGTCGCCGACGACGGCTCCGGCGTCCCGCCCGAGGAACGGGAACGGATCTTCGAACGCTTCGTCCGCCTGGACGAGTCCCGCAGCCGCGACGACGGCGGAGCCGGCCTGGGCCTGGCCATAGCCCGCGACATCGCGGTACGCCACGGGGGCACGCTCAGGGTCGGGGAAGCGCCGGCGGGCGGAGCACTCTTCGCACTCAGGCTGCCGAAGAGCTAGCCACAGCGCTCTTGGCGGCGGTCACCGCGCCCCGCAAGGGGCGCGGTGAACTGCGCGACCAGCCACAGACAACCCGCAGTGATCCACGGCAGGCAGTTCCCCGGCAGACAAGCGGAGCGCTAAGGCTTGGCGCGATGCCCCCGCAAGTGCTCCGCGATCGGCCTCAACGATTCGTGCAGCTCCTCCATCGCCTCGGGCCGCAGCAGATCGATGAAGTGCCTCCGCACGGACGCCACATGGTGCGGCGCGACCTTCCGCATCGTCTCCATGCCGTGCTCGGTGAGCACCGCGTACAGCCCCCGGCGGTCCGACTCGCAGTTCTCGCGCCGGACCAGGTTCGCGTTCTCCATGCGGGTGATCTGGTGGGAGAGGCGGCTCTTGGACTGGAGGGTGGCGGACGCGAGGTCGCTCATCCGCATCCGCAGGCCTTCCGACTCGGACAGGTTCACCAGGATCTCGTAGTCGTTCATTGTCAGGCCGAACGGCTGCAGGTCCCTCTCGAGCTGGTGCGTCAACAGCCTGTTGACATCCAGGTGGGTGCGCCAGGCGCACTGCTCCGCATCGGTCAGCCAGCGCGTGGCCGTCTCGGTCTCCATGAATGAAGTCTACCTAAGAGGTTGAAAGGCGAACTAATGAGGGTTTTGCTGGGATTGTGACTGGGTGCACGCGTTCGATGTCACACTCCGCAGACTACCGCTCACAGCCCGAAGCGACGTTGGAGGTCCCCGAGCTGTCCGGGAAGGCGCGGTGTGCCCGCCTGCTGTCCGTGCTGCCCGTGTTGACCTGGCGCCCCTCCGGAACCCGGTACGCCCGGCTCGTGCGGAACCGCTCCCGTGGCCTGCTCGGCCATGAGGGTCTCCGAGGACTGCAGGAGCACGGTGCCGGCTCCGACGAACTCGAACTGGTGCTCCTCGCCGGAGGCCCCGCCGAGGCCCGTCATCGCACGTAGACCGCCCATGAGGCCCGTCATGTACCCGTGGTCGTAGTGGTGGCACGGCGAGGGGCAGTCGGCCCAGCCGACCAGGGCCTGCGGGTCGACCCGGATGGGCGGTTCCATGAACACCACCGGGCCGTTCGAGGCGGCCACGAACTTTCCGGTTCCGATCAGGGTCAGAAAGCCCGGCACGATCGACTGCTTGAGTGACAAGCTTGGCTGGAAAGCGAGCAAGTTGCCTGAGCGAATGGTCAGGTTGCCCTCGTCCAAATCGTACGAATTCACGTCGAAGGCCCGGTCGGCGAGGAGCATCTTGCCCGAGCCCTCCGCCACGACCCAGTCGCTCGCGTGCAGAGGCGAATGAAAGGACGTACGGACAAGACGGTCCAGACGGCCGTGCCCGATCCCGTTGAAGTCGATCGACCCGTAGTAGGCGATCATCTTCCCCTTCTGCAGGAACCACTGGCTCCCCTTGAGCTCCACGCAGAAGGTGTACTTGTTCACGTTGTCATCGCTCGGCAGCGTCATCGGGTCGTGGACCACCGGGCCGCCGCCCGTCACCCCGTAGGTGCTCACAGCTTCTCCTCCGACGCCTGGACGTACACCGCGCCGCTTCCGCTCAGCTCCAGCTGGAACGCCTCGCCCGAGCCGCGGCCCACCATGTCGCGCCAGCCCAGCGCGGTGGACAGCTTGTTCCGTACGTCGCCGTGGTGCGCCACGTACGCCTGCGGGTCGACGTGGACCGGGCGCTGGGGGGTGATGGGAACCTCGATGACGCCGCCGTGCGCCATCACGGCGACGGAGCCGCGCCCCTTCAGGGTCGTCGTGAACAGCCCCTGTCCCGTCACCTGTCCGCGCACCATGCCCATGACTCCGCCCTGCGAACCCATGAACATCGTGCCCTGCTGCAGCGTGCCGTCGAAGGCGAGCAGGCGGTCCGCCTCGACGTACAGCGTGTCCCCGGTCAGCTCGATCACCTGCACATGGTGACCGCCGTGTCCGAAGAGCACCGTGCCGCTGCCCTCGACGGTCATCAGCGGTGCGGCCTCGCCCGCCACCCGGCGGCCGATCATCGACGCGATCCCGCCCTGACCGCCCTGCATGTTGGGCGTGAAGGACACCTCGCCCTTGTAGGCGAGCATCGCCCCGCGCTGGCTGAACAGCCGCTGCCCGGGGGCGATCGTCGCCTCGATCATCTTCGAGTTGATCTCACGGAAGGGCATGTCACACATCCCCCGCGATCGTGTTCCGCTCACTCGGCTGCACGTACACCAGCCCGTCCCCCTCGAACCGGATCTGGAAGGCCTCGCCGCCGCCCTCGCCCATGAACGTGCGGAAGGACACGCCGGACTGGAAGGACTGCCGCACGTTGCCCTGATGCGCGATGTACGCCCCCGGGTCGACGATCAGCGGGTACTGCGAGCTCACCCGCAGCACCACGGCCGGCCCGTCGGACATGAGCGCCGCCTGGCCGTGGCCCTCCACCGTGGTCGTGAACAGCCCGTTCCCCTGCGAGGCCCCGCGCAGCCCCGTGAAGGACGTGCCCGTCCGCAGCCCCGCGTCCGTCGCGAGCAGATTGCTCGACTCGACGTACAGCGTGTCGCCCTGGAGGTTCACGAGATTGATCTCGGAGGCCCGGTCGGCGAACCAGCACGTCCCGTGCCCCTTCACCTCCATCATGGTCATCTGCTCGCCGGTGAGACGCCGGGTCACCATCCCCCGGATCCCCTCCCCGCCGCCGCTCATCTTCTTGAAGGCCATCTGACCGTCGTACGCGACCATCGAGCCGTTCTTCGCCTTCACGGCGTCCCCGGTCATGTCGACGGCGAGCACCTTGCTGCCTTGAAGTCGGAACATCGCCACGCAGTGAAGGTAGCCCCAGGCGGGGCGGACAGGACAGATCCCGGGGATGGAACTCCACCCCCCTTCCCGGCCGCGCCAGCCGCTGATGCCACAATGGGAGCGCTTGTGCGTGCGTTCACAAGGCTTGACGACTCTCCCATCGAAGGTGACCCGTGGACATCAAGACCGCCTCCGCCCTCCGCCGTCTGCGCCTCGTCTCCGCCCCCGAGGCGGTCTCGTTCCTGCTCCTGCTCGTCTGCTCGGTGCTGAAGCGGACCACGGACTTCAACGCGGTGCCGGTGATGGGCATGATCCACGGCATCCTCTTCATCCTGTACGTGATCTTCTGGGCGGACGCCTGGAACCGCACGAAGTGGTCCCTGAAGACGGCCGCCCTCTACTTCGTGCTGTCCGTGCTTCCCACCGGTGGCTTCTTCGCCGAGCGCAAGCTGCGCCGTGAGGCCGAGGACGCGGTGATCGCGTCCCGTGCCCGCCAGGAAGGGGCCGTCAGCGCATGATTGTCGCCTTCTCCGTGACGCCGCTGGGTGTCGGCGAGGACGTGGGGGAGTACGTCGCCGACGCGGTCCGGGTGGTCCGCGAGTCCGGGCTGCCCCACCGTACCGACGCGATGTTCACCTCGATCGAGGGTGAATGGGACGAGGTGATGGACGTCGTGAAGCGCGCGGTCGCCGTGGTCGAGGCGCGGGCGCCTCGTGTCTCGCTGGTCCTCAAGGCCGACGTCCGGCCCGGGGTCACGGACGGGCTCACGTCGAAGGTGGAGACGGTGGAGCGGTACCTGTCTTCTTGAACAGGGGTGCGATCTCGTCTGCCGGGTTCCTGTTCGTTGGCGGCTGCGGGTTCGTTGTGGCTTGTCGCGCAGTTCCCCGCGCCCCTTAGGGGGCGCCGCTCACCCGAGGTGGACGCGCCCAGTCGGATGTGCACATAAAAGTCCACTTTGTATGGATATCGTGCAGATCGACTGGCTCGATCACTGGAGGGCGCCGTGCGGCCGGAAGGCTACGACTACGACACCCACAGCCGACTGGCCGGACCGCTCACGGAGCCGACCGGGGCGACGGCGTACCGGGTGGAGTTCGTACGGCTTCTCGCACGCGAGCCCCACCGCAAGAGAGCCGCCCTGCTGCTGACGTTCGCGCCCCTGCTCACGGGCGCGCTCCTCGTCTACCTCCTCTGGCCCACCCACTGGGTCGAACGCGAGGGTGCCGAGGCATGGCTGATCGGTCTCGACATCACGATGCTCGTGTCCATCGGCCTGGTCGAGCTCTTCATGCTCGTGAACGTCATTTCCATCGCCCACGCCACCATGGTCGCCCGGGACCCCGTCCCCGTCGTCCCCGAACACGGCACCCGCGTCGCCTTCCTCACCACGTACGTCCCGGGCAAGGAGCCCCTCGCCATGCTCCGCGCCACCCTCGAGGGAGCCGTCGGCATCCACCACACCGGCCCCGTCGACGTCTGGCTCCTCGACGAGGGCGACGACGAGCAGGCCAAGGCCCTGTGCGCCGAACTCGGGGTACGGCACTTCACCCGGCGCGGCGTCCCCGAGTGGAACCGCCCCAAGGGCGTCCACAAGGCCCGCACCAAGCACGGCAACTACAACGCGTGGATCGACGCGCACGGCGACGACTACGAGTTCTTCGCCTCCGTGGACACCGACCACGTACCGCTGCCCACCTACCTCGAAAGGATGATGGGCTACTTCCGGGACCCGGACGTCGCCTTCGTCGTGGGGCCCCAGGTGTACGGCAACTACACCAGCCCCGTCACCAAGGCCGCCGAGTCCCAGCAGTTCCTCTTCCACGCCCTCATCCAGCGCGCCGGCAACCGCTACCGCGCCCCCATGTTCGTCGGCACCAACAACGTCGTACGGATCTCGGCGGTCCGCCAGATCGGCGGGCTGTACGACTCCATCACCGAGGACATGGCCACCGGCTTCGAGCTCCACCGGTGCCGCAACCCCGAGACAGGCAGGCACTGGCGGTCCGTCTACACGCCGGACGTCCTCGCCGTCGGTGAGGGCCCCGCCTCCTGGACCGACTTCTTCACCCAGCAGATGCGCTGGTCGCGCGGGACGTACGAGACGCTCCTCAAGCAGTACTGGAAGGCGCCGTTCAGCATGCCCCCGGGCCGCTTCCTCTCGTACACGCTGATGCTCGTCTACTACCCGATGTCGGCCGTCAACTGGTTCCTGGGCGTCCTCAGTTGCTCACTGTTCCTGTGGTTCGGCGCGTCCGGCACCCAGGTCGCCGCCTCCGTGTGGCTGATGCTCTACAGCGACGCCGCCGCCCTCCAGGTCGGGCTCTACCTGTGGAACCGGCGGCACAACGTCTCGCCGCACGAACCGGAGGGCTCGGGCGGTCTCGCCGGGATGGCCATGTCGGCGATCTCCGCGCCCATCTACCTCTGGTCCCTCGGCGCCGCCCTGGTCCGCCGGCCCTGCCGTTTCGTCGTCACCCCCAAGGGTGACGACGCCAGCCCGGACCGGCTGCTGACGTTCCGTGTCCACCTGTCCTGGGCGGCAGTCCTCGCCTCCTCGCTGGCCGCCTCGATCTTCCTCGACCACAGCCATGTGGCCCTGCGCACCTGGGCCGTTGTCGCGCTGGTGATCTCCCTCGCGCCGGTCGCGGTGTGGGCCGGTGAACGGCGCACGGCCCGCCGGGCGGACGGCGCACGGCAGGAGCGGCACACCGTCGCACACGTCCCGGAGCCCCTGGCGGCCACGGAGCCTCCGCAGCGCCCGGCGCCCGCGCGCACCGCCGCCGAGACGATCACCGTCCCCAGCATCACGATCCCCATCACCACGGTCCCCAGCACCACGGTCTCCGCGACCACCGTCCCCGGCACCGCCGTCTCCGTCGAGTCCCTTCCCGGAGCGGCCCTGCCCGGCACCACGGTCGTCGGCACCAGGACAGGAGCGACGTAGGCCATGGCACACCAGCCCCTGGGACAGACCATGCGGAAGACCATGCGGACGAGGAACCGCGCGAAGACGAAGAAGACCCTGCTGGGCATCGGCGGCGTCGGGTTGCTCATCGGGCTCAACGCGCCCGCCGTGGTCGGCTTCGCCCAGGAGAGGTACCACGAGTGGAAGATCGCGCAGCCGGAGTACCAGGCGAAGTACGGCTCCTGGTCCCAGGTCGACATCCCCGGGAAGTACCGTACGAACGCCATCCACGCGGCCCTCCTGCACACCGGCAAGGTGCTCATCGTCGCCGGGTCGGGGAACGAGCAGAAGAAATTCGACGAGGGGTCCTTCGACACCGTCCTGTGGGACCCGGTGAGGAACACCTTCCGGAAGATCCCCACCCCCGAGGACTTCTTCTGCGCCGGACACGCCCAACTCCCCGACGGCCGTCTCCTGGTGGCCGGCGGCACCGCCCGGTACGAGCTGCTCGACGGCGAGGTCGAACGGGCCGGCGGCGGCATGCGGATCAAGAACGAGAGCCCCGACCAGGCAGTCGTGCTGAAGAAGGGGACCCGCTTCCGCTCGCCCTCCGGCGTCGAGTACGTCAGCCGGTTCGACGTGACTGTGCCGAAGGCCACGCGTACCTTCGACGTCACGTACGACGGTGACGGCGTCATGCGGCCCTGGAAGACGAAGGTGATCGCGAGCGAGGCCCGCGTGTTCGTGGAGGCGGTCAGGAAGGGGCGGCGATCGGTCACCGCCAAGCAGGCCCAGTACAAGATCGTCGGCCTCAGGGGCAGGGCCGCGGCCAACACGTACGGCCTCTCCGAGAAGATCACCATGGACAAGCAGGACTTCCAGGGGATCAAGGCGGCATACGAGTTCGATCCGAAGGCCGAGAAGTACGTTCCCGTCGACCCCATGGACAAGGCCCGCTGGTACCCGACCCTCGTGGGGCTGCAGGACGGGCGCGTCCTCGCCGTCTCCGGGCTCGACGACGTCGGTGTGGTCGACCCCGGCGACAACGAGATCTACGACCCGAGGACCAAGAAGTGGGAGCCCGGCCCCAAGCGGTACTTCCCGACCTACCCCGCCCTCTTCCTCACCAAGGGAGGCAGGCTCTTCTACCCCGCGTCCAACGCCGGGTACGGGCCCGCGACCATGGGCCGTGTGCCCGGGCTGTGGGACCTGAAGACCAACAGGTTCGAGCGGGTTCCGGGCCTGAAGGACCCGGACCGGACGGAGACCTCGTCCTCCCTGCTCCTGCCGCCCGCCCAGGACCAGAAGGTGATGATCCTCGGCGGCGGAGGCGTCGGGGAGTCGAAGAAGTCGTCCCGGCGCACCGCGGTCGTCGACCTGACGAAGGCCCACCCCGCGTTCGAGGACGGCCCCGAGCTGCCTCAGGGCACCCGCTACCTCAACAGCGTGATCATGCCGGACGACTCCGTCTTCACCACCAACGGATCCCGGGACTACCGAGGCCGCAGCGGCAGCAACATCCTCAAGGCCCAGTTCTACGACCCGAGGAGCAACGCGTTCCGGCCCGCCGCCGAGCCCACGGTCGGCCGCAACTACCACTCCGAGGCCGTGCTCCTGCCCGACGGCCGGGTCGCCACGTTCGGCTCCGACCCGCTCTACGACGACCAGCGGAACACCAAGCTCGGCCACTTCGAGCAGCGCATGGAGATCTACACCCCGCCCGCGCTCCACAGGAACGGCAGGAACCGTCCCGTCCTCGGCGACGGCCCCCGGGAGACCGACCGGCACGGCCGCGCCACCTTCGGCGCCCGCCACCCGGAGCGCGTCACCAGGGCCAGACTGATGCGGCCCAGCGCGGTCACGCACACCACGGACGTGGAACAGCGGTCCATCGCCCTGGGGCTCACCCGCACCAGGAACTCGATCACGGTGACGGTGCCGAAGGACCGCACCCTGGTCCCGCCCGGCTGGTACATGCTCTTCGTGACGGACGCGCGGGGCACGCCGTCACGGGCCAAGTGGATCCGGGTCGGGTAGGGCGGCCCTGGGGGCTATGGGGCCCTGGGGGCCCGGGAGGTCTCGCACCACACCTTTACGCCTTGGAGTTGCGGGCCAGTCCCAGGGCGTAGTCCGGCCACCACGTCCCGGCCGCCGGGCCGCCCCGGCACTGGCCGTCCGACTCGCCCGGGCGCTTGATCCACAGATAGGCGTCGAGGGCGGGCTCCCCGGTCTCGGTCGTCGGGCGGGTGCCCAGCGCGCGGCCCGGCGGGTTGCACCAGGCCGTGCCGCGGGCGCCGTTCAACGGGCCGTTGCCGTTGCGGCTGCTGTCGACCACGAAGTGCTTCCCGCCGAGTTCCTCGGACAGCCGCAGTCCGTACGCCTTGGTGGCCTCGTCCGTCTGGAAGTTGGAGACGTTGAGGGAGAAGCCGTCCGCCTGGGCGATGCCGGCGCGCCGCAGCGGCTCCGCCAGCTTCCAGGGCTCCCGGATCCAGGCCGGGTTGCCCGCGTCCAGGTACACGGTCGTGCGGGGCTGCTGCTTCAGCCGGACGACCGCCTCGCTCAGCAACTGCTCGCGCTCCTTGTGGTACTCGCGCGGGGTGCACCCGTCCACGATGTGGGCCACCGCGTCCGGTTCGAGGACGACCAGCGCCCTGCTGTCGCCGATGGCGCCGGCGAACCGGTCGATCCAGTAGCGGTAGGTGGCCGCGTCGTACGCGCCGCCCGCGGAGTGCTGGCCGCAGTCGCGGTGCGGGATGTTGTACGCGACGAGCACCGCCGTGCGGCCCTCCTGCTCCGCCGCCCGTGTGGCCTCGCCGATCGCCGTGACCGGGTCGTCGCCCGCGGGCCACAGCGCGGCCGGCTGGTCCGCGATCCGCCGCAGCAGCTCGGCGTCCTCGGTCCGGCCCTCCTGCCGCCACAGCCGGATCTGCCGGGCCGCGGGGCCGGCCGGGTCGACCCAGAACGGCGACCCGGGGCCCGGACTCGTCTTCCTGGCGGCCTTCTCGGTGGTGCCGTCGGCGACGGGCGACCCGCCGTCCCCGGACCCGGACGAGCAGCCTGCCGTGAGTCCGAGCGCCGCGAGTGCCGCGAAGGTGCGGATCAGCCGGGACATGCTGCTCCCTCGGTTCCCTGGGACGGTGAGATTCAGTGGCGATCAGTGATCATCATGGATAATCCGTGACAAACAGTGACGATCGGTGGCTCATGGTTCCACAGGGGGCCCGGTCGACTCGGATACGACACCGGCGGTGCCCGCGGTAAAGGGTGCGCAAGGCCCGGGACCGAAGGGCGAGACGGGGCTGACCGCCATATGACCGGCCGGTAAGGTCGATGCCGTGCCGAAGCCGCTCAGCCTGTCCTTCGACCCCATCGCTCGCGCCGACGAACACTGGAAGCAGCGTTGGGGGAACGCCCCGTCCATGGCTGCGATCACCTCGATCATGCGTGCGCAGCAGATCCTGCTCGCCGAGGTCGACGCGGTCGTCAAGCCGTACGAGCTGACCTTCGCGCGCTACGAGGCGCTGGTGCTGCTCACCTTCTCGCAGAAGGGTGAGCTGCCGATGTCCAAGATCGGAGAGCGGCTCATGGTGCACCCCACGTCGGTCACGAACACCGTGGACCGCCTGGTGAAGTCCGGCCTCGTCGACAAGCGGCCCAACCCCAACGACGGCCGCGGCACGCTCGCCTCCATCACCGACAAGGGCCGCGAGGTCTGCGAGGCGGCCACCCGTGACCTGATGGCGATGGACTTCGGGCTCGGCGCGTACGACGCGGAGGAGTGCCAGGAGATCTTCGCGATGCTCCGGCCGCTGCGGGTGGCGGCGCACGACTTCGAGGGGGAGTAGGGCCCGCCCCAGGGCGCGGGGGCGCCCGAAGATCGTACGAAACCGGTGGTTACGCTCATCCTCATGAAAAAGAGCGTGCTGACCCGCTACCGCGTCATGGCCTACGTCACCGGTGTGCTGCTGATCCTGCTGACCCTCGGGATGATCGGCAAGTACGTGCTCGAACTGGACGGGGCCGCGGACTTCACGTACGTCGTCAGCCTCGCGCACGGCTGGCTGTACGTCGTGTACCTGGTCTGTGCCTTCGACCTGGGCAACAAGGCGAAGTGGCCGGTCGGCAAGCAGCTGTGGGTGCTGCTGGCGGGTACGGTTCCGACGGCGGCGTTCTTCGTGGAGCGCAGGATCAGCCGTGAGCTCGAGGCGAAGGTCTCCGACGGTGCGGCTGTGGCTGCCTGAGCGTCTGCCTGGCTGACGTGGTCTGGGGGCTGCGGGTCGTTTGTGGCTGGTCGCGCAGTTCCCCGCGCCCCTAAGGGGGTCTTCGGCCCCTGGGGCGCGGCTCACCGTGGTCTCCCGTCGACATTTACTTGGACGTCCTAGTAAATTGGGAGCATGGACGCTGACGCCATCGAGGAGGGTCGCCGACGCTGGCAGGCCCGCTACGACGCCTCACGCAAGCGCGAGGCAGACTTCACGACGCTCTCCGGTGACCCCGTGGAGCCCGTGTACGGTCCGCGCCCCGGGGACGCCTACGAGGGCTTCGAGCGGATCGGCTGGCCCGGGGAGTACCCCTTCACGCGCGGGCTCTATCCGACCGGCTACCGAGGGCGGACGTGGACGATCCGGCAGTTCGCCGGGTTCGGGAACGCCGAGCAGACGAACGAGCGCTACAAGATGATCCTCGCCAACGGCGGCGGGGGCCTGTCGGTGGCGTTCGACATGCCCACGCTCATGGGCCGTGACTCCGACGACCCGCGTTCGCTCGGCGAGGTCGGGCACTGTGGGGTGGCCATCGACTCGGCGGCCGACATGGAGGTCCTGTTCAGGGACATCCCGCTGGGTGACGTCACGACGTCCATGACGATCAGCGGTCCCGCCGTGCCCGTCTTCTGCATGTACCTGGTGGCCGCCGAGCGCCAGGGCGTGGATCCGACGGTGTTGAACGGCACGCTCCAGACCGACATCTTCAAGGAGTACATCGCGCAGAAGGAGTGGCTCTTCCAGCCCGAGCCCCATCTGCGCCTCATCGGCGACCTGATGGAGCACTGCGCGTCCCACATCCCCGCGTACAAGCCGCTGTCGGTCTCCGGCTACCACATCCGCGAGGCCGGGGCGACGGCCGCGCAGGAGCTGGCGTACACGCTGGCGGACGGTTTCGGGTACGTGGAGCTGGGCCTGTCCCGCGGGCTGGACGTGGACGTCTTCGCGCCCGGCCTGTCGTTCTTCTTCGACGCGCACGTGGACTTCTTCGAGGAGATCGCCAAGTTCCGTGCGGCGCGCAGGATCTGGGCGCGGTGGATGCGGGACGTGTACGGCGCGAGGTCGGAGAAGGCGCAGTGGCTCCGCTTCCACACGCAGACCGCCGGTGTCTCGCTCACCGCGCAGCAGCCGTACAACAACGTGGTCCGTACGGCCGTGGAGGCGCTCGCGGCGGTGCTGGGCGGGACGAACTCGCTGCACACGAACGCGCTGGACGAGACGTTGGCGCTGCCGTCGGAGCAGGCCGCGGAGATCGCCCTGCGCACGCAGCAGGTGCTGATGGAGGAGACCGGCGTCGGCAACGTGGCGGATCCGCTGGGTGGTTCGTGGTACGTCGAGCAGTTGACGGACCGCATCGAGGCGGACGCGGAGAAGATCTTCGACCAGATCAAGGAGCGGGGGCTGAGGGCCCACCCGGACGGGCAGCACCCGATCGGGCCGGTCACGTCCGGCATCCTGCGCGGGATCGAGGACGGCTGGTTCACGGGCGAGATCGCCGAGTCCGCCTTCCAGTACCAGAAGGCCCTGGAGAAGGGCGACAAGAGGGTCGTGGGCGTGAACGTCCACACCGGGTCGGTCACCGGGGACCTGGAGATCCTGCGGGTCAGCCACGAGGTGGAGCGGGAGCAGGTGCGGGTCCTCGCGGGGCGTAAGGCCGGTCGTGACGAGGCGGCTGTGCGGGGTGCGCTCGCCGAGATGCTCGCCGCGGCGCGCGATGGGTCGAACATGATCGGGCCCATGCTCGACGCGGTGCGGGCGGAGGCCACGCTGGGCGAGATCTGCGATGCCCTCCGGGAGGAGTGGGGGGTCTACACGGAGCCGGCGGGTTTCTAGGGGGGTGTGCTCGCCCCCGCCGCCCCTACCCGTCCCATCCCGGGGGC
>NZ_VJZC01000218.1 GCF_009377185.1 Streptomyces spongiae
CCTGGTGACCTTCTGGCCCTACGGCACCCCCGTGGACCCCGAGACCCCCGAAGACGCCCCCTGGGAGGCGGCGGCCGCACTCCTCGCCCGCCTGCACAAGGCGCCCGCACCACACCGTCTGCCACCCATGCGCGGCCCGGCCAAGGCGGCGCGGGCGATCACCCGCCTCCACGCGGCCGGCCCCCACCCGGCCGCCGCGCCGATCCTGCGGGCGTGGACCACCCTCCCGGCCTGGGCGAGGGACGAGGCCCCGATGCCGGACACCACGACCCTGTGCCACGGCGACCTCCACCTCGGCCAGCTCGTACGGCACCCCGCACGAACCGGCCCCTGGCGGCTGATCGACGTGGACGACCTCGGCGTCGGCGTCCCCGCCTGGGACCTGGCCCGCCCGGCAGCCTGGTACGCCTGCGGTCTGCTCCCGCCCGACGAGTGGACGCGGTTCCTGACCGCGTACCGGCAGGAGGGCGGCCCGGCGGTCCCGGTGAGCGGAGACCCCTGGCCCGCCCTGGACGTCCCCGCCCGCGCCCTCACCGTGCAGACGGCGGCCCTGGCCGTCGCGAAGTCGGTCGCGGCGGACCGACCCCTGGACGAGGTGCAGCAGGCCGTGATCGACGCCTGTGACCGAATGATCGCCGTCCCGCCTGAGTTGCCCCAAGGCTCCACGAAGTAGGGTGCAACCGACTGAAGCCGGGCAGTGTCTGTCCTGGCGAAACGCGAAGCAGCACCGACCGGCGAGGAGTTGAGTCGAACCATGCAGTGTCCGAAGTGCCATGCGCCGATGCACACGTACAACCGCAACGGCGTCCAGATCGAGCAGTGCAGCGGTTGCCGCGGGATATTTCTCGACTACGGCGAGCTGGAGTCGCTGACCCGCCTGGAGTCCCAGTACGCGCAGCCCGCGCCGCCGCCCCCGGCAGCCCCGCAGGCGTACCCCGCGGCTCCCGCCCCCGCCTGGGGCGCCCCGCACGGAGGCCACGGCGGCCACCACGGTCACTACGGCCACAAGCGTCACAAGAGCTTCGGCCACATGCTGTTCTCCAGCTGAGTTCCGCGGACGCGCCGTAGCTGAGCCGCGCACGAGAAAGCCCCCGGCCGTACGAGACGGCCGGGGGCTTCGGCGTGTGGACGATACTGGGATTGAACCAGTGACCTCTTCCGTGTCAGGGAAGCGCTCTCCCGCTGAGCTAATCGTCCTCGGGGCCACGACCCGGGGGCCGTGGATGCTGCGTGCGCGATACTGGGATTGAACCAGTGACCTCTTCCGTGTCAGGGAAGCGCTCTCCCGCTGAGCTAATCGCGCGGGTTCGGATCTCGCTGTACGTGATCTTGCGTACGTGCCGAAAGATCCAGTGGACGATACTGGGATTGAACCAGTGACCTCTTCCGTGTCAGGGAAGCGCTCTCCCGCTGAGCTAATCGTCCTTGGAGGTGGAGACGGGATTTGAACCCGTGTAGACGGCTTTGCAGGCCGTTGCCTCGCCTCTCGGCCACTCCACCAGGAGTGCAGGGGTTCGGGAAGATCCCCTGGTTTCCTTCGAGCGGACGACGAGGCTCGAACTCGCGACCTCAACCTTGGCAAGGTTGCGCTCTACCAACTGAGCTACGTCCGCTTGTCGGTTCCGTTTCGCTTGCGCGTCGCGGCGACGAGTTGAACTCTAGCGGATTCCGGTGCCAGTACAAAAACGCGTTTGTGCAGCGTGCTGCGGTACGTCCGGTCCAGGACCTGGTCAGGGCGGCCCGCGCGGCGCCCGTCCTAGACTCGGCTGCGTGCCCGACCTGCCTCCTCTCGCCCGCTTCGGCGGCCTCGTCGCGACCGGCCTCGCCGACGTGACCAGCGATCCGACGGCCCTGGACTCCTCCGGCTTCTGGGCCGTGTCGGCCGACTACGAGGGGCGTCTGGTCTGCGCGCGGTTCCGTGACGTACGCCGCGAGCCCGTGCCCGCCGCCGTGCCGGGGGCGTGGCGCGGTCCGCGTGTCGGTGACTGGACGTCGTCTCTCGACCGCGGCGCGTACGCG
The DNA here is from genome assembly GCF_009377185.1 of Streptomyces spongiae. Classification (GTDB taxonomy): domain Bacteria; phylum Actinomycetota; class Actinomycetes; order Streptomycetales; family Streptomycetaceae; genus Streptomyces; species Streptomyces spongiae. Next base: position 2,020 of record NZ_VJZC01000218.1, read on the forward strand.
GAGGGGGTGCGGCGCATACGTGAGTACATCGCGGCCGGCGAGGTGTACCAGGCGAACCTCTGCCGGGTCATGTCCGCGCCCGTCGCGTCCGGCGCCGACGTGGACGCGCTGACCGCGCTGCTGGCGCGCGGCAACCCGGCACCGTATGCAGGAACGATTCGTCTGCCCGGTCACGGCGTGGAGATCGCCACCGCGTCCCCCGAACTCTTTCTGCGCCGCGCGGGCCGCGTCGTCGAGTCCGGCCCGATCAAGGGCACCGGACGCACGGAGGCGGACCTGCTGGAGAAGGACTACGCCGAGAACGTGATGATCGTGGACCTGGTCCGCAACGACATCGGACGGGTCTGCGCCACGGGCTCGGTGACGGTCCCCGACCTGTGCGTCGTCGAGAAGCACCCGGGCCTGGTCCACCTCGTCTCCACCGTGCGCGGCGAACTGCGCGACGGAGCGGGCTGGCCCGAACTCCTGGCCGCCGCCTTCCCGCCCGGCTCCGTCACCGGCGCCCCCAAGTCCAGCGCCCTGCGGATCCTCGCCGCCCTGGAGACGGCGCCGCGCGGCCCGTACTGCGGCGGCATCGGCTGGGTCGACGCGGACCGGGGCACCGGGGAGCTGGCCGTGGGCATCCGCACGTTCTGGATCGACCGTGCCGAGGGCGTGCTGCGGTTCGGCACCGGTGCGGGCATCACCTGGGGGTCGGACCCCGAGGGGGAGTGGCGGGAGACCGAGCTGAAGGCGGCCAGGCTGCTCGCGGTAGCGTCGGGGGAGTACGAGGTGAGTGGGAGGACCGTTCCGTGAAGATCTGGCTCGACGGTGGGCTGCAGGACATCGAGGCGGCCCGTGTCTCCGTCCTCGACCACGGACTGACCGTGGGTGACGGCGTCTTCGAGACCGTCAAGGCGGTCGACGGGCGCCCGTTCGCCCTGACCCGTCACCTCGACCGGCTGGCCCGCTCCGCGCGCGGCCTCGGGCTGCCCGAGCCCGACCTCGACGAGGTGCGCCGCGCGTGTGCCGCCGTCGTGGACGCCAACCCGATGGCCCTCGGTCGCCTGCGCATCACCTACACCGGCGGCGTCTCCCCGCTCGGCTCGGACCGCGGTGACCACGGCGCCACCCTCGTCGTCGCCCTCGGCGAGACCAGCCGCCGCCCCGACTCGACGGCCGTGATCACGGTCCCCTGGACGCGTAACGAGCGCGGCGCCCTCGCGGGGCTGAAGACCACCTCGTACGCCGAGAACGTCGTCGCACTGGCCCGCGCGCACGAACAGGGCGCGTCCGAGGCGCTGTTCGCCAACACGGTCGGGCAGCTGTGCGAGGGAACGGGCTCTAACGTCTTCGTGGTCCTCGACGGGGAGATCCACACCCCGCCGGTCGCTTCCGGCTGCCTGGCGGGCATCACCCGCGCGCTCACCGCCCACTGGACGGGCGCCCGTGAGACAGATCTGCCGCTGGACGTCCTGGAGCGCGCCGACGAGGTCTTCCTGACGTCGACCCTGCGTGACGTGCAGGCCGTGCACCGGGTCGACTCCCGCGAACTCCCGGGCGCCCCGGGCCCGGTGACGGCCAAGGCGATGCGGGTCTTCGAGGAGCGGGCCGGGAACGACCTCGATCCGTAGGATCCGTGGCGGCGAGGACCCGCTTCCGCGCGTGCTTCCCGGGTCGCGTGATTCTCGGATCGCGTGATTCTCGGATGACGAAGGGCCGCGGTACGGGTAGAACACCCCTGATGACCACCACCCTGCGGCCGACCGAGCCGCTTCAGGACACTGCGGACGGAACGCGCTCGCGGAACTACCGGGTGTGCGTGAACAGCCGCCCCGTGGGCGGCATACGCCTCGTCGTGCGGCCGGAGTACGGCCCGGACGTCGCCCGCATCGAGGACCTGCACATCGACGAGCCGGACCGCAGGCGCGGCCGGGGCACGGTGGCCGCGCTGGCCGCCGAGGAAGTGGTACGGGGCTGGGGGTGCCGACGCGTCGAGGTGTCCGTGGCGGACGACGCGGACGCCGCCCTCCGGCTCGCCACGGCCCTCGGGTACGTGCCCAGCAGCCGCCACATGGTGAAACCCCTGGTCGGCGCCCCGCGCGAGCTGCCCACGGGCAGTGCCGCCCGTCCCGTGACCGAGCCCGAGTACGGTCCCTGGCTGGCGCACAAGCGCGATGAGTTCGCCCGTGACCTGATCGAGAAGGGCATGCCTGCCGCCGAGGCCTACGCCAGGACGGACGCGGGGCACGCGAAGTACCTCCCGGACGGACCGGCCACCGAGAACACCCTGATCAGCGTTCTGGAACACGAGGGAACGCGGGTCGGTGACCTCTGGCTGGGGTTGTGGCCCGAGACGGCGTACGTGCTGGACGTCGAGGTCGATGAGGAGCACCGCGGGCGGGGGCACGGCCGAGCCCTGATGCTCCTGGCCGAGCGGCAGGCCCTGGTAGCCGGGAAGGACCGCGTGACGCTCAACGTCTTCGCGGGCAACTCCCCGGCCGAGCGGCTCTACGAGTCGCTCGGTTACCGGACGACGGCGCACCACCTGTACAAGGAGCTGTTCTGAGGCCCGCGCGCGGCTGGGTGGTCGGGGGCGCGCCGGCCTCGCGGGGGCCCGGGGCCTGAGGGCTATGCGGTCGGCGTCGGCGTCCCCTCCGCCAGCAGGCGGTCGGCGGTCTCCTCGATGCGCCGGAGCAGTCCCTCCTGACTCTTGCCGCCGTCGAGACGTTCGCCGCCGATGACGTACGTCGGGGTGCCCGTCACGCCGATCGCCTTGCCCTCGGCCTGGTCGGCGTCGACGATCAGGATGTGCCGGCCGTCGATCAGCGCGGTGTCGAACTCCTCGGCGTCGAGGCCGAGTTCACGGGCCACCTCCACCAGGAAGGGCTCACCCTCGCGGCCCAGTTCCTCGACCCGCTCCAGCACGGCCTCGACGTACGGCCACACCTTGCCCTGCTCCGCGGCCTCCTCGGCGGCCTGGGCGGCGGCGAAGGCGTGCTTGTGCTTCTCCAGCGGGAAGTGCCGCAGTCGCAGTTCGAGCCGGTCGCCGTAGCGGGCGCGCAGCGCGCGGATGTCGTCGAGGGCGCTGCGGCAGTCCGGGCACTGGAGTTCACACCAGACGTCCAGGACCACGGCGGGACGTGCGGGGGAGGAGTCGCTCATGGGGCCCAGTCTCCCAGCCGGTCCGCCGCCGACCCAATCCGGGACGTAGGGCCCGGAGGGCCGTGGGGTTGGGGGGTCGTCCCCTCCCGGGGGGCGAACAGGTCGGCAGCGATGGCGGGTACCAGCGGGTGCCAGCGGGTGCCAAGTGTCTGGTGTCCGGTAGCTGGTGTCTGGTACCAGGGGCGGAGCCGACCCCGAGACGACCCGGAGATCTCCCTGAGGTCGGGGTCGGACCATGGCATACCGGGTGCCGGGCGGTGCAGGATGGAAGGGACGAACCGACCCTGCCCGACCGAGCACCGCATGGAGGACCGGATGATTGCCGAGACCGTTTGTGCCGCCGTGTCCGCGGCCGGGCTGGGCATCGCCGCGATCACGGCCTACCGCAAGCGCTTCCTCAGAGCGGCCCGCATCGCCGCGTACTCACTCGTGCCGATCGGCCTGGTGATGACCGGGGTCGTCGAGTGGCTGGCCGACAGCGCCTTCAGCCCGACCGCCTGGGCGGGCTTCGGAGTGCTGGGCGCCGCCTGGCTGCTCTTCGCGACCACCCGCGCCGTGGAGCGGCGTGGCGGTGGCGGTGGGACCCGCAAGGAGCGCAAGGCCGCCCAGGCCGCACAGCGTGAGGCGATAGCCCCCGCGGCCTCGGCGCCCTCCCTGGGACAGGGTTCCCGCCCGGCCGCCCGTCCCACGACCACGCCCCGGGCCGCCGGGTCGACCGACCCCGGGGACGACTTCAGCGACATCGAGGCCATCCTCAAGAAGCACGGCATATGACGGCAATGGCGGTCCACCGTGGTCCGGGATGATCGCGGATGAGCGGGCCTGACTGAAACGACACAGTGGATCCGCCGAGAGGTCGGAAGCGATCACGATCGCTCCCGCGCAACAGGATATAGGCGAACTCCCGGTCATTCCGGATGTGTTGATCGCGGTGTGGGTGTCCGCTGCGCAATCATCGCCGCGAGATGCTCGACACAACCCAGAGCGACACCGCGGCTCCGTCCGAGGAGCGGCGAGGTTGTCTTTTCGCGCTTTCCCAGCCACCGCTGATGATCTTCCTTGCGGTGATCGGCTGTCTGCTGCTCATGGCATCACTGCACGACCTGCTGATGCTCTGAGCCGAAAACGGAGCCCAGGCGCCACCCGCCATGGGCTCCGTCAGCCCGGGCATACCCGGTCGGCCGTCTCCGGGGACTCCGGAGGAGAGAGCCCCCCTCAGCCCGCGGCCTCCTTGCGGCGTGCCCGGTAAGCGGCCACATGGAGGCGGTTGCCGCAGGTACGGCTGTCGCAGTAGCGGCGGGAGCGGTTGCGGGAGAGATCGACGAAGGCGCGACGGCAGTCGGGCGCCTCGCAGCGCCGCAGCCGTTCCTGCTCCCCGGCGACCACGAAGAAGGCGAGCGCCATCCCGCAGTCGGCCGCGAGGTGGTCGGCGACGGAGGCACCGGGTGCGAAGTAGTGCACGTGCCAGTCGTAACCGTCGTGGTCGGTCAGCCGCGGGGTGGTGCCCGCCGCGGCGACCAGGTCGTTGATGACCCCGGCAGCCGAGTGCACGTCGGCGGCCGCGAAGACCTCGGTGAACCGGCCCCGGACCTTGCGCACCGCGGCGAGATCGAGCTCGGACAGCACCCCGACGTCGCTGATGTCGTGCCTTCGTACGAAATCGCCGAGGGCCGGTACATCCACGAGCCCGTCCGTCGTGGTGTCGTCGTCCGGCGCGGTGTTCACCAGATCCACCACGGTGTCGAGGGCGCACCGGGTGTCGTGGGTGATCAGCACGTTTCGCTCCCTGGCCTGGAGGTCGGGCGGGGCGCCCGCCGATGCTGGCCGATGGTAATGGCTCGACGGCCTGTTCGACCGGCACGGAACGAGCCTGGAGCAGCGCCGTGACGTCCGGAACACGCCCGGTACGCCGTCCGGTACGTGGGCGCCCCCGTCACACCCACGTGTCTCTCACCAGGCATGGACACGCATGGTCCACCCGGCCCGAGCGGGCCCACCCCGACGGGGCCCGACACGGACCTCTTCCATTCGATCATCAGACCGGCACCCAGGCCGACGCTCTGCGTGAGATTCGGTACGTACGGTGACCCCGTCCACGCCGTACCCGTACCCGTACACGTCGCGAAACCGATACCCGCAAGGACGCACCGGCACCGCCGTGCGGAGGTCCGCGGCGACGGCGTCGGTGCGTGCCCAATGCGGTTGTGCCCAATGCGGTTGTCCTGGCCCGAGCCGTCTCCCCGAGTGGACGGCGCCGGGCAGCTGGGTGGGAGCCTCGCCCTAGCTTTCCGCCAGAATGTGCGAGAGCTCCTGATCGAGGTCGAAGTGCCGGTGCTCCGTGCCGGGAGGCACGGCGGCGTCCGTCCGCTTCAGGAACGATTCCAGGGCCCGCGCCGGGGCCTCGAGCAGGGCCTCGCCCTCCGGAGAGCTCAGGGCGATGCAGACGACGCCCTGACCGTGGCTCCGGGACGGCCAGACGCGGACGTCGCCGGTGCCGGTGGGCCGGTGGAGCCCCTCGGCGAGGAGGTCGCGGGCGAACACCCACTCGACGGTCTCCTCGGCTCCGGTGTGGAAGGTGGCGTGCACGGCGTAGGGGTCGGCCGTGTCATACCGCAGTCCCGCGGGAACTGGCAGTGAGGACTCGCTCGACACAACGAGGCGCAGGTGCAGCTCGCAGCTGACCGTGGTGTTCATAAGCGCCAGGGCCTTTCGCTCAGTGTGCGCTCGGGGATTCGCACGTCGGCGAAATCGACATGCCACCTACGGTGCCGTTGTAAACCCCTCTGAGTGTTTTGCATGGCTTTTGGTAGCTCATCCGGCCGAGGGTGCGTTCGTCGGGTACGACCATTCCGGTGACCGGTTTCTCTCGGGTAGGGTTTGGTCGTATGAATACGGGGAGTCACGACGCGGGGGAGGCCGCAGTGGCGGCCGACGGAGCGAAGAGCGGCACGACCGGCACGCCCGAGAGTCAGGCTGACGCGAAGGCGGGCGAGGAGGCGGCTCTCGGGTCGCGTGCGCCGCAATTCATCAAGGCGCGGCGGATGCTTCACCTGAGCTGGCAGGTGGGTGTCTTCATCCTGGGGCTCGCGGTGGTGGTGGCGGGGGTGATCATGCTGCCGTTGCCCGGTCCCGGCTGGGTGGTGATCTTCGGTGGCATGGCGATCTGGGCGACCGAGTTCGTCTGGGCGCAGCTCGTGCTCCGCTGGACGAAGCGCAAGGTGACCGAGGCGGCCCAGCGGGCACTCGACCCCCGGGTGCGGCGCCGCAACATCATCCTGACGACGATCGGCCTCGTGATCGTGGCTGTGCTGGTCGGCATCTACCTCTGGAAATTCGGCTTCGAGATGCCCTGGAACATCAAGGACCAGTGAGCCGCCGGCGACCCGGCGCTCCTCCGGTCGGTAGTGGTCGGAGGCATCCCCTGACATGGGGTAATCTTCTTCCTGCGCCCGGGCGATTAGCTCAGCGGGAGAGCGCTTCGTTCACACCGAAGAGGTCACTGGTTCGATCCCAGTATCGCCCACATGATCGGCAGACGGCCCGGTCCACGGTTTCCGTGGACCGGGCCGCTTGCGTTGCACTGCGCTGCGTTGCGCTGCGCTGCATGAGCTGTCAGAGCCAGGCGGGTTGTGGGTCGGGTGCGCCTGGTGAGGTCCTGGCCGTCCTGGTCCGGTGTGGTGGTGCTCCGGTGCTCCAATGCGGCGGTGCGGCGGTGCGGGAAGCCGGCGGCTGTGCCGCGGCGTGCTGGGCCGGCGGAACTGGCCCGGGAGGGGCTCGTGTCTGCCCTGGTCCGCATGCCTCGGCCCCGGCTGTGCCTCCCCACCCGTCCATACCTCTGGTCGCCCGCTCGCAGCCGGGCCCAGCCCTGCTCGGCCGCCGCGTCAACCCGCCTTGAGCGCTGGGTCATCCTCGGCCCCAACGGCGCCGGGAAGACGACCCTCCTGAACCTCGCCTCCAGCTACCTCTTCCCCAGCAAGGGCACCGCCACCATCCTCGGCGACACCCTCGGCAAGGTCGACGTCTTCGACCTGCGCCCGCGCATCGGCATGGCCGGCATCGCCATGACCGAGAAGCTCCCCAAGCGCCAGACCGTCCTGCAGACCGTGCTGACCGCCGCCTACGGCATGACGGCCACCTGGAACGAGGACTACGAGGAGGTCGACGAGCAGCGCGCCCGTGCCTTCCTCGACCGCCTCGGCATGACCGACTACGTGGACCGCAAGTTCGGCACCCTCTCCGAGGGCGAGCGCAAGCGCACCCTCATCTGCCGCGCGCTGATGGTCGACCCCGAGCTGCTGCTCCTCGACGAGCCCGCCGCCGGCCTCGACCTCGGCGGCCGCGAGGACCTCGTGCGCCGTCTCGGCCGCCTGGCCCGCGACCCGATCGCGCCCTCCATGATCATGGTCACGCACCATGTCGAGGAGATCCCGCCGGGCTTCACCCACGTCCTCATGATCCGCCAGGGCAAGGTCCTCGCCGCGGGCCCGCTGGAGCTGGAGCTCACCTCGCGCAACCTCTCCCTCTGCTTCGGCCTCCCGCTGGTCGTCGAGCAGGTCGGCGACCGCTGGACCGCCCAGGGCCTGCCGCTGAGCTGACGGCCAAGGTCTCTCCTTCGCCCGAGAGTTGGTCGACCCGGCCCCACAACACGGGCCGGGTGGACTCAACTTGATCACGCGCCCTGTCGGCAGAACCATCGCGGTCCTACCATGACGGTGTGGACAGCATCGACGCATGGGTGTGGTGGCTGGTAGGCGCAGCCGGGCTCGGGGTCGCGCTCGTCGTGACCGCGATGCCGGAGCTGGGCATGCTCGCCGTGGGCGCCGTCGCCGGCGCAGTGACCGCGGGGCTCGGAGGCGATGTCGTGGTCCAAGTGGTCGTGTTCGCCGTCGTCTCGACAGCCCTCATCGCCGTCGTACGCCCCATCGCGACCCGGCACCGCTCCCAGCGACCCCAACTCGCCACCGGGATCGACGCGTTGAAGGGCAAACACGCCGTCGTACTGGAGCGGGTCGACGGCAGAGGTGGCCGAATCAAGCTCGCCGGAGAGGTCTGGTCCGCACGCGCTCTCGACGCCGCGCAGACCTACGAGGTAGGCCAGGAAGTGGACGTCGTGGACATAGAAGGGGCTACGGCGATCATCCTGTGATCTTCCGTGGCAGAACTGCGCCGAACGCCCCATCTGCGAGTCTGTGTTCTGTCAGACTCGACCAGCAAGATCTTCAACAGGCATAAGATCCTCCCGAAGCGCCGAAGCGGAGAAGGGTACGGGGAGCCACGATGGGACCGGTCGTCATCGTCCTGATCATTCTGGTGGTGTTGGTCTTCATCGCCTTGATCAAGACCATCCAGGTGATCCCACAGGCCAGCGCCGCCATCGTCGAGCGCTTCGGCCGTTACACGCGGACACTGAACGCGGGCCTGAACATCGTGGTCCCGTTCATCGACACCATCCGCAACCGCATCGACCTGCGGGAACAGGTCGTTCCGTTCCCGCCGCAGCCGGTGATCACCCAGGACAACCTGGTGGTGAACATCGACACGGTCATCTACTACCAGGTGACCGACGCGCGAGCCGCCACATACGAAGTCGCCAGCTACATCCAGGCGATCGAGCAGCTCACCGTCACCACCCTCCGCAACATCATCGGTGGCATGGACCTGGAGCGGACCCTGACCTCCCGCGAGGAGATCAACGCGGCCCTGCGCGGAGTCCTCGACGAGGCCACCGGCAAGTGGGGCATCCGCGTCAACCGCGTCGAGCTCAAGGCCATCGAGCCCCCGACCTCCATCCAGGACTCGATGGAGAAGCAGATGCGCGCCGACCGCGACAAGCGCGCCGCGATCCTCACCGCCGAAGGTATCCGCCAGTCGCAGATCCTCACCGCCGAGGGTGAGAAGCAGTCCGCGATCCTGCGCGCCGAGGGCGAGGCCAAGGCCGCGGCCCTCAAGGCAGAGGGCGAAGCCCAGGCGATCCGTACGGTCTTCGAGTCCATCCACGCCGGAGACCCGGACCAGAAGCTGCTCTCGTACCAGTACCTGCAGATGCTCCCGAAGATCGCCGAGGGCGACGCCAACAAGCTCTGGATCGTCCCCAGCGAGATCGGCGACGCCCTCAAGGGCCTCTCCGGCGCCTTCGGCAACTTCGGCGGCGGTCCAAGCGCCCCGGGCCCCGTCCCCGGCCAGGCCACGGGCACGGAACGCCGAGAGAAGCCGTCGATCACGGACTGAGGGGGACGCGCCCCGATAGGGGCGCGGGGAACTGCGCGACCAGCCACGGCTGGCCCGCAGTTCCCCAACAACCGTTACGAACTCCTACGCCGCAGGCTGAGCCAACCACTCCGGCAACGCCTCAACGTCGTCCCGTCCCAGCGCCAGCAACATCGCATCGGCCGGCGTCGGCTCGAACGGCTGCCGCAGCAGCGGCATACCCGCCTGCTCCGGCGTACGGTCCGCCTTGCGGTGGTTGTCCTCCGCGCACGACGCCACCGTGTTCAGCCAGGTGTCCCCGCCGCCCCGCGACCGCGGCACCACATGGTCCACGGTCGTCGCCCGCCTGCCGCAGTACGCGCACCTGTGCCGGTCGCGCACCAGGACACCCCGCCTCGACCACGGAGCTTGTCTTCGGAACGGCACCCGTACGTACCTGCAGAGTCTGATCACCCGGGGCGCCGGTATGTCGACCGCGGCGCCGCGCATACGCAGTTCGGGGTGGGCCTGCTCCACGACGGCCTTGTCCTGCAGCACCAGCACGACGGCGCGGTTCAGCGTCACCGTCGACAGCGGCTCGAAGCTCGCGTTCAGCACCAGCGTGTCCCGCATTCCAGCCCACCTCCCGTGCAATCGGCCCACCCCCTGGCGGGCTTGGATCAACTCTGGCCGGGCACGCCGAGATGGACAACGCAATAAAAAATGCCCGCCTCTGATCAATTCCAAGACCAGAGGCGGGCAAACGTTCAATGAACGTCAGTATGCGGTGATCCTCATCAGCTCAGCTGTCGGCGACAGCCTGGTACTCACCGATCAGCTGAGCTCGCGCCAGCGTGTGGAACCGCAGATTGAACCCCACCACCGCGGGCGAGGCATCCGAGTCCGGGCCGAGCTTCTCCTGATCCACGGCGTACACCGTGAAGACATAGCGGTGCGCCGGATCCCCGGGCGGCGGTGCGGCACCACCGAAGTCCTTCGTCCCGTAGTCGTTGCGCGCGTGCACCGCGCCATCCGGCAGCCCGTCGAACGTGCCCGTGCCCGCACCCAACGGCAACTCCGTCACCGAAGCCGGAATGTCGAACAGCACCCAGTGCCAGAACCCGCTTCCCGTCGGTGCATCGGGGTCGTAGCACGTCACGGCGAAACTCTTGGTCTCCGGCGGGAATCCCTCCCAGCGCAGCTGCGGCGAAGTGTTCCCCTCCGCGTAGACCTGAGCGTCCTGCAGTGTCGCTCCCGGCTCGACGTCCTTGCTCGTGACCGTGAACGACGGCACGACAGGATGGAAGTCATGGGGAAGCGGCGGCCTGTTGGGCTCGGTCACCTCGGTACCTCCTGGTGGGTTGGAATCGCTCGCAGACGAGCCTAGAACCAGTTGCGCTTGCTGCCGACCTCGGACAGCCACTGGTTCAGGTAGGCCGCCCAGTCGGTCTGCTGGTAGCCGTTCAGCCCCACCTTGAAGGAGCGGAAGGTGTCGCTGCCCTCGCTGAACAGACCCGGCTTCTTGTCCATCTCCAGCACGACGTCCATCTCGTTCTGGTCCGCGACGAAGCTGAGCTCGACCTGGTTCAGCCCGCGGTACTGCTGCGGCGGGAAGAACTCGATCTCCTGGTAGAACGGCAGATTCTGCCGCGTACCCCGGATGCGACCGCGCTCCAGGTCCGCGTTCTTGAAACGGAAGCCCAGCTGGATGAAGGCGTCCAGGATCGCCTGCTGCGCCGGCAGCGGGTGCACGTTGACCGGGTCCAGGTCACCGGAGTCGACGGCCCGCGCGATCTCCAGCTCGGTCGTCACACCGATGTTCATCCCGCGCAGTGCCTGACCGTCGATCATCGTGATCGGCGTCTCCCACGGGATCTCCAGACCGAACGGCACCGCGTGGACCGCCTCGGCCTTCAGCTCGAAAGCCCCACCGAGCCGCACCTTCGTGAACTCGATGTCCTGCTTGTACTCCTGGTCCTGGCTCTCCACCTCGACCTTGGCCTGCAGCCCGACCGACAGCCCTTCGATCTGCTGGTCCACCGAGCCGCCCTGGATACGCACCTCGCCCTGGACGACGCCACCCGGAACGACGTTGACCTCGGTCAGCACCGTCTCGACCGAAGCACCACCGGCTCCCAGGCTCGCGAGCAGCCGCTTGAACCCCATGTCTCTTCCTCCCCAGGCAACGCCTGTGCTGTTTGTGAAGCCCTGTCCGTACAGATCCTTGATCCCTACAAACGCGATCCAGCCGTGACCGGTTCCGCGCCCTCACCCTTCCAAGCCGGACGCCGCCCGACCACCCATCGGAACAAACCCGTCTGGACTACGCTCGTACGCCATGATCGCGACCCCCGACCGTACGCCCCTCACCCGGGAGTTCTTCGACCGACCCGTCCTCGAGGTCGCACCGGACCTCCTGGGCCGTGTCCTCGTCCACACCACACCGGACGGTCCGATCGAACTCCGTCTCACCGAGGTCGAGGCGTACGACGGCGAGAACGACCCCGGCTCCCACGCCTATCGCGGGCGCACACCCCGCAACGGCGTGATGTTCGGCCCGCCCGGCCACGTGTACGTCTACTTCACCTACGGGATGTGGCACTGCATGAACCTGGTGTGCGGTCCGGAGGACCAGGCAAGCGCGGTTCTGCTCCGGGCCGGCGAAGTCATAGTGGGCGCCGAGCACACCCGCAGACGCCGACTCTCGGCCCGCAACGACAAGGAACTGGCCAAAGGCCCGGCCCGCCTGGCCACGGCCCTGGGCGTGGACCGGGCCCTCGACGGCGCGGACGCCTGTGCCGGCCCCGACAACCCCTTCGCCCTCCTGACCGGCACCCCTGTCGCCCCCGACCAGGTACGCAGCGGCCCCCGCACCGGAGTCGCGGGTGACGGAGGCGTCCACCCCTGGCGCTACTGGATCGCCAATGACCCCACGGTGAGCCCGTATCGGGCCCATGCCCCCCGCCGCCGAACTTGACGCGTCCCCGCAGGATCCGTAATGTAGCCCGAGCCGCTTGAACCGGGTACTGCGTTTGGTCAGCAGCCGGAGGCGGCCAACCCACTACCTAGGTTCCCCCTCAGCAGGGGCGAATTCAGCGTGCCCGCATGCCTGAATTCGGTGCCCGACGAACTCGATTATGAGTTTCCCGAGGGAATCGGCTAACGTAGTGGATGTCGAAAGGGAAACCCGCCGACGAAAACCCCGCCGACCGGGAATCGGGTCCGAAAGGATCTGATAGAGTCGGAAACACCGAAGGGAAGCGCCCGGAGGAAAGCCACGAGAGAGTCTCTCGGGTGAGTACAAAGGAAGCGTCCGTTCCTTGAGAACTCAACAGCGTGCCAAAAATCAACGCCAGATA
>NZ_VJZC01000219.1 GCF_009377185.1 Streptomyces spongiae
CCCACCACTACCTGGCCGCCTACCGCTGGATCGCGGCCGGGGCGGAAGACGGCGGGTTCGGCGCGGACGCGATGATCCACCTCGGCAAGCACGGCAACCTGGAGTGGCTGCCCGGCAAGAACGCGGGCCTGTCCGCCGCCTGCGGCCCCGACGCCGCCCTCGGCGACCTCCCCCTGATCTACCCCTTCCTGGTCAACGACCCCGGCGAGGGCACCCAGGCCAAGCGCCGCGTCCACGCCACCCTCGTCGACCACCTGGTCCCGCCGATGGCCCGCGCCGACTCGTACGGCGACATCGCGCGCCTGGAGCAACTCCTCGACGAGTACGCCCAGATCTCCTCCATGGACCCGGCCAAGCTCCCGGCGATCCGCGCCCAGATCTGGACCCTCATCCAGGCTGCCAAGCTCGACCACGACCTCGGCATGGACGACCGCCCCGACGACGACGGCTTCGACGACTTCCTCCTCCACGTCGACGGCTGGCTCTGCGAGGTCAAGGACGCCCAGATCCGCGACGGCCTGCACGTCCTCGGCAACCCGCCGCAGGGCGCCGACCGGGTCAACCTGGTCCTCGCCATCCTCCGCGCCCGCCAGATCTGGGGCGGCGCCACCGCCCTGCCCGGTCTGCGGGAGGCCCTCGGCCTCGACGAGTCCGCGGCTACCCGAACGACGGCCGACGAGGCGGAGGACAGGGCCCGCGCCCTGGTCCAGGCGATGGAGGACGCGGACTGGGACCCGGCCGCCGTCCCCACCGAGCACGGCGAACAGGTCGCCGCCATCCTGGAGTTCGCCGCCCGCGAGGTCGTCCCGCGGCTGGCCGCGACCACCGCCGAACTCGACCACACCGTCCACGCGCTGGCCGGCGGCTTCGTCCCGGCGGGCCCCTCGGGATCACCTCTGCGGGGTCTCGTGAACGTCCTGCCGACCGGCCGCAACTTCTACTCCGTCGACCCCAAGGCCGTCCCCTCCCGTCTGGCGTGGGAGACCGGCCAGGCCCTCGCCGACTCACTCCTGGAGCGCTACCGCACGGACAACGGCGACTGGCCCACGTCCGTCGGTCTGTCCCTGTGGGGCACGAGTGCCATGCGCACGGCGGGCGACGACGTGGCGGAGGCGCTGGCCCTGCTCGGGGTGCGCCCGGTCTGGGACGACGCCTCGCGCCGGGTGACGGGCCTGGAGCCTGTCCCGTACGAGGAGTTGGGCCGTCCCCGCATCGACGTCACCCTGCGGATCTCCGGCTTCTTCCGGGACGCGTTCCCGCACACGATCGGGCTGCTGGACGACGCCGTACGCCTGGCGGCCTCCCTGGACGAACCGGCCGAGGCCAACCACGTACGCACCCACGTTCAGGCCGACCTCGCGGCCCACGGCGACGAACGCCGCGCCACCACCCGCATCTTCGGCTCCCGCCCCGGCACGTACGGCGCCGGTCTGCTCCAGCTCATCGACTCCCGCGACTGGCGCACCGACGCCGACCTCGCCGAGGTCTACACGGTCTGGGGCGGCTACGCCTACGGCCGCGAACTCGACGGCCGCCCGGCCCGCGAGGAGATGGAGACGGCGTACCAGCGGATCGAGGTCGCCGCCAAGAACACGGACACGCGCGAGCACGACATCGCCGACTCCGACGACTACTTCCAGTACCACGGCGGCATGGTGGCGACGGTCCGGGCGCTGCGCGGCACCGCCCCCGAGGCGTACATCGGCGACTCCACCCGCCCCGAGACGGTCCGCACCCGCACCCTCGTCGAGGAGACCTCCCGCGTCTTCCGCGCCCGCGTCGTCAACCCCAGGTGGATCGAGGCGATGCGCCGCCACGGCTACAAGGGCGCCTTCGAACTCGCCGCCACCGTCGACTACCTCTTCGGCTACGACGCCACGACCGGTGTGGTCGCCGACTGGATGTACGACAAGCTCACCGAGACCTACGTCCTGGACCCCGCCAACCGGGAGTTCCTGCAACAGGCCAACCCCTGGGCCCTGCACGGCATCGCCGAACGGCTGCTGGAGGCGGAGTCGCGTGGGATGTGGGAGAAGCCCGATCCGGCGGTGCTGGAGGGGCTGCGGCAGGTGTACCTGGAGACGGAGGGGAACCTCGAAGGCGAGGACTGACGAGGACTGACGAGGACTGACCGGCGGATGTTCACGGGGAGGCGGGCAGTTCCTGCTCGGCCCAGATCGTCTTGCCGGTGTAGGTGTTGCGGGTGCCCCAGCTCAGCGTGAGCTGGGCGACCAGGAGGAGTCCGCGGCCGCCTTCGTCGAACGTGCGGGCCCGGCGCAGGTGGGGGGCGGTGCTGCTGGCGTCGGAGACCTCACAGATCAGGTTGCGGTCGCGGATCAGCCGGAGCTGGATGGGGGCTCCCCCGTACCGTATGGCGTTGGTGACCAGTTCACTGACGATCAGTTCGGTGACGAAGGCGGTCTCGTCCATGCCCCAGACGTCCAGCTGACGGCAGGCGTTCTTGCGTGCCTCGGCGACCGCGGCGGGGTCGGACGGCACGTCCCAGGTGGCGACATGAGCGGCGTCCAGAGCGCGGGTGCGGGCCATGAGCACTGCCACGTCGTCGGCGGGGCGCTCCGGGAGAAGCGTCCGCAGCACGGTGTCGCAGGTGTCCTCCAATGACGAGGTCCGCCGGGCCAGGGCCGCGCACAGGGCATCGAGGCCCTCGTCGATGTCGCGGCCACGGAACTCGACGAGACCGTCCGTGTACAGCGTGAGGACACTTCCCTCGGGCAACTCGATCTCGGTGGCCTCGAACGGCAGGCCCCCCAGCCCCAGCGGCGGGCCGGCGGGTACGTCGAGGAACTCCACCGTCCCGTCCGGGGTCGTCAGCGCGGGCAGCGGGTGGCCGGCCCGGGCCAGGGTGCATCGCCGGGAGACCGGGTCGTAGACCGCGTACAGGCAGGTGGCGCCGAAGCCGCCGTCGGTGTCCGCCGATCGTTCGGCCTCGGCGGACAGGTGGATGACGAGGTCGTCCAAGTGGGTCAGGAGTTCGTCGGGCGGGAGATCGACATCGGCCAGGGTACGTACGGCGGTGCGCAGCCGTCCCATGGTGGCCGACGCCTGGACGCCGTGGCCGACGACGTCGCCGACGACGAGCGCCACCCGGGCACCGGACAGGGGGATCACGTCGAACCAGTCACCGCCGACGCCGGCCTGCGTACTGGCGGGCAGATAGCGGGAGGCGACCTCGACGGCCGCCTGCGGGGGCAGCCGCTGCGGCAGGAGACTGCTCTGCAGGGTGAGGGAGGTGTGACGCTCACGGGTGTAGCGGCGGGCGTTGTCGATGCAGACGGCGGCCCTCGCGGTGATCTCCTCGGCCAGCAGCAGGTCGTCCTGCTCGAAGGGCTCCGGGCGTTGGTGGCGGGAGAAGGTGGCCACGCCGAGGGTGATGCCTCGGGCGCGCATCGGTACGGCGAGCACCGAGTGGAAGCCGTAGCGCCGCACCCTGTCGGCCCGGTCCGGGACCTCGCTCGCCCACTTGTCTATGGCGGGTTCGGTCACCTTGCGGATCAGCGGGCGGTCGGCGGCCAGGCACTCGGCCGCGGGCGACTCGTCCGGGTAGGTGGCGAGTGCTCCGTACTCGACCACCGCCTCGGGGCAGCCCTCCAGGACGGACTGGTTGGCGACCCGGCGCAGCACGACGGGGCTGGGCGGCGGTCCGGTGGGTGGATCGTCGCCGCCTTCGATGGCGGGGAGGAGGTCGACGGTGACGAAGTCCGCGAAGCGGGGGATGGCCACGTCGGCGAGTTCCTGCGCGGTACGGGCGAGGTCCAGGGTGCTGCCGATGCGGACGCTGGCGTCGTTGAGCAGGGCCAGACGCGCCCGCGCCAGGTGTTCCTCGGTCATGTCGTGGGCGGACAGGAGCACTCCCCGTACGGTTCCCTCGGCGTCCGGCACGGGGGTGAACGACGTGGTCCAGATGCTCTCGCGGGCGTGACCGACCAGATGCAGGGTCTGTTGCAGATACTGCTGTTCGCCGGTCTCCAGCGCCTGGCGCATGCACTGCTCCGCCCGGTCGCCCTCCGGGTCCACCACGATCTCCGACACGCGCAGTCCCCGCATCGCCGCTTCGGGCAGGCCGATCACACGCTCCATGTCCGCGTTCGCCCGCCGCAGCCGCAGGCCGGTGTCGTAGAGCGCCGTCGCGGACGGGGCCCGGGCGAACGCCCACATCAGGAGCGCGTCGTCCTGGGCCGGGGACACCGGGCGGGCCAGGGCGGAGACCAGCAACCACTCGCCGGTCCCCATGTCCTCGCCGTCCGGTTTCCGGCGGTGTGCCAGCAGGTTCACCGTGAGGCGGTGGCCGTCCCGGTGCCGTAGCTTCACTGCCCCGTTCCACCTCGGCACATGTGGCAGGGACCGCAGGTCCCGCGTGGGCGCCTCCCCGTCGAGCAGCCATGTCGCGGACCGGCCGACGACCTCTGCGGGCCGGTATCCGAGCAGCCGCCGTGCTCCCTTGCTCCACCCGGTCACGATGCCGTGCGTATCCACCGTGGCACGGGCAGTGGCGGCCTCGTCGACGGGGTCGTTCGGCCGCCGCGCCTCCCGGTCGTCGCCGGCGGCATCAGAACCCGTCATCGCGCTCATCCGCCCTCGCCTCGGTCTTTCCACCGTGCGCCCGAGCTCCGCCAGGAGCAACCGATCGGCGCAACGGCTGAACATATAGGATTAATCATGATGTAGATGAAGAAAGCTGTCAGTACGTCTGGCAGGCATTTGGCAGGAAGGGTGTGCCATGACTGCCACCGGTCGGGAGGCATGGCCGGCCGCGGCCGAGTGGACCGGGAAGATCTACAGCGGCGGCTGGCGGCAGTCAGGGGGAGGGACACAGCCGGTCCACGAACCCGCCACGGGAGCGCGGCTGGCGGAGGTGGGCGTGGCGTCGCCCGGTGATGTCGCCCGGTCCGGTGCGCTGGCCGCCCGCGCTCAGCAGGGCTGGGCCGCGATGGCACCCGCCGAGCGAGCCGAGGTCCTGCTCCGGGCCGCCGGGGTACTGCGGGACAACAGCGGTGCGATCCGCGAGTGGACCGTCAGGGAGTCCGGAGGTGTCCCGGCGAAGGGCGACTACGAGATCGCGGCCGGACTCAGTCAGCTGGCGCAGGCCGCCGGGATGGCGTCGCTGCCCCTCGGGGAGATCCTCAGCTCGCCCGTACCCGGCCGGGCCAGCCATGCGTGGCGGGTGCCGCTCGGGGTGGTGGGTGTCATCAACCCCTGGAACGCGCCCCTGCTCTTCGCCATGCGCGCCCTCGCGCCCGCCCTTGTGCTGGGCAACGCCGTCCTGCTCAAACCCGATCCGCACACGCCGGTGTCCGGTGGCGTCGTCGTGGCGCAGCTGTTCGAGGAGGCGGGACTGCCCGAGGGGCTGCTCCATGTCCTGCCCGGAGGTCCTGGGACCGGTGAGGCCGTCGTGGCCGATCCCCATGTCGCCATGGTCGCGTTCACCGGCTCCGTGCAGGCCGGGCGTGCAGTCGCCCGCGCCGCCGGTGACAGGCTCAAGCGGGTCGCCCTGGAACTGGGCGGCAAGAACTCGATCGTCGTACTGGACGACGCGGACGTCGACGCCGCCGCGGCGGCCGGCGCGCTGAGCACCTTCGGTTATCAGGGGCAGGCATGCGTCGCCGCCGGACGCCATCTGGTGCACGACGGCCTCGTGGAGTCGTACACCGAGGCGCTGATCGGGCACGCCAGGGCGCTGCGGGTCGGCGACCCCCGCGAGGACGGTGTGGCCCTCGGCCCCGTGATCAGCGAGCGCCAGGCCGCGAGGATCGAGCGCATCGTGGACGAGAGCGTGGCCGCCGGCGCGCGGGTGCTGGTGGGCGGACGCCGTGAGGGACTGTTCTACCCGCCGACCGTCCTGGACCATGTCGAGCGCACCATGCCCGCCTTCAGCGAGGAGATCTTCGGGCCGGTCGCCCCCGTCATCGCCTTCCACACCGACACCGAGGCCATCGAGATCGCCAACGACACCGAGTACGGCCTGGCGGCGGCCGTTCACTCCCGTTCGTTGCCGAGAGCCACCGCCCTCGCCGGACAGGTGCGTACGGGCATGGTGCACATCAACGACGTGACCGCCAAGGACGCCGCGAACGCGCCCTTCGGCGGTATGGGGGAGTCGGGCAACGGCTCCCGCATCGGTGGCACCGCCAACCTGGAGCAGTTCACCCAGTGGCGCTGGGCGACGATGCCGGAGACCGCCTGACGCGAGGTGCTGCCCAGCTCAAGCTTGCTTGCGCTAGTAAGCATGTCTATGCTCGGACGCATGCGCGACGACGAAGCCGCCCCCCTGACCGAAGAAGAACGGAACCTGCTCCGGGCGCTCCGCCCGGCGATGGCGGCGCTGATGCGGTCCTTCGACGACGACCTGCAGAGGTTCCAGCGGCTGAGCCATACCGAATACATTGCGCTCATGTTCCTCTCCGAGGCGCCCGAGCGGACCATGCGACTGAGCGACCTGGCCGAACTGTGCCAACAGTCGGCCTCGGCGATCGGGCGTACCGTCAAACGCCTCGAGGCCGAGGGGCTTGTCGGGCGGCAGCAGTCCGTCCACGACGCACGCTCGTTCAACGCCGTCCTGACCGAAGCCGGCCTGGCGCGCCTGGAGGAGGCCGTGCCCGTGCACGTGGCCAGCGTCCGCCGGCGCTTCTTCGACCAGCTCGACGGGATCGACCTCGGCAAGCTCGCCGTCGCGTTCCAGCGCATCGCGCAGGGTGCCTGACCCGGGTCTCAGGGCACCGGCGCCTCGGCGGGCAAGGACGTAGGGGTGGGGAGGGTCCGCGCCGGCTCCGGCCCCTCCCCTTCCCCTGAGTGCGTCAGTGCTCGATGGCCTTCTGGGCGAAGGACGTGAGCATGGCGTTGTCGGCGTACGCCCCGTTCCACACGGCCGTGAGGCGCTCGATCCTGCCCCAGGGGTCGAGTTCGAGGGCGGTGATGCCCCGGGGGACAGGGCTGTTCGCCGCGGTCCATTCGTAGCCCCCGCCGGTGTCGTTGCCGAGCACGTGACGCACGCCCGTACCCGCACCCACGTAGGGCAGTACGGAGGCGGCCTTGGTCAGGAAGGTCTGGATGCTGGTCCGGCTGGTGATCTGGATGTGGGCCGGTACGTCCTCGTAGACGGCGTCCGTGGAGAACAGCCGCATCGCCGCCGGGATGTCACCGGCCCGCAGTGCGGTGGCGAGCTCCGCGACGACGCGGCGCATCAGCGGAGCGGCGGTTTCCCCGACCGTGGACTGCCGGAAGTCCGACGGCCACTGCGCGGAGGGCTCCTGTTCCTGCTGCCAGCCGGTCACCCCGAACTGCCGGGCGTCCCAGTAGTCGACCCAGCGTTCGACCCTGCCGTGGCGGTCGAAGTTCACCGCGCCGAAGTTGCGGACCTGGCCGGGGCCGAACATGCCGGGTGTGTCGGTGAAGACCAGGATCGCGCTGGTGGCGTCCCCGAGTATCCGGGTGGGGTAGCACTTGCTGTCCTTCGGCCACGTCGGGTACCACCCTGCCAGTGCCGTGCGCATGTCCTGCCAGGTGTACCAGTGCCAGCCGAGGATCGCGTCGATGTAGGTGAACCGCTCCCGGGAGAAGTAGGACATCTGCCGGTCGAGGTTCCTGTCGCTCTTGGCCTGGAAGTAGCCGCGGACGTGCTCGACCAGGGCCTGGTCGGTGTGCGAGGTGTCGGGGACCACGTCGACCCCGTCGACGTACTGTGCGCCGCCGCGCGGCCGGCTGTCCGCCCGCGCGTCGACCGCGGGCAGCAGGGAGAGCGCGGCGACGGCGGTGGTGCCGACGGCGGCACCGCGCAGGAGCTGACGCCGCGTCGTGCCGCGGCCGGTTTCGGTGTCGTTCTTCACGATGGTTCTCGATTCGATGGTGTGGTGGTTGTGCCGGATGCCGACGACGGTGTCGGGCGGAAGACGCGCCGACCGGGGGCCGGGCAACGGACATGGCCGCGCGTGGTGCGGCAGTGGTCCGGTCATTACGCGCCGGTCATTACGCGCCGGTCAGTGCGCGCCGGTCAGCGCGCGCCGATCTCGCCGTGGCCCTCGCGGGGGCGGACCAGGACGAGAAGGCAGAGCACGGCCAGGGCCAGCGCGACGAGCATGATCAGGCCCATGGGGAGCGAGCTGGTCTCGCCGAAGAGTCCGACCAGGCAGGACGCGAGCGCGCCGAACAGGAACTGCGTCCCTCCCAGCAGCGCCGACGCCGCTCCCGGAGCGGTGCGGCCCAGGTTCTGGCCGAGGGTGATGGTGGCCGGGACGGCGATCCCGAAGGCGGTCAGTGTCACGAACTGGGTGATCCAGGAGGCGGCGAGGTTCTCACCGACGCCGATCGTGAGCAGGACCTGGGCCAGTGCCCCGGCCGTGGCCACGGCGACCGACAGCGTGAGAAGCGTGTTGATCCGCACGTGGTGGGCCAGTCGGGAGAAGGCGGTTCCGGCCAGGAGTTGACCGACGGAGTTGACGGCGAAGATCACCGCGTACATGCCGACGGAGAGGCCGTGGACGCGTTCGAAGACGAAGCTGGAGCCGCTGATGTAGGCGAAGAGCGCGGCTGACGACAGGGCCAGGACCAGGGTGTTGCCCAGGAAGGGGCGGTGACGAGCCAGGCGGCCCATCGCGTGGAAGGTACCGGCCGGGCCACCCCGGTGGCGCCGCTGCGGCGGAAGCGTCTCCGGCACCTTGGCGACCACTCCGGCTGTCAGCAGCACGCCGATGGAGCACAGCGCCAGGAAGACGGCCCGCCAGGACCATGCCGACATGATCCCTCCGCCGATGACCGGCGCCACCACGGGTGCCACGCACAGGACCTGGCCCAGCAGCGCGATACGGCGGGGCACGTCATGGCCGTGGAAACGATCGGTGATCACCGCTCGGGTGAGCACCATGCCGGCGGCCGCTGTGACGCCCTGGACGAAGCGGATGACCACGAGCTCGCCGACGCCGGTCGCGAAGGCGCAGGCGAGCGCGGTGACGGCGAAGCCCGTGCTGCCGGCGATCAGCGGTCCACGCCGTCCGACGGTGTCACTGATCGGTCCGATGGCGAGCTGGCCGACGACGACACCGGCCAGGAAGACCGTCAGGGTGAGCTGGACGGCCGAGCTGCCCGCGTGCAGCGACGCGCTCATCGCCGGGAAGCCCGGCACGTACATGTCGATCGCCAGCGGGCCGACCGCGGTGAGCAGGGCGAGGACGAGCAGGAGTCCCCTGCCGCGATCGCGGTCGCCGGGACTTCGTGGTGCGGTGGGCAGGTCGCGCGCGGTGGCTTCGTGCGCCACGGCGAGTCCGCCGGTTTCGTCGCTGTGGGTCATGCGTCAAGCTCTACATGTTATTTACTCGCGCACGCAAGTTAAAACTTACTGGCGCAAGTAAATTCTCGCCCCGGGCTGTCGAGTCGATTGATTGCTGGCGCATGCAAGTTTATGGTTGCCGACGCAAGCAATCACCTCCTTCGGGGAAGGCCGGTCATGGCCACAGCGCACACACACGTCACCAAGCAGCAGGCGCCGCCGCACCGCGCCGCGGAGTTGTCAGCGTTCGGCGTGCTGATCCTCCTGGCAGGCGCCTTCCTGCCGATCATGGACTTCTTCATCACGAACGTCGCCCTGCCCAGCATCGACACCTCCCTGCACGCCTCGGCGGCCTCACTGCAACTGGTGATCGCCGGGTACGGGGTGGCGTATGCCGCCCTGCTCGTCCTGGGCGGCCGACTGGGCGACAGCTACGGCCGCCGACGGCTCTTCCTGATCGCTCTCGTCGGCTTCGTCCTGGCCTCCCTGGCCTGCGGCCTCGCACCGGGCGTCGGGGTGCTGATCGCCGCCCGGATCGTCCAGGGAGCCACTGCGGCGCTGCTGGTGCCGCAGGTGCTCGCGACCTTCCACCACGCCCTGGAAGGCGAACGCAAGGCTCGCGCCCTGGGCCTGTACGGGGCGACCTCGGGCATCGCCGCCGTGGTCGGTCAACTGGTGGGCGGGCTGTTGGTCGGCGCGGACATCGCGGGCACCTCCTGGCGGCCGATCTTCCTGGTCAACGTGCCCATCGGGCTGGTGGTCCTGCTGGTCGCCGCCCGTATCGTGCCGGGCACGCGCTCCGAGCACCCCGTCGGTGTCGACGTGCCGGGTACCGTCCTGTTCGCCGCGACGCTCGTCACCCTGCTCGTCCCGCTGACCGAGGGGCACTCGCTCGGCTGGCCCTGGTGGACCTGGGTGCTGCTCGCCCTGGCAGTGATCCTGGGAGCCGTGACCTACGGCGTGGAGAAGCGTGCGGAGCGGCGCGGGGAGGTTCCGCTGCTGCCCCCGTCGCTGCTGCGGCTGCCGTCGATGTCCCGGGGGCTGGTGATGGTGCTGGCCTTCAGCATCGGCTTCGGGGCGTTCATGTTCGTCTTCGCGCTGACCGTCCAGGACGGGCTGCACGCCGACGCCCTGCACGGGGGTCTGGCGATTCTGCCGATGGCCCTGCTGTTCTTCGCCGGCTCGGTGGTGGCCCCGCGGCTGCTCTCCCGTTTCGGACGCGCCGCGATGTCCGCCGGTGCCGTGCTGCAACTGGCCGGTCTGGCCTGGCTGGTCGCGGTGCTCCTGGCCGACTGGCCGCACGTCTACCTGTGGGCCATGGCCGCCCCGATGGCCCTGGCCGGAGCCGGGCAGTCGGTGCTGTTCGCCGGTCTGTTCCGCAGTGTGCTCGCCGACGTGCCCGCCCACCTCGGCGGCATCGGCAGCGGGGCGCTGATCACCCTGCAGCAGAGCGGGCTCGCGCTCGGCGTCGCCACGCTCGGCACGGTGTACATCGGCCTCGCGCCGCACGGCGCCTCACACGCGTTCGCCGCCGTGGAGTACGTGCACATGGGCATCGTCGCCCTCCTCGCCGTCGGCGTCGCCGCACTGCCCCGCTTCACGCGGGCCACCCCCGTCACCCCGGTGACCGAATCCTGAGCGCAGGCCGACGCCGAGGACCTGGTCCAGGACACCTGCACCAGGGCCTACGCCTCGTACCACCAGTTCCGCCAGGGTACGAACCTCAAAGCCTGGCTGTACCGCATCCTCACCACCACCTTCCTCAACTCCCGCCGCGCACAGCAGCGCCGGCCGCGGCGCGCCGACACGGTCGAGATCCAGGACTGGCAGTTGGTCCGCGCCGGCACGAGGCCGAGGTGAAGGATTCGATCAGCGGTGGATGGACAAGAACACCAAGCGCCGGGCAGACAGGCCCGATACCGCGACGCTCACTACGGGAGAGGAAGACAATGGTGTCACCGGAACCCCAGCGGATCGGCATACCCGCTGAGTCCACCGCGGGCGAGACCAGGGTCGCGGCAACACCGGCCACCGTGGGCCGGCTTGTCGCACTCGGGTACGACGTGGTCGTCGAACCGGGAGCGGGAGCACCGTCCCGCTTCTCCGACGCGGCCTACGAGGAAGCGGGCGCCCGACTCGGTGATCCCTGGCCGGCCGATGTCGTGCTGAAGGTCAACGGCCCCGTCGGCGAGGAGATCGACCGGCTGCGCGAGGGCGCGACCCTGATCGCACTCATCCAGCCCGCACTTCGCCCGGAGCTGGTCGAGGAGTTGGCGCGGCGGCCGGTCACCGTGCTCGCCATGGACGCCGTCCCCCGTATCTCACGCGCCCAGTCCCTGGACGTTCTCAGCTCGATGGCCAACATCGCCGGATACCGGGCGGTCGTCGAGGCCGCGCACGCCTTCGGCCGCTTCTTCACCGGTCAGGTGACCGCCGCCGGCAAGGTACCGCCGGCCAAGGTGCTGGTGGCCGGGGCCGGTGTGGCCGGGCTGGCGGCGATCGGCGCGGCCCGCAGCCTCGGCGCGGTGGTCCGCGCCACCGACCCCCGGCCCGAGGTCGCCGAGCAGGTGCGCTCGCTGGGCGGGGAGTTCCTGGCCGTACGGTCGGAGCAGGCGGCCAGTAGCGACGGTTACGCCAAGGCCACCTCGGACGACTACAACCGGCTCGCCGCCCAGTTGTACGCCGAGCAGGCCGCCGACGTCGACATCATCATCACCACCGCGCTCGTTCCCGGTCGGCCGGCTCCGAAGCTGGTCACCGCCGAGGACGTGGCGCGTATGAGGCCCGGCAGCGTGATCGTCGACATGGCCGCGGCACAGGGCGGCAACGTCGAGGGAACGGTCGCCGGGAGGACCGTCGTCACCGACAACGACGTGACGATCATCGGGTACACCGACCTGCCCGGCCGGCTTCCCGCCCAGGCGTCGCAGCTGTACGGCACCAACCTCGTCAACCTGATGAAACTCCTGACCCCGGGCAAGGACGGCCACCTCGTTCTCGACTTCGACGACGTCGTGCAGCGGTCGATGACCGTGGTGCGCGACGGTGAGAAGACCTGGCCGCCACCGCCCGTGCAGGTGTCCGCCGCGTCCACCCCCGCCCCGGCGAGCGAACCCGGCCGGCCCTCCGCCGCACCGCCCGAGCGAGCACGCTCCGCACGGTCGGGGTACGCGCTCGTCGGCGCCGGAGCGCTCGCCCTGTTCCTGGTGGCCGCCTTCCTCCCGAACCAACTGATCGGCCACTTCACGGTGTTCGTCCTGGCGATCGTCATCGGCTTCTACGTCATCGGCAACGTGCACCACGCGCTGCACACCCCGCTGATGTCGGTCACCAACGCGATCTCCGGGATCGTCGTCGTCGGCGCGCTGCTGCAGATCGGCCACGCGAACACCGCCGTCACCGTGCTGTCGTTCGCCGCGATCCTGCTGGCGAGCATCAACATCTTCGGCGGCTTCGCCGTCACCCGCCGCATGCTCGCCATGTTCTCGAAAGGCTGACCACGGATGACCACCGCCACGGCCGCAGAGGCCGCCCACGTCGTCGCCGCGCTGCTGTTCGTCCTCAGCCTCGCCGGACTCTCGCAGCACCGGACATCACGCTCGGGAGTCGTCTGGGGCATCGCCGGCATGGTCATCGCCCTGGCCGCCACCGTCGGACTCGCCTCACGGAGCATCACCGTCACCGGCCTCGTGCTGATCGCCGTCGCCACCGCACTCGGCGCGGGCATCGGACTGTGGCGCGCCCGCGTGGTCGAGATGACCGGCATGCCCGAGCTGATCGCCATCATGCACAGCCTCGTCGGTCTCGCCGCCGCGCTCGTCGGCTGGAACGGCTACCTCGACGTCGAAGCCGAACTGAGCGGTTCTCTGCTGGGCATCCATCACGCCGAGGTCGTCATCGGCGTGTTCATCGGCGCCGTCACGTTCACCGGCTCGGTCGTCGCCTACCTGAAGCTGTCGGCGCGCATCAAGTCCCGCCCGCTCACGCTGCCCGGCAAGCACGCCCTCAACCTCGGTGCCCTCGTCGCGTTCGCCGTGCTCACCGTCGCGTTCGTCGCGCGCCCCCACATGGGACTGCTCATCGCGGTCACCGCGGTGGCACTGGCCCTCGGCACGCACCTCGTCGCCTCCATCGGCGGCGGTGACATGCCGGTCGTCGTCTCCATGCTCAACAGCTACTCCGGCTGGGCGGCGGCGGCCTCGGGCTTCCTGCTCGCCAACAACCTGCTGATCGTCACCGGCGCGCTGGTCGGCTCCTCCGGTGCCTACCTGTCGTACATCATGTGCAGGGCGATGAACCGCTCCTTCATCTCGGTGATCGCGGGTGGATTCGGGGCCCCGGCGGTGGCGAACGACGACAGCGACCACGGGGAACACCGCGAGATCAGCGCCGAGGAGACCGCGGAACTCCTGCGCGACGCTTCGTCGGTGATCATCACTCCGGGCTACGGCATGGCGGTCGCCCAAGCCCAGTACCCGGTCGCGGAGTTGACCCGGAAGCTGCGCGAGCGCGGTGTCGAGGTGCGCTTCGGCGTCCATCCCGTCGCCGGCCGGCTGCCCGGCCACATGAACGTGCTGCTCGCCGAGGCGGACGTGCCCTACGACATCGTCCTGGAAATGGACGAGATCAACGACGACTTCGCGGCGACGTCGGTCGTCCTGGTCATCGGCGCCAACGACACCGTCAACCCGGCCGCCACCGAGGACCCGGCCGGCCCCATCGCCGGAATGCCGGTGCTGCACGTGTGGGAGGCGGCCGACGTCGTCGTCTTCAAGCGCTCCATGGCCGCCGGATACGCGGGCGTGCAGAATCCGCTGTTCTTCCGGGAGAACACCCAGATGCTCTTCGGTGACGCCAAACAGCGGGTGGAGGACATCTTGCGCAACCTGGACTCCACCGACGCGCCTGTTCCGGCCATGGCCGCCACGGCCCGCTGAGTATCGGGGCACACTCGCCCAAGTCTGAGCCGGCGGCGAAGTCGAGCACCGCACCAGAACCAGATGCAAACCCTCGGACCAGGTAGAACCCGTACGCCACTGCTCAGGACGCAACCCCCAGTCCCAAAGCTTAAGCACAAATTGCACACATCCCCTCTACACACTGGCACTCGATGGTCTAGATTGACCGTGCTTCGGCTGTTCGATCACGAGGCGACCAGTAATGATCTATAGGTCCTGCGCTGTGGACAGCCAGCAGTCGCGTCCCCGGCGCCAGGCGTGGGGGTGATCAATTCGTGGAGCCCGGGAGGGGGGCTTGGGTGCGGGGAGCACCCGAGGTTTCGACGGGTTCCCGCGCACCTCGCGAGTCCCCTGGGACATGTGAGGCGCGCTGCCGCCGGGGTGGGTTGTTCGAGTAGCTCTGAGACAGCCGGGATGTCATGCGCGGAGGGCGGGGGCCTCCCGCGGGGAGGAACAGCGCGGCGCGGGGGG
>NZ_VJZC01000220.1 GCF_009377185.1 Streptomyces spongiae
CGCCCACCCCCTGGAGGGCACGGCCCCCACTCGCTTCGGCCTCACCTTCACGGCCCCGGACGGGCAGGGCGTACGACGTGAGTGCGCGGCGGAGTTCACGTGGGGGTTGCTGCAGCGGGTGGCCGAGATCTCCGCCGAGCCTGGGGCCGGTCAGTCTCACTTGCCCTCGTAGTCCGTGAGTGCGTGCAGCAGGAGGGGCGGGCGGCGACTCGGTGGGT
This sequence comes from Streptomyces spongiae, assembly GCF_009377185.1. Lineage (GTDB taxonomy): Bacteria > Actinomycetota > Actinomycetes > Streptomycetales > Streptomycetaceae > Streptomyces > Streptomyces spongiae. Next base: position 219 of record NZ_VJZC01000220.1, read on the forward strand.
TGTCCGAGTCGTGCACCTCGGCTTTCGGCGATGAGGAGGGTATCGCCGAGGGCCTGGGCGAGTTGTTCGGCGAGATGCCGGACCCGCTGGTCCGGAGCGTCGTGTGTGGCGAGGAGTTCCCAAGCCTGTTCGTGAAGCTGCTCCGCAAGGCCAAGTTGTAGGGTCTCGACGCGGTCGGCGATCCGGGAGAGGGTGCCGTCGCCGGTGCCGTCCTCGATGAGGTAGCAGGGCTGGCCGAAGGCGCCGGTCCACGGGAGCAGGCGGGTACGGGGCTCGGGCGCCTCGGGGACGTCTGTTCCTTCTCCCAGTCCGCCCCTTTCCGTCAGATGCATCAGCCGACCTCCACTCCGTGGATCCGGCGAGGGCCGACGTCGATGCCGTATGTCGCCAGCCAGAGGGCTCGGCGTCGGGCGCGCTGCTCGGTGGTGAGTACGTAGGGGCGGACGGGTGGGGTGGCGGCGCCGTCGAGAAACGTATCGGTGACGTAGGGGCCGGGTGCTCGGTGAACCCCCGGCCTGGGTTCTCGGTGGTGTACGGGGGCAGGGGACGCGTGTCCGGCGCGGTGACGGCCACGCGGGGCGAAGAGGGCGGTGAGCGCGTCGAGGGCGCGGAGGATCAGATTGAACATCGCGTCAACTCGCTTTGCTGTCAGTGCTCTTGGAGTGGTGATCACAGTCGGCGCAGATCTGCACGGCCCAGCCGAGCCGGCCTCCGTCGGCGTGCTGCGTGTAGGCGTGTCCGCCGGGCCGGAGCCCCCGCCCTCCGCGGCAGCGGACGCAGGCCAGGCCGTAGAGGCGGCGCCAGGACTCGTGGGGGAGGTGGAAGGGGTCGTGGGTACCGGTGTGGAGGTCGGCGTGGGGTGTTCTCATGGCCGCTCTTTGAAGAGGACGCGGGTGATTGGGGCGCGGCGAGAAGAACCGCGATCCATTGGAAGCATTTCATTGGACTCCAATGAATGGCCGTCTCATCATGGGAGTTCACTCAAGCGGGTGACTGTTCGAATGCGAGGCTCCGTAGGGCCCAACCAGCCCGTACCCTCGCCCGCGTTGACGATTCCGAGCACGAAGGCATGACTGATGACGGCGACACTGACGGGGCCCGCAGGGCGGATGCAGATCGCACGAGGACTGATCGCGTTGCGTGAGCGCAGCGGTCTTACACAGCTACAGGTCGCTCAGCGAGCCGGCGTCAGCAAGGCGACGGTGAGCCGTTACGAGATGTGGCAGGACAGGGCCCGCATCCGGTGGGCCACGGTGAAGGCGATCGCAGACGCATGCCAGGCCTCCGTCGAGGAGCGGGAAGCGCTGGTACGTGTAGCGCGGTCCCAGACCGATGGATGGTGGGTCGGCAACAGCGCCATCCCTCAGTGGATGGACCCACTCGTTTCGTTCGAGCAGGAAGCCGAGTACGAGCACCTCTACGCCAACACGGTGATCCCTGGACTTCTGCAGACAAGGGAGTACGCATCGGCGATCCACCAGGCCCGTGAAGTCCGTAGCAGTGATGGTGAAATCGAGCGCATGGTGAACGCCCGTATCCAGCGTCAGGGTGTCCTGGACCGACAGACGCCCCCGCACCTGTGGGCAGTACTGGACGAAGCCGTGCTGCGTCGGACCGTGGGGAGCCGAGCGGTCATGGAACGACAGCTCGCGCATCTTGACGAACTCGCGCAACGCCCATCCGTCGACATCCAGGTTCTGCCGTTCAGCGCGGGCGCCCACGCCGCGGGAGCGGGACACTTCGTGATCCTGGGAAGGAACGACGAGCGCAACCCGCTCAACTCCATGGCAGTGGTCTACATCGAGATGCGGCGTCGAGGCCTGTACCTGGACGACCCCGAGGACGTCGAGGCCTACAAGTTGACCTTCGACTACCTTCGTTCCCAGGCAGTCGATACGGCGGCCTCAAGCCGACTGGTGGCCAGAGCACGACAGGAGCTGTCCCATGGTTGAAAGCGCTGTGCCCATAGGCGCCATGACCGCACTGAGGTGGGTCAAGAGCAGTTACAGCGGGGGAGAGGGCAACGAGTGCGTTGAGATGGCGGAGGGACCCTCGTACGTCGCCGTCCGAGACACGAAGATGCGCTTGGGCCCTGCCCTGGCAGTGGCCCCCGAGGCGTTCGCAGCCTTTCTCGGCGGCGTGAAGGACGGAGGGCTGGGCCGCACGGCTTGATCGCGAGCTTGGTGTGCAGTTGCCGGGACTGCGTTCGGGGATCGCTGGATATGTACGGCCGAGCCGAAGCGGTGCTTGTTCATAGAGCTGCGCCAAGGCGGTGAGTGCCATCGCTCTGAGCGCGGGCACGCAACTCGGACCGGGTGGTTGATACCCGGCAACGGAGGAGGCACGTGTTCATTGCGCGATGCGTTCTTCGAGCCAGGTGAGCTCGCGCCTCTGAAGAGCAACGTCGGCAAGGTCCACGTCCTTCGCGTGTGCGTCGGGACGCTCGTTAAGTAGCTGAAACGCGCTTTGTAGCCTCCTCTTGTCCTGGAAGAAGCGTTCGAAGTGCTTCCACTCCCGGGCGATGATGTTTCCCAGTTCAAGCCAATACAGCTTGCCCATGAGGGCATCGGGCGCCAGCCCTGAGCATTCATCCTTACGTCGAGCAGGCAATGCCGAGATGACTGTATCGACCCAGTTCTTCTCAGTGGGAAGTCCCATTTTAAGTACGACGCGCACAAACTCTCTGGCTTTGCGCTCCAGGATATTCCGTCGGCGATTGATCGAAGCCAGCTCTTCGGCCCACTCACTCTCTTCGAGTTCCAGACCGCCAACAGACTTTGAGGAAGTCGCATTCACACTGCTACCGGAGCGCGCGACAAAGAGATCCAGGCCCAAACTTACCACGCTGCTCTGAATTTCGACGAGTTGGCCGTTTTGGCGCACCAGGCCATACCTCAGGAGGGGGCGGGCATCGCGAGCCAGGACACGGCCTTTATCTCCGCAGCGAAGCAGCATGTCAAACATCGGCGGGTCGACACGCTGAAGATTCTGTAGGGCAATACGAGCAATCTCGGCACCTTCGGTTTCCGCAAACTCTTGACACAGGGAGGCGACCACGTCGCTCTCCAACATCATGAGCCTGCTTCCCAACTCAACGTGACGGTGAATATACGAGCCTACCATACGCATCCAGTAGGGGAGATAGGCAGCAGTGGCTGCGATTTCCTTCCTCCCTTCTGGCGAAAATTGAAGCCCACAGCGTTTTCCGAGTGCTTTGATCATGGCGTCTGCTGCACCATCAGCAAAGGGGGAAAGGTAGTCCTCGGGCACGAAGTGTAGAACCGAGTTCTCGATCCCTTCGATTTCCGCAACGCGAAAAGCCAGGCTGCTGACCCCGCTGACCAGGACGCTGAGCTTGAAGTCCCTTCGTTTCGACTCCTGGACCAGAGCGCGAAATTCTCTCCAAAAGTCATTGAAGTCATTGTTCCAGTGCGGGCTCGTGGGTGAGTCAGGAGTAATGTAGTCCACTTCATCCAGGATGATCAAAAGTGATTGCTTTCCAGGCGCCTCCCAAAGGGCCTCGAAGGTACTCATGAGATCACTGTCAGTCCTGCGCAGCGTTTGACTGATGTGGGCATATCCCTGCTGCGTGGCCAGCCGAGACAATCTGGCGAGTGCTTTCAGGGCGTCCGGGGCACGCATCTCATTGAACCCCCGGAGCGAACAATCCACCATCGCAATTTTCGGGGCCCCGGCCTCTCTCGCCAAATCGATGATGCGATTTAGCATGGAGGTCTTTCCCACTTTGCGAAGACCGAAGAGTGCTGCAATTCTACCGGATTGAAGCTGACGCAGCAATTCGATGGCCTGTTCGCGGCGCCCGAAGAATTCATTGTCATCGCTAACCGGACCGGTGACCTGAAAGCTGTCCGTGGCGAAAAGCTCTCTCGCCAGCCTTTGCCTGACTACAGCGCTGGGTGGCATGGCCCCTGCCCTGGGCCGGTAGATTGGGAATACCGTGATTCCAGCCTCGCGTCCCCAAACACGAAGATTTTCGTCTCCATCGGGATCCGCATGCAATACAACAGCCAGGTCCGGCTGCAGGCGTGGCTGCGCACGCTTAATTTCGTCCTGGCAGATCACAATGGTGCGAGCGTGCACGTTGGAGTAATTCGCGATAAGAATAAAGACTTCACGATCGATCGCAAGAGAGTTTTGAATCGCCTTGGTTGGCTTTGCGTACATGCTGACATAGTTGCCATTGTAAGCGCGAAATCGCTTATGGCTATTGATCTGAAATAGGCCCTCCAATGCGGCTGATAGCTCTGTTGCCAGTTGGTCCTGAGATACGAGTGCTCGAATGTCGTCCTTGACGTTCCTGAGTTTTTGAGGAGTCGGCGTGGTAGGGCTCTCGTCAGGCATACGCGCAAGCGTAGTTGAGTTGCTTGTCCTGTGTCTCCTATGCCGCAGAAGATCCGCGCAACCGGCTGTGCAGGTGAAATGCGGCGACGCAGCCGACTCCGCGTCAAAACCCGCGAACAACGGACGGCCTGGACAGGAGTCGACCGACGAACAGCGCCAGAGTCCTGAGCGGAGCCACGTGGTCTGCATGGTTCCACCGCTCGACGAGGCGCCGCCCTTCGATGCGGTGGTCTCGGGTGGCCCACGCCTTCTGCATGCTGTGGGGGATGATCTGCCCCAACTTCATAAGGGAGCAAGCATGGAAGGCGTACAAAGGGCTACATCCGCGAAGGCGCTCGCAGTCAGGACGCGCGCAGCGATGAGTTCGGTGGAGGCCACGCCACGTCAGATGCACTCCTCAAGCTAGAGATCTTTAACGGTGCGGGTCATGTCAGGCCGTTAAAGATCTCTAGCCATTGGCCGCCGCCAGAATGGTCTCCACAACCCCCGGCACCGAGCCCGGATGAAGGTCGAGGAAGAGGTTCGGCTCGACCAGCTCCAGCTCCATGAGCCGGGGTTCGCCGTCGTCCCCGAGCACCAGGTCGACCCGGGCGTACAGCAACTCGGGGGCACCCGGTACGGCGGCCAACGCGCGCTCGGCGACGGAGACTTCGGCCGGAGTCGGGGTCCAGGGCTCCAGCCCGGGGTGGGCCACCTTGTCCGCGTCGTACGCCGTGCCGGAGGCCAGCACCGCCCCCTTGCGGCTGGCGTGCAGCAACCGTCCGCCGAAGAACTGCAGGGCCCGCTCACCGGTTACGTCGATGCCGCGCATGTACGGCTGCACCATCGCGGTGAATCCCTCCGTGTGCATCCGCGAGAGGTGCCGTACGGCCGTCTCCCGGTCGGCGGGCGTGTACCGGGCGGCGTACCGGGCGCCCGCCCCGGACGTCGGCTTCACCACGTACTCCAGGTCGTCCGGGAGGGCGGGCACGTCACCGGGGGCGAAATACCGGGTGGGGACTATGGGCACCCCGGCCGCCGCTAGTTCCCCGAGGTAGCGCTTGTCGGTGTTCCAGCGCACGATGTCCGCCGGGTTCGCGAGCCGCGTGGCCTTCCCGCACCGCGCCACCCAGGCCGCGAACTCCTCGGCCCGCCAGCTGTAGTCCCAGGTGGAGCGGATGACGACGAGGCCATGAGCGGCCCAGTCGATCTCCGGGTCGTCCCAGTACGCGGCGGTCGCCTCGGCCCCCGCCGCGGCAAGCTCCCGCAGCAGCACCGGCAGATCGCGGTCCTTGCTCGCCTCGGACCCGGGGTCGTAGGTGGCGAGCGCTATGCGGGGGGTGTGTGTCACGGGGCTCCATCCTCGTACGGTCGGCCGTTCTGTGCCGTCTCCAGCCGTGAGGGTTGATTGCAGTCGTTGGTTTTGCCTTGTTTCCTGAGTTTGGCTGCGTATCACGATCTGCCGGTGGCTGGGGCAGAACGCGTTGCTTTCGCATGATTGAGCGATGGGTGAACTGATCTGTGGGTGGCTCGCGTTGGGCTTCCCTAGCCTCCTGGGTATGGAACTCCTTCGTCTGTCGGTGGCCGCGCGTCGGGTGGGTCCGCACACCGACATGCTGCGGGTGTGGGCGGACGCAGGCAAGGTTTCGGTGGTGTGGGTCGGGCGTGAGCGCCGGTTTTCGGCGCAGGCGCTCGCGGAGGTGATCGAGGGTGCGAGCCTTGAGGTGCCGACGCGGCGTGAAGCGTTGTACATGCGGGTGTCGGGTCGGACGGGGCAGGAGTCGTCCCTGGCCGCCGCCGGAGGCGGAGTTGTGAGCCACGGCGAGGGGCGGGGTGGTGGCGGTGTTCCGGGACCGGGCTTCGGTGCTGCGGGAATCGCGGCCGGGACTGGACCGGTTGCTGCGACGGGCGCGTGGAGGTGAGTTCACCCATGTGCGGGTGACTCACGAGGATCGGCTGGCCCGTTTCGATACCGGGTGGATCACCGCGCTGCTGGAGCGGGATCAGGTACAGGTGGACGTCCTGCATCCCTGTGGCGGGACACCGGGCGCAAGTGAGGAGCTGCTGGCCGACTTCATGATGCTAGGCGCCTCGTTCTCCGGCCGCATGCACGGGATCCCCTCACACCAGGCCCGTGAGCGCTCGTTGGAGGCGGCTGCCACGCCACGGGCGGGGCAGCACAGCGTGGGACACCAGGGCGGGGAGGTGGACGGTGCGGCGGAAGATCCAGCTGGCTGAAGGGCAGACGCAGCGCATCGCCTGTGCCTCGGCATCCGCGTTTAGGGGCCTGGACACGGTCACCGGCGAGGTGTGGGGCGCGGAGGTGTTGGCCGAGCGGGTGGGCTGGCTGACGTCCCTGGTCGAGACGCTGTGCGCCGAGGTGACCTCGGCACACTGGAACCGGCCCGACCTCGCGCAACTCGCTTCCGGGACCGACTTCTGCGGTGCCCGGCTGCCGTCGAACGCATGGATGGCCGTGCGCACCCTGGGATGGAGCGCGAGCGTGCCCAACGATCTGTATCTGCCGGACCGGGTGCGCAGGGTGGCCGAGGAGCAGGCCGGGCGGGCGCTTCGGTCGGCCTGGTGGCGCAGCGAGATCACCGACGCGGTCCTGGCCACCTGGCCCGCCGGTCCGGACGGCGATCCCATGCGGCGCACCGAAACCGAGTGGGCAGCGTTGAGGGCGGCCTGCCCGGACGGGCAGGCGGTGGCGGCCTCGGTGCTGCGTGCCCGCACCCGGCAGGTCACCGCCTACCAGGCGAGGCAGGGGCATCTACCCGCCGACATCTGTGCGCTGGAGGCGGCGCCGGGTGGTGGACGGCAGGTGGTGCTCGCTGCTGCTGACAAGCAGTTGTGCACCCTGACCCGCTGCCCCGACGACCCCGCCCACTACGGCGTGCTGACCGTCCGGCTCCCGGTGCGCCCCGATCCGCGCACCCGAGCGGACTGGCACCCGACCGTGATCCGCTTCCGACTCCCGCCGACCATCCCTGTGGGCGCTGCTCTGCACGCGCCCACGCTGCGCCTGCGCAGCGGCCGGCTGCGGCTGGATATCGCGTTCACCACCGCCGCCCCCACAACCCGGGCGGGCGGGCACACCCGCGCGGTGGCCTTCGACTACGGCCTCAACACCCTGCTCACCGGCGGCACCCTGACCCTGTCCGGCGGGCAGCAGCCGACCGTCATCACCGACGGACGCCCCGTGTTCTTCCGCCCGGACGGGGCGCTGGCCAAGGCCGACCGGCTGCGCATCCTCGGCGAGCAGCTGTGGGCCAAGACCGCCCACCTTCAGTCCCTCCTCAATGGGCGGGCCGCGGCCGGGCAGCGGCCAGAGCCGTCCACCACCGCGAAGCTGGCGGTCCTCGAGGCCGAGCACGCGGCGGTCAGCAGGCGACGCTCCCGGCTAAACGAGCAGGTGGCCAAGGCCGCCGCCCGCTTCATGGTCGAGACCGCCCGTGCAGCCCGAGCGACGGTGATCTACCTGGAGGACCTGCGGGACATGGAGGCCCGGGGCAAGGGCCGTACCCTCAACACCCGCCTGTCCTCCTCGGTCCGCGGCCAGATCGTTGCCCACACCCGGCATCAGGCCGCCGCCCACGGGATCGCGGTGGTCATCGTCCCGGCCAGGGGCACCTCGAAGTACTGCCCCCGCTGCCTGAGCGTCTTCCGCCACCACACCGCCCCCGACAACCCGAAGCCCGGCTGGAAATGGGCAACGTGCCCCCATACGGACTGCGGGTACAGCGCGGACCGGGACGTGGCCGCCTGGCAACGCATCGGCACACGCGGTCTGACCCACCAGCACACAACTGTCCTGGACCGAGGCAGCGACACGTACGTGATCCGCCGCACGGTCAAGGAGCTGGACCAGCCGGTCCGGCACACCCCTCACCCCGGCACCGTCTCCTCTCCCGGGCCCTCGCAGCCTCGTGCTGTTGCGGACCGGACGAAGGCGGGGCCGACGAGAAACCGCCCTGTGCCCAGGCAGCGACGCAGGGTCCCCGCCCCACCCGCAAATCCCGCAGCGCGTACCGCTGTGGGTTCGGGTGGAAAGCGTCCGGCGGGGCGGATGCCCCAGTCACCAAGGCGTCACCCCCAGTGGCGCGGACGGCGGCAGGCACCGCACACGATGGGTACCCCCACCCGGCACCAGCCGCGCGGGGCCAGACTCGGCGCAGGCTTCCACCTGCACACCCACGCCACCCCCGTCCCACGGGCAGGACGGCCAACCGGGCAGCCGAGAACTTTTTCCCAGGACCGGAGCCGGGCCGAAAACCCAGCCCCACCCAGGAAAACCTAAGCCCATCTGTGACGCTAACAACGGGCCGCGCAACCGAGGCAACCCGTTTGACCTTCCCCATTGGCGAAGCCCCAGCATCGTGAGCGGAACGGGGAACGGCCAGGTACGGCCAGGTACAGCCGGGGTCGAGGAGGAACCGTGGGCATGCTGACGATCGGCGCCTTCGCGAAGGCGTGCCGGCTCTCGCCGAAGGCTCTGCGGCTGTACGACGAGCTGGAGTTGCTGCGTCCCGCCCGGGTGGACCCGGAGACCGGGTACCGCTACTACGCGGTGGAGCAGCTGGAGCAGGCGCGGCTGGTGGCGTGGCTCAGGCGGCTGGGGATGCCGCTGGCGCGGATCCGGCAGGTGTGCGCGCTGGACGGACCCGCCGCGGGATGCGAGATCCGGGCGTACTGGGCGCGGGTCGAGGCCGAGACGGCGAACCGCCGGGACCTGGCGGCGTTCCTCGTGGACCACCTCACAGGTACCCCAGGGAAGGACACCGCCATGCTGGAACTCCGTTACGCCGCCCTCTCCGACGCCGGACTGGTCCGCCCGGCCAACCAGGACACCGCCTACGCGGGCACCCGCGTCCTCGCCGTGGCCGACGGCTTCGGCTCGGGCGGGGCGCACGCGTCCACGGCCGCCGTGGAGGCGCTGAAGGTCCTGGACCGCGAGACGCTCCCCGCGGGCAGTGTGCTGAACCTGCTGGACGACGCGGTGCAGGGCGCCACCCGGGCCGTACGGGACGTCGCGGCGGCCGACGAGGAGGTGGGGACGACCCTCACGGCGATGCTCTGGACCGGCTCGCGGCTCGCCCTGGTCCACATCGGCGACTCGCGCGCGTACCTGCTCCGCGACGGCGAGCTCTTCCAGATCACCCACGACCACACGCTCGTCCAGTCGATGGTCGACGAGGGCCGGCTGACGGTGGAGGAGGCAGCGGCGCATCCCCAGCGGACCCTGCTCCTGAAGGGTTTGAGCGGCGGCGCCTCCGTCCCGTCCCCGGACCTCCGTCTGCAGGACGCCTTGCCCGGCGACCGGTACCTGCTGTGCTCCGACGGCCTGTCGCGGGTCCTGACGGACAGGGACATCAAGCGGACGCTGGCGTCCGTCTCCGGCCCCGAGGAGGCCGCACGCACACTCGTCGCCGGGGCGAACGACGCGGGCGGTCCGGACAACGTCAGCTGCGTGGTGGCCGATGTGGTGGAGGCGGGGTGATCCCAGGCCGGTCCCAGGCCGGTCCCAGGCCGGTCCCAGGCCGGTCCCAAGCCGGTCCTAGGCCCTGTCGAGCGCCTCGTCGGCGTCTACGGGAAGGGCCGGGAAGTGGGCGATGATCCACCAGCCGCCGTCGTCGCTGGGGCCGGCGGTCAGGGTGCCGCCCACCGCCTGTGCCCTCTCGCGCAGGCCCGTCAAACCGTAGCCGCCGGTGCCTCCGGTGGGGGACGTGGTCGGCCGCGGTGGCGCGGTGTTGTGTACGTCGGCCCTGAGCAGGCCGTCGCCGGTTCGGTGGATGCGGACGGTCACCTGGGCGCCGGGCGCGTGCCGGTGGACGTTGGTCAGCGCTTCCTGCACGACCCGGTGGACCGCGGACTCCACCTCGGGCAGGAGACGGGTGCGCCGGGCGAGTGCGGTGATCTCCAGCCGGGCCACCGATCCGTCGCCCTGGTCGCAGAACGCGGAGACCAGCGTGGTGAGTTCGGCGTACAGCTCGCCGGGACGCCCGGCCGCGGCCTCGTCGTCCTCCCGTAGGACCCGGACCATGCGGCGCATGGAGTCCAGCGTCCGCTGTCCCGCCTCGGCGATGTTGCGCAGCATGGGCCCGACCTGGTGGGGCGCGTCCTGGTGGATCACGTCGGCGGCCTGGGCCTGCACGACGATGCCGGTGACGTGGTGGGCGACGAAGTCGTGGAGTTCCCGGGCGAGTTGCAGCCGTTCGGCGAGTCGTACGGCGGCGACCGTACGGGCCCGGCGCGCCTCCAGGGTGCGCAGGTAGCAGCCCGTTCCGATCGCCCCGCCGACGGCGAACGTCAGCAGGAAGGGATAGGTCAGCGTGATCCCGGTGCCCTCGGTGCGCAGCGGTTCGTCGATGACGCAGGCTCCGAGCGCCGCCGTGAGCGCGACGGCGAGGCCGGGCCGCCTGACGCTGCGGCAGGTCCGGGCGATCAGGACCAGCAGGCATGCCGTCTCCAGCAGTCCCCAGTCCGGCAGGGGCCACCGTCCGAGGGCCACGCCGAGGGTCACCGCGGCCGAGCCGGCCGCGGCCAGTCCGGCCCGCCACTCGATGCTCAGCCGCGATTCCGGTGCGAGCAGCAGTCCCAGGGCCGCGAGGCCGGTGGCTTCCGGCAGCCAGTCGGTCAGGGCGTGCTGCTGGAGTCCGATGAGGACGGTGTCGAGCAGCCACAGCGCACCCAGCGCGGTGTACAGGGCGACAGGAATCCACCGTCGGGCGGCGTGTGACTGCAGGGGCGTGGGTGCCGCATGCGTCATGAGCAAAGGCTAGGCAATTGCTCGCCGTCGCGAGGGGCGAACGCGCGTTCTGTCAGTGTTCCGCGCGGACGGCGCCGTTCGCCCAGGCCCAGGCGGCCACTTCGACCCGGTTACGGACCCCGAGCTTGCCGTGGATGCTGCCCAGATGTGTCTTGACGGTGGACAGGGACAGGCACAGCTCGTCGCAGATCTCCTGGTTGGTGCGGCCCACCGCCACCAGCCGGGCGACCTCCAGTTCCCGTGCGCTGAGGGGTGATCCGGCCGAACCGGTGCCGACGGTACCGGCGGTACCGGACCAGGGCGCCGGTGTCCGCTCCTCCAGTTGTTTCAGCAGCCGGACCGTCACCGCGGGCGAGATCAGCGCGTCACCGCGCGCCGCCGCCCGTACCGCCTCGACCAGCAGCGCGGGTGGGGCGTCCTTCAGCAGGAAACCGCAGGCGCCGTGGCGCAGCGCGGTGTTGACGTAGTCGTCCTGGTCGAAACTGGTGACCACCACGACCTGGACCGGGTGCGCCGCTTCGGGCCCGGTCAGGAGCCGGGTCACCTCCAGCCCGTCCAGCTTGGGCATGCGGATGTCCACCAGGCAGACGTCCGGCCGCAGTTGACGCGCGAGTTGGACGCACTCGGCTCCGTCGGCGGCCTCGCCGACCACCTCGATGTCGTCCTGTGCGTCGAGGATGAGACGGAACCCGGTGCGTACCAGGTCCTGATCGTCGGCGATCAGGACGCGTGTCCCGTTGGTGCTCACCCGTCGATCATTCCATGGCCGACGCTCCCGGCGGACGGAACGGCTGGAAAGCACGGCAGTGGCTCGGAGTTGACCCTCCCCCGGCCATTCGGCCGATGCGCGCACCTGAGAACCGACCGAACGGCCGATCCCCGGGGCGGGGCCGTCACAGGACAGTCGAGGGGTACCGCCCGGCATCCGGGTGGAGCGGGCACCGGGCACGGTCCCCCACGTCCAGCGTGCCCGGTGCCGTCGTCACCGTCGTCACCGTCCTCGCGGATCCTCGCGGATCCTTGCGGAAGGAACACGCCATGCCCCGCGCCGTGCTCAGTTCCCCGTCCGCCGGTGCCCCCGCGACCGCGGGCTCCCCGGGAGCCGTCCTGGCCGTTGCCGTGGCCTGTGGCTACGGCGAAGCCGACCTGCCGTACCGGGAGCCGCTGTCGGCCGACGTGTCGCTGCGCCCGCAGTCCGTGCGCCCGCCGTACGAGGACCTGGGGCAGTCCGCGTGCCAGGTCGTCCTGCTGTGCTGCCGGGAGGTCGAACGTGATCTCCCTCCGCTGCTGCGCGCCATGGCGGAGCGGCCCGTACCGGTCCTGATGATCTGTCCGGCGACCGACACCCGGCACATCCCGGCCGCACTGCGCCTCGGGGTCACCGGCTGTCTGGTGGAGGGGGACTACCGGGACTCCGCGCTGCGGAGCGCGCTGTGGAGCACCGCGGCGGGACACACCCACCTCTCCCCCGCGGCCGCCGCCACCCTCGGCGGGGTGGCCCCCCTGTACATGAACCGCGGGCCGGGCCGTGACGGCGGCCGGCCGCACCGGCTGCTGTCCGGACGCGAGCAGCAGATCATGGACCTCCTGGCACACGGCCTCCGGCCCACCGAGATCGGGCAGCGCCTGTCCATCGCGGTGAAGACCGTGCGCAACAACCTCAGCGACATCTACGGCAAGCTCGGAGTCTCCGGCCGCACCCAGGCCGTCCTGCTGTGGCTGGACGCGTAGCCGCCCCCTCCGGTGGATGCGGGAACGGGAGACGGGAGCGACCTACCGCTCCCCTTCCGGGTCCCAGTCCAGCAACCGCACCTTCGCCACCGTCCGCACATGGCGGCGCATCGCGGTGGCCGCCTGCTGGGGATGCTCGGCGGCGATGGCGTCGAGGATGGCCTGGTGCTGGGCCAGGGAGCGGGTGGGGCGGCCGGGCTGGCGGAGGGACTCGGTGCGGCTCTCGGCGATCTGGTCGGCGATGGAGCGCATGAACTCCGCGAGGATGCTGCTGTGAGCGGCGGCGGTCACGGCCGCGTGGAACAGGCGGTCGCCCTCCACACCGTGCCCGTCCTCCTCGATCTCCCTGGTCATGTGGGCGAGCGCGGACCTCATCGCGGCCAGGTCCTCCTCCGTGCGGCGCTCGGCGGCCAGTTCGGCGAGCTTCGTCTCCAGGGCCTCGCGGGCCTCCAGCACGTCGGGGAGGCGTCGGCGGCGTTCGACCATGTCCTCGACGGGCTCGGCGTCCAGGCTGTCGCGGACCAGGTACGTGCCTCCGCCGTGCCGTGCCTCCACCAGGCCCTGGACCTCCAGCACCACGATCGCCTGCTTCACGGAGGCGCGGCTGACGCCCAGCCGCTGGGCGAGGTCACGCTCGGGCGGCAGCCGGTCGCCGGCCCGCAGGCCGCCCTCGGCGACGTACTGGCGCAGCCGGTCGAGCACCTGCTCGTAGAGGCGCTGTTTCGTCATGGGGCGCAGGGCGTCGGTCACGGGCTCCCCCTCTCGTCGGGAGGGTAACACCGGGCCGGGTAATGGCTGAGTGGATGAGCCAATTTCTGCGCGACCCCTTGACGGGGCCCTCGGCGGGGCCCACGCTGACCGACCAGCAGCCCCAGATCTCAAGTGGCTCAGCCACTCATCCACTCGCCCACAGTTCACTCGCCCACAGTCACTCCGGGACCCAAAGACGGGAGCCCGTATGTCCCCCGAACTCATCTCGATCCTCGTCCTCGTCGTGGTGTTCGTCATCGCCACCACCCGCTCCGTCAACATGGGCGCTCTCGCCTTCGCCGCCGCCTTCGGGGTGGGCGAACTCGTCGCCGGCCTCGACGCGGACGGCATCTTCGCCGGCTTCCCCGGTGACCTCTTCGTCGTCCTCGTCGGCGTCACGTACCTCTTCGCGATCGCCCGCGCCAACGGCACCACCGACTGGCTGGTGCACGCCGCGATCCGGCTGGTGCGCGGGCGGGTGGCGCTGATCCCCTGGGTGATGTTCGCCCTGACCGGCGCGCTCACGGCGATCGGCGCGGTCAGTCCGGCCGCGGTCGCGATCGTCGCGCCGCTCGCGCTGAGCTTCGCCGGCCGGTACGGGATCAGCCCGCTGCTGATGGGCACGATGGTGGTGCACGGCGCGCAGGCCGGCGGCTTCTCGCCGATCAGCATCTACGGCACGATCGTCAACGGCATCGTCGAGCGCGAGAAGCTCCCGGGCAGCGAGATCACGCTCTTCCTGTCCTCCCTCGCCGTCAACCTCGTCATCGCCGGCATCGTCTTCGTCCTCTTCGGCGGGCTCAAGCTGTGGGCCCAGGGGTCGGTGGCGGTGGACGGGGAGGCGACCGGTGGGGCCGGTTCCGGGG
>NZ_VJZC01000022.1 GCF_009377185.1 Streptomyces spongiae
GGGGACGCCCGGAGCCCTGCCCCGCCTTCCCCTGCGGAGCAGCCTCGTCGTCCAGCCGCAGTGTCAGCGAGATCCGCTTGCGCGGGATGTCGACGTCCAGCACCTTCACCTTGACGATGTCCCCGGGCTTCACCACGTCCCGCGGGTCCTTGACGAACGTCTTCGACATCGCGGAGACGTGCACGAGCCCGTCCTGGTGGACACCGACGTCCACGAACGCCCCGAAGGCCGCGACGTTCGTGACGACGCCTTCCAGCACCATCCCGGACGACAGGTCGGAGATCTTCTCGACGCCCTCCTTGAAGGTGGCCGTCTTGAAGGCGGGCCGCGGGTCACGCCCCGGCTTCTCCAGCTCCTTCAGGATGTCCGACACGGTCGGCAGACCGAACGTCTCGTCCACGAAGTCACCCGGCTTCAGCGACCGCAGCACCGACGTGTTGCCGATCAGCGACGCGACCTCGCTGCCCGACTGCTTCACCATCCGCCGGACCACCGGATACGCCTCGGGGTGCACGCTGGAGCCGTCCAGCGGGTCGGTACCGCCCCGGATCCGCAGGAAGCCCGCGCACTGCTCGTACGCCTTGGGACCGAGCCGCGCCACGCCCTTCAGCTCCGAGCGGGACGTGAACGGCCCGTTCGAGTCGCGGTGCGCCACGATGTTCTCCGCCAGCCCGGACGAGATGCCGGAGACCCGGGCGAGCAACGGCGCGGAGGCCGTGTTGACGTCCACGCCCACGCCGTTCACACAGTCCTCGACCACCGCGTCCAGCGACCGCGACAGCTTCACCTCGGACAGGTCGTGCTGGTACTGCCCGACACCGATCGACTTCGGGTCGATCTTCACCAGTTCGGCGAGCGGGTCCTGGAGCCGCCGCGCGATCGAGACGGCACCGCGCAGCGAGACGTCCATGCCCGGCAGTTCCTGCGAGGCGAACGCCGACGCCGAGTACACGGACGCTCCCGCCTCGGACACCATCACCTTCGTGAGCTTCAACTCCGGGTGCCGGCCGATCAGTTCCCCCGCGAGCTTGTCCGTCTCGCGCGACGCCGTGCCGTTACCGATCGCGATCAGCTCGACGGCGTGCTCCTTGGCGAGCCGCGCGAGCTTGGCGAGGGCCTCGTCCCACTTGTTGGCGGGGACGTGCGGGTAGATCACGTCGGTGGCGACGACCTTGCCGGTCGCGTCGACCACGGCGACCTTCACGCCTGTACGGAAGCCCGGGTCGAGCCCCAGCGTCGAGCGCGTCCCCGCCGGGGCGGCGAGCAGCAGGTCCCGCAGGTTCGCCGCGAACACGTCGACCGCCTCGTCCTCGGCGGCCGTACGCAGCCTGAGGCGCAGGTCGATACCGAGGTGCACGAGGATCCTGGTGCGCCAGGCCCAGCGGACCGTGTCCGTCAGCCACTTGTCGGCGGGGCGCCCGCGGTCGGCGATCCCGAAGCGGTGCGCCACGATCCCCTCGTACGACGACGGGCCGTCCGTGGGCTCCTCGGGCTCCAGGACCAGGTCGAGGACATCCTCCTTCTCGCCGCGCAGCATGGCGAGGATGCGGTGGGAGGGCAGCTCGGTGAAGGGCTCGGCGAAGTCGAAGTAGTCGGCGAACTTGGCGCCCGCCTCCTCCTTGCCCTCCTTGACCTTCGCGGCCAGCCGCCCGCGCACCCACATGCGCTCACGCACCTCGCCGATCAGGTCGGCGTCCTCCGAGAACCGCTCGGTGAGGATCGCCCGGGCGCCGTCCAGCGCGGCCTGCGGGTCGGCGACCCCCTTGTCGGCGTCCACGAACGCCGCGGCCGCGGCGAGAGGCTCCACAGTCGCGTCGCCCAGGAGCCCCTCGGCCAGCGGCTCGAGCCCCGCCTCGCGAGCGATCTGCGCCTTGGTGCGCCGCTTCGGCTTGAACGGAAGATAGATGTCCTCCAGCCGCGCCTTGGTCTCGGCACCACGGATCTGCGCCTCGACCTCGGGCGTCAGCTTGCCCTGCTCACGCACCGAGTCGAGGATCGCCGTCCGCCGCTCCTCCAGCTCCCGCAGATAGCGCAGCCGCTCCTCGAGCGTGCGCAGCTGCGCGTCGTCGAGCATCTCGGTCGCTTCCTTGCGGTAGCGGGCGATGAAGGGCACGGTCGAACCGCCGTCGAGCAGCTCTACCGCGGCCTTCACCTGCCGCTCCCGTACGCCGAGCTCCTCGGCGATCCTGCCTTCGATGGACCCTACGAGGGGTGTCGTCACGATCCCGTACCGCCTTCTTCACTGAGGTTGCGCGGCAATTGTGGCAGGCGGCACCGACAACGGAGGAGCAGGGCGTGGTGACAGCCGTCAGACGCGGCGAGCCCGTCCACCGCGTCGCGCGGACCCCGAGAGCCCGCTGAGGAGCCGGGCAACGGCGCGGAACGGCAGCGTCACCACGGTGGCGATCGCCGCCCCGATCTGCCGCAACACGTCTGCGATCGCACGGAACACGTCAAACCCCTTTCGTCTCCCGGCCGTTACGGCCGGAAGGACACCGGGTACCGCGGATCGTCCCGGCCATGCCCGAGAGCCCGCCGCAAGAGGCCGGCTCTCCGCCGCCTCAGCCCTTGCCGACCATGCCCTCCGGGAACGCGCCCGCGGCGAGCACCGCCGTCAGGAGCCCGCCGGCCAGCTCGGTGAGCCGTTCGACGCCCGCCGCGCCCAGGTGCTCGTACGGCGCCCGGTCGAGCCGGTCCGTCTCGGTCTCGATCTCCTGGCGCAACGCGACGCCCGCCTCCGTCAGCTCGCCCTCGGAGTCCAGCACGCCCCGTTCCCGCAGCCGCGCCACGGCCGTGTCCCAGTCGTGCCGCGCCCAGCCGCGCGTCCTCAGCGCCCACTTCGGCGCCATGCCCTTGCCCGTCGCCGTATGGCTCACCAGGGCCTCCACCGGGTCGAGGCCCGCGTCGAGCAGTACCGCCAGATGACCGTCGCCCCGGTGCTCGCGCAGCAGCGTCGCCCCGTGCCACAACGCGAGGTGCGGCTCGTCCGGCACCGGCAGATCGGCGTGCGCGGCATACAGGGGGCGCGCGGTCCTGCCGCACGCTTCGGCCGCACGCAGCGCCAGCTCCGCCGCCTCGGCCACCTCCTTGGAGGCGAGTACCTCCTCGCCGAGCAGCCTCCGCAGCGTGGCGTCCACGGCACGCGCGCGTGCCGCGAGCACGACCGACGGGGACGCGCTCTCCCACACCGCGGGAACGTGCCGCGCCACCAGCTCGTGCCGGAAGTTGTAGAACGTGGCCGTCACGACGCCCGCGGTCACCGGCCCCATCGCGGCGGCCCGCACCGCGAAGTACGCCGCGCCGGGGTCCTCGACCCCGACAGCGGCCAACTCGCGCCCGAGATCCGGTGAGAAGTAGTGCGTGGAGTGGAGGGGGTTGAGGACGTTGTGACAGCGCCGGCCCGCTCGTTCAGGGAGAGGTGTGGTCATACGCCAAGGCTACCGACTGGTTGGTATGTCAGTAAACACCGGCAAACACATGGCAGGACACCTGGCAGAACACATGGCAGAAAAGGTGGGGAACTCGTCATTGCGGCCATGACCCCGCCCGCCAACAATCGAAGGCATGCGAACCGTGCTGGTCGTCCTCTTCGACGACGTACAGAGCCTCGACGTCACGGGCCCCGTCGAGGTCTTCAACGGCGCCGAACTCCACCACCCCGGGACGTACCGCATCACGACGGCCTCGCTGGACGGCGCCCCCGTACCCACCACCAGCGGCCTCACGCTCGTCCCGGAGCACGCCCTCGCCGACGCCCCCGTCCCGCACACCCTGCTCGTCCCCGGCGGCCAGGGCACCCGGCGCCCCGCACCCGAACTCGTCGCGTGGCTGCGCGAGCACGGCCCGCGCGCGGAGCGGCTCGTCTCGGTGTGCACCGGCGCGATCCTGCTCGCGGAGGCGGGCTTCCTGGACGGGCGCCGCGCGACGACCCACTGGGCGTACTGCGACAAGCTCGCCCGGGACCACCCGGAGATCGAGGTCGACCCGGACCCCATCTACGTACGCGACGGAAACGTCGCCACCTCCGCGGGCGTCACCTCGGGCATCGACCTCGCCCTCGCGCTCGTCGAGGAGGACCTCGGCCGGGACACCGCGCTCTCCGTAGCTCGTCACCTTGTCGTCTTCCTCCGGCGGCCCGGAAACCAGGCCCAGTTCAGCGCCCAGCTCGCGGTGCAGACGGCCCAGCGGGAGCCGTTGCGCGAGGTGCAGCAGTGGATCACCGAACACCCGGGCGGCGATCTGTCCGTCGAGTCGCTCGCCGCCCGCGCCCGTCTCTCGCCGCGCCACTTCGCGCGCGCGTTCCAGGCCGAGACCGGTATGACGCCCGGCCGGTACGTCGACCGCGTCCGCCTCGAACACGCCCGCCGCCTCCTGGAGGACACCGCCGACGGCGTCGAGGAGATCTCCCGCGCCTGCGGCTACGGCACGCCCGAAGCCATGCGGCGCGCCTTCCTCAGGACGCTCGGGGCGGGCCCGGCGGAGTACCGGCGCCGCTTCCGCCCGGCACCCGCACCCACCCTCTGAAGCTCACCGAAGCACATCGAAGCTCACGGAAGGAACCCCATGCAGATCGCGATCGTCCTCTTCGACCGCTTCACCGCTCTGGACGCCGTCGGCCCGTACGAGATCCTGAGCCGTGTCCCGGACGCGGAGACCGTCTTCGTCGCCGAGGAGGCCGGCCCGGTCCGTACCGACACCGGATCCCTGGCGATCACGGCCGACAGGAGCCTCGCGGACGTGCCGAACCCCGACATCGTGCTGGTCCCGGGCGGCCCCGGCCAGAGCGACCAGATGGAGAACGAGACCCTTCTGAACTGGCTGCGCGCCGCCGACGGCTCCAGCACCTGGACGACCTCCGTGTGCACCGGTTCCCTGCTGCTCGCCGCCGCAGGGCTCCTGGAGGGCCGCCGGGCGACCTCGCACTGGCTGGCGCTGGAGCAGCTCACGAAGTTCGGTGCCGAGCCCACGGGGGAGCGGGTGGTCTTCGACGGCAAGTACGTCACCGCGGCCGGCGTCTCTTCCGGCATCGACATGGGGCTCACCCTGCTGGGCCGGATCGCGGGCGACGAACACGCCCAGACCATCCAGCTGGTGACGGAGTACGACCCGCGGCCGCCCTACGACGCCGGGTCCCCGCAGAAGGCACCCGCGCACATCGTCGACGCCCTGCGCGCGAGGAGCCGCTTCGTCCTCACATAGGAAACCGGAGTTCACAGGCTCCAGGTGAACCGCGGCGCCCGGCGCTCCAGGAACGCGGCGACGCCCTCCGCGGTGTCGCCGCTCCCGCGCGCCTGCTCGGCCCAGTGGGCGTCCCGGTCCGTCCGGCCGTTGGCGAACTCCTTGGCCGCCGCCTGTGTCAACTGTGAGCGGGAGACCAGTACCCGGGCGAACTCCCCGACCCGCTTGCCGAGTTCGCCCTCCGACAGCACCTCGTCCACCAGGCCGGTCCGCAGTGCCCGCGCCGCGTCGATCAACTCTCCCGAGAACAACAGGTACTTGGCGGCCCCGGGCCCCACCAGCGACACCAGCCGCCGTGTGGAGGACGCCGGATAGACGATCCCCAGCTTCGCCGGAGTCACCCCGAACAGTGAGCCCTCCTCCGCGAACCGCAGGTCGCAGGCCGCCGCGAGCTGGGACCCGCCGCCCACGCAGTACCCGCGGATCGCCGCGAGGGAAGGCTTCGGGAAGGCGGCGAGCGCCTCCTCCGCGAGCTCGGCCAGCCCCTGCGCCTCGTCCGGTGAGCCCCGCAGCGTCGATATGTCGGCACCGGCGCAGAAGGTGTCACCCTCGCCGGTGAGCACGAGCGCCCGTACGGCGCGGTCCGCGGCCAGCTCGTCGAGCAGTGGCGGCAGCGCCCGCCACATCCCGGCCGTCATGGCGTTGCGCTTGGCCGGATGGTGGATGACGACGGTGGCGACCCCGTCCGTGACGCTGTGCAGCAGCTCCATACGCGGATGCTATCCGGCACCCGCGCACGTACGATCAAGGAGGGGCCCGGCGTGAGGAGGCCCCGATGACACGGACGAAGCATGACGAGGCCGCCGGTCTGCGCCGCGGCTTCAGCTGGATCGGCGCACTCGGCGTGATCCTGGTAGCCGCGGGACTCGTGGGACTCCTCTACACCGCTTTCGCCACCCTGACCACGATGCTCCTGTTCGGCTGGCTGCTGCTGGCCGGCGGCGTGGTCGGCCTGCTGCACGCGGTCCAGGCCCGCGGCACCAATTTCTTCTGGCTCGGCGTGGTGGTCGCCGCCCTGAACATCGCGGCCGGTGTGGTCCTCATCCGCAGGCCCGAGGCGGGTGCCGAGGCCCTCGCCATGTTCGGCGCGCTGCTGTTCCTGGCCGGCGGGCTGTTCCGGGTGGTCGGCAGCCTCATCGTGGTGCGTGGCCCGCAGTTCGGCTGGACCCTGGTCCAGGGCGCCTTCGGGCTGCTCCTCGGCATCGTGGTGCTGGCCTCCTGGCCGAGCAGCAAGTACGTCATGGGTACGTTGTTCTCCCTCGCGCTGCTCTTCGACGGGCTCGGCCTGATCGCGACCGGGTTCGGCGGGCGGCGCCTCGTCGGCATGGTCTCGGACCGGCTGACCGCCGAGAAGAAGACGGACGACCCCGGCGCCAAACGCGTACAACCCGAATAACTCCAAAGGCGGCACGAGGCGAACAGGTGCGGTCGCGGCGCCGACTGTGCCGTTCACAGACGGGTGGAAAGCCGTCGATACACGCTGACTTCTGTTCAGTGTCCCGGTCTGCCTTTATGCGTTCCCAACACTCGACGTGTGGTGACAATCGAGCGCAAGGGTGGCGACCGGACGATGGACGACCAGGGGCGAGGGCCGAGCCCGCGCCCTGAGGGCGGCGGGGTACCGACCCCCGACCGCCGATCGCCGGGACCACTGCCGTACGAAGGGGTCTGGCGGTTCACCGCTCCGGCCGTCGACGCCTCGGTGCCGCAGGCGCGGCGCGCCGTCCGTGACCTGCTCGCCCGCCAGGGCGTGCCCGTCACGGACGACCTGGGTCATGGGCTGCTGCTGATCGTCTCCGAGCTGGTGACCAACGCGGTCAAACACGCGGCGGTGCTGTCGCCGACGATCGCCGTGGAGGTCGCCGTCGGAGCCGACTGGGTGCGCGTCGCGGTGGAGGACAACCACCCCTACCGCCCGACCGCCCTGGAGACGGACCACGCCCGCACCGGCGGCCGGGGACTGCTGCTCGTCCGGGAGATCACCCGGGAGGCGGGCGGCGTGTACGACGTGGAGCACACGGCCGGCGGCGGCAAGGTGATCTGGACCACCCTGCCGCTGCACCCCGTACGCCTCGTCCCTCCAGGGCCCGAGGGCCTGTTCTGAGGGCCGGTCCGGCTCACCAGCCCGCGGCCGCGCCCGTCAGTTCCCTGACCGCCGGGCGGGCCGCGTCCAGGACGGTCATGAACCAGGCGGAGAAGGGGTCCTTCGCATGCCGCTCCGCCAGCTCGGTGGGCGTCACGAAGGCCGTCTCCCCGACCTCCTCGGGATCGGGCCGCAGCGGGGACTGCACCAGTCCCACGAAGAGGTGGTTGAACTCCTGCTCCACCAGGCCCGAGTGCGGGTCCGGGTGGTTGTAGCGGACGGTGCCCGCCTCGGCGAGCAGCGACGGGGAGACCCCGAGCTCCTCGTACGTCCGCCGGGCCGCCGCCGCGAAGGGCGCCTCGCCCGGGTACGGGTGGCCGCAGCAGGTGTTGGACCAGACACCGGGGGAGTGGTACTTGCCCAGGGCGCGTTGCTGGAGCAGCAGCCGCCCGCGTTCGTCGAAGAGGAAGACGGAGAACGCCCGGTGCAGTTGCCCGGGCGGTTGGTGGGCGGCGAGCTTCTCCGCCGTGCCGATGGTGGTGCCGTCCTCGTCGACCAGTTCCAGCAGGATCGCTTCCGTGGTGCTGTTCTGTGAACTGTGCATCGCGGTGGCAGGTGTGATCGGCATACCCATCCTTCGCCTCGTACGTCGAACCTCAAGTCTGCCGTACGAAACCGGCACACCCGGCACTTCGCGCCGCTCCGCATGTCCCGCCGAGCCGGATGCCGTACACCGGATGCCCGAGAACATGCATCAACTCAGTGGCAGAGCTTCGCCTCGTGCTCCGCGTGACCGCTCGGTTCCAGCTGGAAGGTGCAGTGCTCGACGTCGAAGTGGTCGCCGAGGCAGCCCTGGAGCTCGTGCAGCATCTTCTCGTGGCCGATGGCGCCCAGCGTCTCGAAGCTGACGACCACGTGCGCGGAGAGGACCGGCATACCGGAGGTGATGGTCCAGGCGTGCAGGTCGTGGACGTCCTCGACGCCGGGCAACGCCAGGATGTGCGTACGCACCTCGGCCATGTCGACGTTCTTGGGCGCCGACTCCAGCAGCACGTCGAGGGTCTCGCGCAGCAGCTTCACCGTACGGGGGACGATCATCAGGCCGATGACGAGCGAGGCGATCGGGTCGGCTGCCTGCCAGCCGGTCGTCAGGATGACCAGTCCGGCGACCAGCACCGCCACGGAGCCCAGCGCGTCCGCCACCACCTCCAGGAACGCGCCCCGCACGTTCAGGCTCTCCTTCTGTCCCCGCATCAGCAGCGTGAGCGAGATCATGTTCGCCACCAGACCCACCAGCGCGAACGCGATGGCGAGCCCGCCCTTGGTCTCGGCCGGTGTGACGAAGCGCTCGACGGCCTCGAACAGGAGGAAGCCGCCGACACCGAGCAGCAGCACGCAGTTGGCGAGCGCGGCGAGGATCTCGGCGCGTGCGTACCCGAACGTGCGCCGGTCGCTCGCCGGGCGGCCCGCGAAGTGGATCGCGAGCAGTGCCATGGCCAGCCCCACGGCGTCGGTGGCCATGTGGGCCGCGTCCGCGATGAGCGCGAGCGAATCGGCGAGGACGCCGCCGACGATCTGGAGCACCATGACGGTGAGCGTGATCGACAGCGCGACCCGCAGCTTCCCGCGGTACGCCGCCGTCGCCGTACCGCCGGCGGGCGCTCCGTGCGCGTGCCCGTGATCGTGCCCTGCCCCCATGATTCCGCCCTTCCGTGTTCGTTCGGGATCACCAGTGAACTACGGGTGGGGGGTATGAGGCAACGCGGCACTGAACACCGTTGTCATGTGCCCTGACCTGCGGAAACGAATCGCAGGTCAGGGCGTCGTAGAGATCATCCGCCGTGGTGCAGGCGCCATCCGGCCCAGGCCGATTCGACCATCTCGCGTACCCCGCGCCGGGCCGTCCAGCCCAGCTCCCGGGCGGCCAGTTCGGCCGAGGCGACCGCGCGCGGCGAGTCCCCCGGGCGGCGCGGCTCGACGAGCGGGGGCCGGCGGTCACCGCTCACCTCGCCGATGAGCGTGATGAGTTCGCGGACCGAAACGCCCTCGCCGCGGCCGATGTTGACCGTCAGATCGCCCGTGGCGCCCCCGGTCAGCCGCCGGGCCGCCGCGACGTGCGCGTCGGCGAGGTCGGCGACGTGGATGTAGTCGCGGACGCAGGTGCCGTCCGGCGTCGGGTGGTCGTCGCCGAAGATGCGCGGAACCTCACCGCGGGTGAGCCGGTCGAAGACCATCGGGACTATGTTGAGGACACCGGTGTCGGCCAGCTCCGGCGCCGCCGTGCCCGCCACGTTGAAGTAGCGCAGACACACGGTCGCGATGCCGTGGGCCCGGCCCGCCGCCCGCACCAGCCACTCCCCGGCGAGTTTCGTCTCGCCGTACGGGTTCACCGGCGCGCACGGGGTGTCCTCGGTGATGAGCTCCACATCCGGGTTGCCGTACACCGCCGCGGACGAGGAGAACAGGAACCGCCTGACGCCCGCCTCGGCCACCGCTTCCAGCAGTGTCGCGAGACCGCTCACGTTCTCCTGGTAGTAGCGCGTCGGCTGCGTCACGGACTCACCGACCTGCTTGCGGGCCGCGAGATGCGCCACACCCGTCACGGAGTGCTCGGCCAGCACCCGCTTCAGCAGGTCGCCGTCCAGCGCCGAACCCCGCACCAGCGGAATGTCCTCGGGGAGCCGGGTGGGCACCCCGGTCGACAGATCGTCGAGCGCGACCACGCGTTCCCCGGCACCGGCCATGGCCCGCGCTACGTGTGCCCCGATGTACCCGGCTCCGCCTGTGATCAGCCACGTCATGGCTCCCCACCCTATGCCGCGGCCCAAGCGCCGTACGCAATGCCACATATTGCCCTGATCTGCGATGACATGTGCGACGGCGGTTTGTCGCGCGGGGCCGGAATCCCCGATGATGATCGCAGCGGAGGTCCAGCAGACCGGGTTGAGCAGGCCATGAACGGCCGGTGAACGCTCCATTCCCATCATCCGATAGCCTCTGCCGACACGCCGCCCGGCCGCAGTGGGCCAGGGATGCCCCCACACGCACACGCCCGGCGCCACCGCGTCGGCACCCAGGGAGTGAGTTCGTCTGTCGACCGCCATCCTCACCGGTCAGCCGGTCCCCGGATCGTCGCTGGAGGGCGATCTGCGGTCGCTCGGCTTCGACGTGCGGGTCGCCTCCGACGCCGGTGACGCCGAGACGCTCCTCGCCCAGGTCCCCGCCGGACACCGGGTCGCCCTCGTCGACGCCCGCTTCGTGGGCCACGTCCACGCGCTGCGCCTGGGCCTGACCGACCCCCGCTTCCCGGCCGCCGCACTGCCGGGCGCCGTGACCGTCCAGCCCGCCGCCCGGCAGGCCCTGACCCGTGCGGTGGCCCGCGAGAGCTCCGCGACCACGGGCAGCACGGCCCTCGCCGTGGACAACCTCGCCGACGGCCTCGCCACCGCCCTCGACGCGGACGGCGTCCCCGTGCACCGCCCCGACCTCGGCACCCTCGTCGCCACGGTCCCCACCGACCCCCAGGCCCGCAACGAGGCTCGCCAGGCCGTGGCCGCCGTCGACGACGAGGCCGTCCGGCTGCGTACGGCCGTGAAGTCCCGCGACGGCTTCTTCACCACGTACTGCATCAGCCCGTACTCCCGCTACATCGCGCGCTGGTGCGCCCGCCGCGGTCTGACCCCGAACCAGGTCACCACCGCGTCCCTGCTCACCGCCCTGATCGCGGCGGGCTGCGCGGCCACCGGCACCCGCGGCGGCTTCGTCGCGGCCGGCGTGCTGCTCCTCTTCTCCTTCGTCCTCGACTGCACCGACGGACAGCTCGCCCGCTACTCGCTGCAGTACTCGACGCTCGGCGCCTGGCTCGACGCCACCTTCGACCGGGCCAAGGAGTACGCCTACTACGCCGGTCTCGCCCTCGGCGCGGCCCGCGGCGGCGACGACGTGTGGGCGCTCGCACTCGGCGCGATGGTCCTGCAGACGTGCCGTCACGTCGTCGACTTCTCCTTCAACGAGGCGAATCACGACGCGACCGCCAACACCAGCCCCACGGCGGCCCTTTCGGACAAGCTCGACAGCGTCGGCTGGACGGTGTGGATACGCCGGATGATCGTGCTGCCGATCGGCGAACGCTGGGCGATGATCGCCGTGTTGACGGCGGCCACGACTCCTCGTATCACCTTCTACGCACTGCTCATCGGGTGCGCGTTCGCTGCGACTTACACCACAGCGGGCCGTGTGCTGCGGTCACTTACGCGCAAGGCGCGGCGCACGGACCGCGCGGCCCAGGCCCTGGCGGACCTCGCGGACTCGGGACCGCTCGCCGAAGCGGTGGCGCACGCTCTGCGTCGCATCGGCGTCAAGGGGGAGAAGTTCGGCTCCGGGCTCTCGGGCGCGGCGGGTGCTGTCGTCCTCCTGGGCTTCTGGACCTGGGCGGAGTCCTACGGGAGTTGGCTGCCCGTCGTCTTCGCGGTGATCTACGTCCTCAACGCGGGCGCCGCCGTCGTGCGTCCCCTCAAGGGCGCCCTCGACTGGCTGATTCCGCCCTTCTTCCGTGCCGCCGAATACGGCACCGTCCTGCTACTGGCGGCCAAAGCCGATGTGAACGGGGCGCTTCCCGCGGCTTTCGGGCTGGTGGCGGCCGTCGCCTACCATCACTACGACACGGTGTACCGCATCCGCGGCGACGCCGGCGCGCCGCCGCACTGGCTGGTGCGGGCGATCGGCGGGCACGAAGGCAGGACGCTGCTGGTCACCGTCCTGGCCGCGCTGCTCGCGCCCACAGAGTTCACCGTCGCGCTCACGGCTCTCGCCGTGGCCGTGGCACTGGTGGTGCTCGTCGAGAGCATCCGCTTCTGGGTGACCGCCCATAAAACCGGCGCACCCGCCGTACACGATGAAGGAGAACCCGCATGATCGGCCTCGTGCTGGCGGCCGGCGCCGGACGGCGTCTGCGCCCCTACACCGACACGCTGCCCAAGGCACTCGTGCCGGTGGGACCGGAGGGCAACGAGGACAGCATCACTGTGCTCGACCTCACCCTCGGCAACTTCGCCGAGATCGGCCTGACCGAGGTCGCGATCATCGTCGGGTACCGCAAGGAGGCCGTGTACGAGCGGCGCGAGGCCCTGGAGCAGAAGTACGGCCTCAAGATCACCCTCATCGACAACGACAAGGCCGAGGAGTGGAACAACGCCTACTCCCTGTGGTGCGGCCGTGACGCCATCAAGCACTCGGTGATCCTCGCCAACGGCGACACCGTGCACCCGGTCTCCGTCGAGAAGACCCTGCTCGCCGCCCGTGGCGACGGCAAGAAGATCATCCTCGCCCTCGACACGGTGAAGTCCCTCGCCGACGAGGAGATGAAGGTCGTCGTCGGCCCTGAGGGCGGCATGACGAAGATCACCAAGCTGATGGACCCGGCCGAGGCGACCGGCGAGTACATCGGCGTCACCCTCATCGAGGGCGAGGCCGCCGACGAGCTG
Source organism: Streptomyces spongiae (assembly GCF_009377185.1). Lineage (GTDB taxonomy): Bacteria > Actinomycetota > Actinomycetes > Streptomycetales > Streptomycetaceae > Streptomyces > Streptomyces spongiae. The sequence goes on from NZ_VJZC01000022.1 coordinate 12,805, forward strand.
GCCGACGCGCTGAAGACCGTCTTCGAGACCGACCCGCAGCAGTTCTACGAGCACGGCTACCAGGAGCTCGTGAACCGCGGCTTCCGCATCGACGTCGCGCCCATCGGCGACGTCAAGTGGGTCGAGATCGACAACCACGACGACCTCGCCAAGGGACGCGTGATCGCGTGCCAGTACTGACGAGGCTCATCCCCTCGCCGATCGTCGTCGACATCCGCGCGGGCGCGCTCGACGACCTGGCGACGGTCCTCGCGGACCAGCGGATCTCGTCGTCCGGCCGGCTGGCCGTCGCGATCAGCGGCGGCTCCGGCGCCGTGCTGCGCGACCGGATCTCCCCGGCGCTGCCGGACGCCGACTGGTTCGAGGTCGGCGGCGGCACCCTGGACGACGCGATCAAGCTGGCCGACGCCATGAAGCGCGGCCGCTACGACGCGGTCGTGGGCCTGGGCGGCGGCAAGATCATCGACTGCGCCAAGTTCGCCGCCGCCCGGGTCGGGCTGCCGCTGGTCGCCGTCGCGACGAACCTGTCGCACGACGGCCTGTGCTCGCCCGTGGCGACGCTCGACAACGACGCGGGCCGCGGCTCCTACGGTGTGCCGAACCCGATCGCGGTCGTCATCGACCTCGACGTCATCCGCGAGGCCCCCGTCCGCTTCGTGCGCTCCGGTATCGGCGACGCCCTGTCCAACATCTCAGCGGTCGCGGACTGGGAGCTCGCGGCCCGCGAGAAGGGCGAGGCGATCGACGGTCTCGCGGCCGCCATGGCCCGCCAGGCCGGCGAGGCCGTACTGCGCCACCCCGGCGGCGTCGGTGACGATGGCTTCCTCCAGGTGTTGGCCGAGGGCCTGGTCCTCACCGGTATCTCGATGTCGGTCGCGGGCGATTCGCGTCCCGCCTCGGGTGCCTGCCACGAGATCAACCACGCCTTCGACCTGCTCTTCCCCAAGCGCGCCGCCAGCCACGGCGAGCAGTGCGGACTGGGCGCGGCCTTCGCGATGTACCTGCGCGGGGCGCACGAGGAGTCCGTGTTCATGGCCCAGGTGCTGCGCCGGCACGGTCTGCCGGTGACGCCGGAGGAGATCGGCTTCACGGTGGACGAGTTCGTCCAGGTCGTGGAGTTCGCCCCGCAGACCCGGCCCGGCCGCTACACGATCCTCGAACACCTCGACCTGTCCACCGACCAGATCAGGAACGCGTACGCCGACTATGCCAAAGCCATCGGTAGCTGAACTCCGGCCGGTCGTTCACCCCCCGGGTGTGAAGGACCGGCGGAGCGGCGAGCACTGGGCCGGCCGGCTCTACATGCGCGAGATCTCCCTGCGCATAGACCGGCACCTGGTGAACACGCGGGTCACGCCCAACCAGCTGACCTACCTGATGACCGTCTTCGGTGTCCTCGCGGCCCCGGCACTGCTGGTGCCGGGGATCCCGGGCGCCCTGCTCGGTGTGCTGATGGTTCAGCTCTATCTGCTGTTCGACTGTGTCGACGGCGAGATCGCGCGCTGGCGGAAGCAGTACTCGATCGCCGGGGTCTACGTGGACCGCGTCGGCGCCTACCTCTGCGACGCCGCCGTGCTGGTCGGCTTCGGCCTGCGCGCCGCCGACCTGTGGGGCACCGGGCGGATCGACTGGCTGTGGGCCTTCCTCGGCACCCTCGCCGCCCTCGGCGCCATCCTGATCAAGGCCGAGACGGACCTCGTCGGGGTCGCCCGGCACCAGACCGGGAAGCCGCCGGTCCAGGAGTCGGCCTCCGTGCCGCGTTCCTCCGGCGTGGCGCTGGCCCGCAAGGCCGCCGCCGCGCTGAAGTTCCACCGGCTCGTCCTGGGCGTCGAGGCGTCCCTGCTCATCCTGGTCCTCGCGGTCCTGGACCAGGCCCGGGGCGACCTGTTCTTCTCGCGGCTCGGCGTCGCCGTACTGGCCGGCATCGCGCTCCTGCAGACGCTGCTGCACCTGGTGTCGATCCTCGCCTCCAGCAGGCTCAAGTGAGCAGCGGCATGAAGGTCGGCGCGGTCATCATCACCATGGGCAACCGCCCCGACGAGCTGCGCGCCCTCCTCGACTCGGTCGCCAAGCAGGACGGCGACCGGGTCGAGGTGGTCGTCGTCGGCAACGGCTCTCCCGTGCCGGAGGTCCCCGAGGGCGTACGCACCGTCGACCTGCCCGAGAACCTCGGCATACCCGGCGGCCGCAACGTCGGCATCGAGGCCTTCGGCCCGGGCGGGACCGACGTCGACATCCTGCTGTTCCTCGACGACGACGGCCTGCTGGCCCGCAACGACACCGCCGAGCTGTGCCGCGGGGCCTTCGCGGCCGACCCCGAGCTCGGGATCGTCAGCTTCCGCATCGCCGACCCGGACACCGGCGTCACCCAGCGGCGCCACGTGCCCCGCCTGCGGGCCTCCGACCCGATGCGCTCCTCCCGGGTGACCACGTTCCTCGGCGGCGCCAACGCCGTTCGTACGAAGGTTCTCGCCGAAGTCGGCGGACTTCCGGACGAATTCTTCTACGCCCACGAGGAAACCGACCTGGCATGGCGGGCCCTCGACGCGGGCTGGATGATCGACTACCGGTCCGACATGGTGCTGAACCACCCCACGACCGCGCCCTCCCGGCACGCGGTCTACCACCGCATGGTCGCGCGCAACCGGGTCTGGCTCGCCCGCCGTAATCTCCCCGCGCCCCTGGTGCCGGTCTACCTGGGCGTCTGGGTGCTCCTGACACTGCTCCGCAGGCCCTCACGGCCCGCACTGAGGGCCTGGGTCGGCGGCTTCAAGGAAGGCTGGACGACCGCGTGCGGTCCCCGCCGGCCCATGAAGTGGCGTACGGTGTGGCGTCTGACCCGACTGGGCCGGCCTCCCGTCATCTGACAACCTCGACATCTGTCTGAGAGCATTCGGCGGTACCCGGGAACCGGGTTTCTGCCTGGGCCCGACCAGCCTGCGCACTTTTGAGGACGAAAGTTTCCACTTGTGAGTGAGACAACGCATGACGGCGGAGTCGCCGTGAGCGACCGACCGTCGCCCGATGAGGGACTCTCCGCCGCCGAGCTGGCCGCCAAGTACGGACTCGCGGTCAGCGGAGCCCGGCCCGGGCTCGGCGAGTACGTTCGCCAGCTCTGGGGGCGGCGCCACTTCATCCTCGCTTTCTCCCAGGCGAAGCTCACCGCCCAGTACAGCCAGGCCAAGCTCGGCCAGCTCTGGCAGGTGGCGACCCCGCTGCTGAACGCGCTGGTGTACTTCCTGGTCTTCGGGCTGATCCTCGGTGCGGACAAGGGCATGGGCCAGGAGGTCTACATCCCGTTCCTGGTCACGGGTGTCTTCGTCTTCACCTTCACGCAGAGCTCGGTGATGGCGGGCGTCCGCGCCATCTCCGGAAACCTCGGACTGGTGCGCGCGCTGCACTTCCCGCGCGCCTCACTGCCGATCTCGTTCTCGCTCCAGCAGCTCCAGCAGCTGCTCTTCTCGATGATCGTGCTGTTCATCGTGGCGGTTGCCTTCGGCAGCTACCCGCGCCTGTCCTGGGTGCTGATCCTCCCGGTCCTCGCCCTGCAGTTCCTCTTCAACACCGGTCTGGCGATGATCATGGCCCGGATGGGCGCCAAGACCCCGGACCTGGCGCAGCTGATGCCGTTCGTGATGCGCACCTGGATGTACGCGTCCGGTGTGATGTTCTCCATCCCGATCATGCTCAAGGGCAAGCCCGAGTGGATCGCCGACGTCCTCCAGTGGAACCCCGCCGCCATCTACATGGACCTGATGCGCTTCGCGCTCATCGACGGATACGGCTCCGAGAACCTGCCCCCGCACGTGTGGGCGGTCGCGGGCGGCTGGGCCGTCCTCGTCGCGCTCGGCGGCTTCGTGTACTTCTGGAAGGCGGAGGAGCGGTACGGCCGTGGCTGAGGCACTCATTCCCACCGTCATCGCGGACGAGCTGCACATCGTCTACCGCGTCAACGGCGCCAAGACCGGCAAGGGCAGCGCCACCGCCGCCCTCAGCCGCATCATCAAGCGTGGCGAGGAGCGCGGCGTACGCAAGGTGCACGCCGTCCGGGGCGTCTCCTTCACCTCCTACCGCGGCGAGGCCATCGGCCTGATCGGCTCCAACGGCTCCGGCAAGTCCACCCTGCTGCGCGCCATCGCCGGACTGCTCCCCGCCGAGAAGGGCAAGGTCTACACCGACGGCCAGCCCTCGCTCCTCGGCGTCAACGCCGCCCTGATGAACGATCTGACGGGCGAACGGAACGTCATATTGGGCGGGCTCGCGATGGGCATGTCCCGCGAGCAGATCAGGGAGCGCTACCAGGAGATCGTCGACTTCTCGGGCATCAACGAGAAGGGCGACTTCATCACGCTGCCCATGCGCACGTACTCCTCCGGCATGGCGGCCCGTCTGCGCTTCTCCATCGCGGCCGCCAAGGACCACGACGTCCTCATGATCGACGAGGCCCTCGCCACCGGTGACCGCAAGTTCCAGAAGCGCTCCGAGGCCCGCATCCGCGAGCTGCGCAAGGAGGCCGGCACGGTGTTCCTGGTGAGCCACAACAACAAGTCGATCCGCGACACCTGCGACCGCGTCCTGTGGCTGGAGCGCGGCGAGCTGCGGATGGACGGGCCCACGGAGGACGTCCTGAAGGAGTACGAGAAGTTCACCGGCAAGTAGTAGCCGGTACCTCTCACCACCAGCGCATACTCGACCCCGCCGGAACGCCTCCGGCGGGGTCCGCCGTGCGCAGGACGGCCAGGAGGAGCTGCAAGGAACGGCCCGGTACGGCAAAGAAGAGGCCAACTCCGGTTCCGCTTAGGAACCTTGGGGCCAATCGGTGTGTTGTTGTGATGTGCAGGACACCCCGACGGAACCTGTCACGTTGTACAACGTAAGCTGTACCGGTGCCGAATCACGGCAAGTAGGGCCATAATGCGCGACACCCGGCACCCGCCGCACCGAGCCGACAGCCGGGCGGCGTGTCCGAAATAGTGTGTATTGGTTCGGCAGTGTAGAACGGGAGATGTGACGGCAATGGCTACGGAAACTCCCCACCTCCGCGACGCTCGTGCCGTCCCCGCGCCGGGTGACGAGCGGTGACCGAAGCCGGGACGGCGCGCACCGGCGACCCGGAGCGCGACACCCTCGACAAGGCCACGTCCGAGAACTTCCCCGTGGCACCGTTCTTCCTGCCCAGGGCCTGGCGCGTCGACCTCATGGCCGTCTACGGCTTCGCCCGCCTCGTCGACGACATCGGTGACGGCGACCTCACGCCCGGCGGCGCCGACGCCCGACTGCTGGGCGTGTCCCCCGGGGAGGCGGAGGACCGGATGGTCCTGCTGGACGCCTTCGAGGCCGACCTGCGCCGCGTGTTCGACGGCAGCCCCCGTCACCCGCTGCTGCGCCGCCTCCAGCGCACCGTCCGTCGCCGCTCCCTGGCACCCGAGCCCTTCCTCGGCCTGATCGCCGCCAACCGTCAGGACCAGGTCGTCCAGCGGTACGAGACGTACGACGACCTCCTCGCCTACTGCGAACTGTCCGCCAACCCCGTCGGCCACCTCGTCCTCGCCGTCACCGGCACCTCCACCCCCGAGCGCGTACGCCGCTCCGACGCGATCTGCACGGCCCTGCAGATCGTCGAACACCTCCAGGACGTGGCCGAGGACCTCGGCCGCGACCGTGTCTATCTGCCCGCCGAGGACATGAAGCGCTTTCATGTCCAGGAGGCGGATCTCGCCGCGACCACGGCAGGCGCATCGGTGCGCGCACTGGTCGCATACGAAGCAGAACGCGCCCGTGACCTGCTGAATGAAGGCACCCCCCTGGTGGGTAGCGTCCACGGCAGGCTGAGGCTGCTGCTTGCGGGGTTCGTGGCGGGGGGAAGGGCGGCGATCCGTGCGATCGCCGCCGCCGAATACGACGTACTTCCCGGCCCGCCCAAGCCCGGCAAGCTCCGACTGCTGCGCGAGGTGGGCGTGACTCTGCGAGGAGAGGGGTGATCCGGACGGTGGAGCCAGAGCCACACGCGTCCGCACCGGTACTCGCCGCCTACAGCTACTGCGAGGCCGTCACCGGACAGCAGGCCCGAAACTTCGCGTACGGCATCAGACTGCTGCCGACGCCCAAGCGCCGCGCGATGTCCGCGGTCTACGCGTTCTCGCGACGCGTCGACGACATCGGCGACGGCGCGCTCTCCCCCGACGTCAAGGTGGCCCGACTCGAGGACACCCGGGCGCTGCTCGGCAGAGTCCGCGAGGGCGGTGTCGACGAGGACGAGACCGACCCCGTCGCGGTCGCCCTCGCGCACGCGAGCGAGCAGTTCCCGATCCCGCTCGGCGGCCTCGACGAACTCATCGACGGCGTCCTGATGGACGTCCGCGGCGAGACCTACGAGACCTGGGACGACCTCAAGGTCTACTGCCGCTGCGTGGCCGGAGCCATCGGCCGTGTCTCGCTGGGCGTGTTCGGTACGGAACCGGGAGCGCGCGGCGCCGAGCGCGCGCCCGAGTACGCCGACACGCTGGGCCTCGCGCTGCAACTCACCAACATCCTCAGGGACGTTCGCGAGGACGCCCAGGGCGGGCGCACCTATCTGCCCGCCGACGACCTCGCCAAGTTCGGCTGCTCGGCAGGATTCAGACGGCGGATCCCATCGCCCGACTCCGACTTCGCGGGCCTCGTCCACTTCGAAGTGCGCCGGGCCCGCGCTCTCTTCGCCGAGGGCTACCGGCTGCTGCCCATGCTCGACCGGCGCAGCGGCGCCTGTGTCGCCGCCATGGCCGGCATCTACCGCCGCCTCCTCGACCGTATCGAGCGCGAGCCGGAGGCCGTGCTGCGCGGCCGCGTCTCGCTGCCCGGGCGGGAGAAGGCGTACGTCGCCGTGCGCGGGCTGTCCGGGCTCGACGCCCGCCATGTGACCCGCCGGACCGTCAGCCGGGCCGTCAGGAGGCGCGTCTGATGGACAATCCGGTCCAAGGTGACTCCAGCGGTGAAAAGCGGCACGCAACCCTCCGCTGCCCGGCCGCGTCCCAGACTGCGACGGCCTGCCGTGGAGCGTTCACGCACCACGGTCGCGCCGCGGGGGAGGGCGCACGATGACCGACGGCACACGGCCCGAGGGGCCGCTCGACGCGGACAGCCCGGCCCGTCCCGTGAGGACGGCCGTGGTGGTCGGCGGCGGGCTCGCCGGGATCACCGCCGCGCTGTCGCTGGCGGACGCCGGAGTGCGGGTCGCCCTGCTCGAAGGGCGGCCACGGCTCGGCGGGCTCGCCTTCTCCTTCCAGCGCGGCGACCTGACCGTCGACAACGGACAGCACGTGTACCTGCGCTGCTGCACCGCCTACCGCTGGTTCCTCGACCGCGTCGACGGGAGTGCGCTCGCTCCCTTGCAGGACCGTCTCGACGTGCCCGTCCTCGATGCCGGGGCCCGCCCCGGGCGGCGGCTCGGGAGACTGCGGCGCGACGCGCTGCCCGTACCGCTGCATCTGGGGCGCAGCCTCGCCACGTACCCGCACCTCTCGCTCGCCGAGCGCGCCAGTGTGGGGCGTGCCGCACTGGCGCTCAAGGCGCTCGACCTCGCGGATCCCGCGCTGGACACGCAGGACTTCGGCAGCTGGCTGGCCGCGCACGGTCAGTCGGCGCGTGCCGTCGAGGCACTGTGGGACCTCGTGGGGGTCGCCACCCTCAACGCGGTGGCCGAGGACGCCTCCCTCGGGCTCGCCGCGATGGTGTTCAAGACGGGTCTGCTGTCCGCCCCGGGCGCGGCCGACATCGGCTGGGCACGCGTCCCACTGGGCGAAGTGCACGACCGCCTGGCCGGCAAGGCGCTCGACTCGGCGGGCGTCCGCACGGAACTCCGTACACGCGTCACCTCCATCTCCTCTCACGGAAACGGGCGTTGGGCGGTTCAGGTTCCCGGCGAGACCCTCGACGCGGACGCCGTCGTCCTCGCCGTACCGCAGCGCGAGGCGCACGACCTGCTGCCCGCGGGCGCACTGGACCACCCCGGGCGGCTGCTGGAGATCGGCACGGCGCCGATCCTCAACATCCATGTGGTGTACGGCCGGAAGGTGCTCGACAAGCCGTTCTTCGCGGCGCTCGGCACCCCGGTGCAGTGGGTCTTCGACCGGACCGCGGCGTCCGGGCTGAGCGAGGGCCAGTACCTGGCGCTGTCGCAGTCGGCGGCGCGGGACGAGATCGACGCACCCGTGTCCGTCCTGCGGGAGCGGTACCTGCCGGAGCTGGAGCGGCTGCTGCCCGCCACGCGCGGCGCGGGTGTGCGGGACTTCTTCGTGACCCGGGAGCGCACGGCGACGTTCGCTCCCACTCCCGGCGTCGGGCGGCTGCGGCCCGGCGCCCGCACCAAGGCCCCCGGTCTGTACCTGGCCGGAGCGTGGACCGCCACAGGGTGGCCCGCGACCATGGAGAGTGCGGTCCGCAGTGGCGTCAGCGCGGCGGACGCCGCACTGGGCGCCCTGGGCCGGCCTCGCGATCACCTCTTCGACGCAGAGGAGGCAGCTTGATGCTCGACGAGCGAAGCGAGGCAGACCCCCGCACCTTCCGCACCGCAACAAGAGGAGAGACTGTGCCCACTGTGCCCCCGGCCTCCACGGCCGCGCGAGAGACCGCGGTGGACGTGACCGCGCTCCTGGAGCGCGGCCGGACCCTGGCCACCCCGGTGCTGCGGGCGGCCGTCGACCGACTGGCGCCGCCCATGGACACGGTCGCCGCCTACCACTTCGGCTGGATCGACGCCGAGGGCAACCCCGCCGACGGCGACGGCGGCAAGGCCGTACGTCCCGCGCTCGCCGTGCTGTCCGCCGAGGTCACCGAGGCGGCCCCCGAGGTCGGCATCCCCGGCGCGGTCGCGGTCGAGCTGGTGCACAACTTCTCGCTGCTGCACGACGACCTGATGGACGGCGACGAGCAGCGCCGCCACCGCGACACCGTCTGGAAGGTGCACGGCCCGGCCCAGGCCATCCTCGTCGGCGACGCCCTCATGGCGCTCGCCAACGAGATCCTCCTGGAGCTCGGCACCGTCGAGGCCGGGCGTGCCACCCGTCGGCTGACCACGGCCACCCGCGCCCTCATCGACGGCCAGGCCCAGGACATCTCCTACGAGCACCGCGACCGCGTCAGCGTCGCGGAGTGCCTGGAGATGGAGGGCAACAAGACCGGCGCCCTCCTCGCCTGTGCCTGCTCGATCGGCGCGGTCCTGGGCGGCGCCGACGACCACACGGCCGACACGCTGGAGAAGTACGGCTACCACCTCGGCCTCGCCTTCCAGGCCGTCGACGACCTGCTGGGCATCTGGGGCGACCCGGTGGCCACCGGCAAGCAGACCTGGAGCGACCTGCGCCAGCGCAAGAAGTCCCTGCCGGTGGTGGCCGCGCTCGCGGCGGGCGGCCAGGCCTCCGAGCGGCTCGGTGAGATCCTCGCCGCCGACGCCAAGAGCAGCGACTTCGAGAACTTCTCCGAGGAGGAGTTCGCCGCCCGCGCGGCCCTCATCGAGGAGGCCGGAGGACGCGACTGGACCGCCGAGGAGGCGCGCCGCCAGCACCGGATCGCCCTCGACGCCCTGGACGAGATCCGGATGCCGGACCGCGTGCGAGCCCAGTTCGTCGCGCTGGCCGACTTCGTCGTCGTACGAAAGAGATGAGCACTACGGGGGAAGAGATGATCCCTATCGGTCGAATAAGCCTCGCGTAGTCGCCGGCCGGTGCCTCGGGCACGGGAAGAGCATCGGCCGACGGCGGACCCACAGCAGAGACATGCCACTGCACGAAGGGGAAGCCATGACAGCGACGACCGACGGAAGCACCGGGGCACCACCGCCCCGAGCTGCCTCGGCCAGCGAAACCGACTCCGAAACCGACATCGACCCCCCGGAGGCGGCAGGGGTCCCGGATGCCGCCGAGCGCGCCATGGGGCGCGCCACCGACTTCCTGCTCTCGCGCCAGGACGCCCAGGGCTGGTGGAAGGGCGACCTGGAGACCAACGTCACCATGGACGCCGAGGACCTGCTCCTCCGTCAGTTCCTGGGTATCCGCGACGAGAAGACCACGCACGCCGCGGCCCTCTTCATCCGCGGTGAGCAGCGCGAGGACGGCACCTGGACCACCTTCTTCGGCGGCCCCGGGGAACTCTCCACCACCATCGAGGCGTACGTCGCCCTGCGCCTCGCCGGAGACGCCCCGGACGCCCCGCACATGGCGAAGGCGTCCCAGTGGATCCGCGACCAGGGCGGCATCGCCGCGTCGCGCGTCTTCACCCGGATCTGGCTCGCCCTGTTCGGCTGGTGGAAGTGGGAGGACCTGCCCGAACTCCCGCCGGAGCTCATCTACTTCCCGAAGTGGATGCCGCTCAACATCTACGACTTCGGGTGCTGGGCGCGGCAGACCATAGTGCCTCTGACCGTCGTCTCGGCGAAGCGGCCGGTGCGGCCCGCGCCCTTCCCGCTCGACGAGCTCCACACCGACCCCGGCCGTCCGAACCCGATCAAACCCCTCGCCCCCGCGGCGAGTTGGGACGGCGTCTTCCAACGCCTCGACAAGGTCCTGCACGGCTACCACAAGGTCGCCCTGAAGAGACTGCGCAAGGCGGCCATGAACAGCGCGGCCCGCTGGATCATCGAGCGGCAGGAGAACGACGGCTGCTGGGGCGGCATCCAGCCCCCGGCCGTGTACTCGGTCATCGCCCTGCACCTGCTCGGCTACGACCTCCAGCACCCCGTGATGCGCGCGGGGCTGGAGTCCCTGGACCGGTTCGCCGTGTGGCGCGAGGACGGGGCCCGCATGATCGAGGCCTGCCAGTCGCCGGTGTGGGACACCTGCCTCGCGACCATCGCGCTCGCCGACGCCGGGCTGCCCGCCGACCACCCGCAGCTGGTGAAGGCCGTGGACTGGATGCTCGGCGAGGAGATCGTCCGGCCCGGCGACTGGGCGGTGAGGAGACCTCAACTCCCGCCGGGCGGCTGGGCTTTCGAGTTCCACAACGACAACTACCCCGACATCGACGACACCGCCGAGGTCGTCCTCGCGCTGCGCCGCGTCAAGCACCCCGACCCGGAGGGTGTCGACAAGGCCATCGCGCGCGGAGTGCGCTGGAACCTCGGCATGCAGTCGAAGAACGGCGCGTGGGGCGCCTTCGACGTCGACAACACCAGCCCGTTCCCCAACAAGCTCCCGTTCTGCGACTTCGGTGAGGTCATCGACCCGCCGTCGGCCGATGTCACCGCGCACGTCGTGGAGATGCTGGCCGTCGAGGGGCTCGCCCACGACGAGCGCACCCGCCGCGGCATCGAGTGGCTGCTCGCCGAACAGGAGCCGAACGGCTCGTGGTTCGGGCGCTGGGGCGTCAACTACGTGTACGGCACCGGGTCGGTGGTCCCGGCGCTGGTGGCCGCGGGGCTGCCCGCCTCGCACCCCGCGATCCGCCGGGCTGTCGCCTGGCTGGAGACCGTGCAGAACGACGACGGCGGCTGGGGCGAGGACCTGCGCTCCTACCGCGACAGCGCCGGGTGGAGCGGCAAGGGCGCCTCCACCGCCTCCCAGACCGCGTGGGCCCTGCTCGCGCTGCTGGCGGCGGGGGAGCGGGAGGCCAAGACCGTGGAGCGCGGGATCGAATGGCTCGCGGGCACGCAGCGGGAGGACGGCTCCTGGGACGAGCCGTACTTCACCGGGACCGGCTTCCCCTGGGACTTCTCGATCAACTACCACCTCTACCGGCAGGTCTTCCCGCTGACCGCGCTGGGCCGGTACGTCCACGGGGAGCCGTTCAGCGAGAAGACCGACCACAGCGACGGCTCCGACCGCAGCGACGGCTCCGACCGCAGCGACGGCACCGGCAAGGCCGACACGACAAGCGCTCCGGCCCAGGGGAGCTGACGTGAGTGACGCTCCCGCCCCGGCCCCGCTGCTGATCGCCTGCGCGCTCGGCATCGAGCGGCTCGCCCTGCGCGGCGCCGACCGCGGCAGCGCCGGGGGCCCGGTCACCGTGCTGCGCACCGGCATGGGGCCCAGGGCCACCGAACGCTCGGTCACCCGGGCGCTCGGTGATCCGGCGCTGCGCGGCGCCGTCGTCCTGGCCACCGGCTTCTGCGCCGGACTCGCGCCGGGCATGCACCCCGGTGACCTGGTCGTCGCCGAGGAGACCCGGGGCCCGGACGGCGCCACCACGCCGTGCGAGGGCACCGACCTGCTGGTCAAGGAGCTGGTGCGGGCCGTGCCCGGGCGCACCGTGCACACCGGTCCGCTCACCGGTTCGGACCACGTCGTACGCGGGCACGAACGGTCGGAGATGCGCGCGACCGGCGCGATCGCCGTCGACATGGAGTCCGCCGCCACGCTCCACAGCGCCCTGCGCCAGGGAGCACGCCCGGTTGCGGCCGTCCGGGTGGTCGTGGACGCTCCAGAACATGAACTCGTCCGGATCGGCACGGTGCGCGGTGGAATATCAGCTTTCCGTGTTCTTCGTGCCGTCGTTCCCGCTTTCTTCGAATGGCACCGATCTTTGCCGCTCCCCAGGAGGTGAGCCAGATGGCCATGCCGCTCCGACAGTCCATCAAGGTCGCGACATATCTCTTTGAACAGAAAGTCCGTCGGCGGGACAAGTTTCCCCTCATCGTCGAACTGGAACCGCTCTTCGCCTGCAACCTGAAGTGCGAGGGCTGCGGCAAGATCCAGCACCCGGCCGGAGTCCTCAAGCAGCGCATGCCGGTGGCGCAGGCTGTGGGAGCGGTGCTCGAGTCCGGGGCGCCGATGGTGTCCATCGCGGGCGGCGAGCCCCTGATGCACCCTCAGATCGACGAGATCGTGCGGCAGTTGGTGGCCAGGCGGAAGTACGTCTTCCTGTGCACCAACGCGCTGCTGATGCGCAAGAAGATGGACAGGTTCGAGCCGTCGCCGTACTTCGCTTTCGCCGTGCACATCGACGGGCTGCGCGAGCGGCACGACGAGTCGGTGGCGAAGGAGGGAGTGTTCGACGAGGCCGTGGAGGCCATCAAGGAGGCCAAGAAGCGCGGCTTCCGGGTGACCACCAACTCGACCTTCTTCAACACCGACACCCCGCAGACCATCATCGAGGTGCTCAACTACCTCAACGACGACCTCAAGGTCGACGAGATGATGATCTCGCCCGCCTACGCCTACGAGAAGGCGCCCGACCAGGAGCACTTCCTGGGCGTGGAGCAGACCCGCGAGCTGTTCAGGAAGGCCTTCGCGGGCGGCAACCGGCGCCGCTGGCGGCTGAACCACTCGCCGCTGTTCCTCGACTTCCTCGAGGGCAAGGTCGACTTCCCGTGCACGGCGTGGGCCATCCCCAACTACTCGCTGTTCGGCTGGCAGCGGCCCTGCTACCTGATGAGCGACGGGTACGTGCCGACGTACCGGGAGCTCATCGAGGAGACCGACTGGGACAAGTACGGCCGCGGCAAGGACCCGCGGTGCGCCAACTGCATGGCCCACTGCGGCTACGAGCCGACCGCCGTCCTCGCCACCATGGGGTCCCTGAAGGAGTCGCTGCGCGCCATGCGCGAGACCGTCTCCGGAAGCAACGGGTGATGTCATGACTGCCGTATCCCTGGGCGTTCCCGAAGTGCCCGTCCGGCCGATCGCCGAGCGCCGCGTCTCGCGGCAGATCCAGGTCGGTCCGGTGGCCGTGGGGGGCGGGGCCCCGGTGTCGGTGCAGTCGATGACGACGACGCGTACGTCGGACATCGGCGCCACCCTGCAGCAGATCGCGGAGCTCACCGCGTCCGGCTGCCAGATCGTGCGCGTGGCCTGCCCCACGCAGGACGACGCGGACGCGCTCGCCACGATCGCCCGCAAGTCGCAGATCCCGGTGATCGCGGACATCCACTTCCAGCCGAAGTACGTGTTCGCCGCGATCGAGGCGGGCTGCGCGGCGGTGCGGGTGAACCCCGGCAACATCAAGCAGTTCGACGACAAGGTGAAGGAGATCGCGCGGGCCGCCAAGGACCACGGCACCCCGATCCGCATCGGTGTCAACGCCGGCTCGCTCGACAAACGGCTGCTGAAGAAGTACGGCAGGGCCACGCCCGAGGCGCTGGTCGAGTCCGCGCTGTGGGAGGCGTCGCTCTTCGAGGAGCACGACTTCCGGGACATCAAGATCTCGGTCAAGCACAACGACCCGGTGGTGATGGTGGGCGCCTACCGGCAGCTGGCCGCCCAGTGCGACTACCCGCTGCACCTGGGGGTGACCGAGGCCGGTCCGGCGTTCCAGGGCACCATCAAGTCGGCCGTGGCCTTCGGGGCGCTGCTCAGTGAGGGCATCGGCGACACGATCCGGGTGTCGTTGAGCGCGCCGCCCGTCGAGGAGGTCAAGGTCGGGATCCAGATCCTCGAGTCCCTGGGCCTCAGGCAGCGGCGGCTGGAGATCGTGTCGTGTCCGTCGTGCGGGCGCGCGCAGGTCGACGTGTACCGGCTGGCCGACGAGGTCACGGCCGGTCTGGAGGGGATGGAGGTGCCGTTGCGGGTCGCGGTCATGGGCTGCGTCGTGAACGGTCCAGGAGAGGCCCGTGAAGCGGACCTGGGGGTGGCCTCCGGCAACGGCAAGGGTCAGATCTTCGTGAAGGGCGAGGTCATCAAGACCGTGCCCGAGTCGAAAATCGTGGAGACCCTGATCGACGAGGCGATGAAGATTGCGGAGCAGATGGAGAAGGACGGCGTCGCGTCGGGGGAACCGGCCGTCACCGTGAGGTGAACAAGCACGGGTTGAACAGCACGGGTTGAACAGCACCAACCGAGAGGGGGCCCGAGCGTGACGATTCTGGAGACCATCCGGGGACCACGCGACCTGAAGGCGCTGTCCGAGGCGGAACTCGGTGAACTGGCCGACGAGATCAGGGAGTTCCTGGTGCACGCGGTCGCCAGGACTGGCGGGCACCTGGGGCCCAACCTGGGGGTGGTGGAACTGTCCATCGCCCTCCACCGGGTCTTCGAGTCACCCGTCGACCGCATCCTGTGGGACACCGGCCACCAGAGCTATGTGCACAAGCTGCTGACCGGCCGTCAGGACTTCTCCAAGCTGCGCGGCAAGGGCGGCCTGTCCGGCTACCCCTCCCGCGAGGAGTCCGAGCACGACGTCATCGAGAACAGCCACGCCTCCACCGCCCTCGGCTGGGCGGACGGCCTCGCCAAGGCCCGGCAGGTGCAGGGGGAGAAAGGCCATGTCGTCGCGGTCATCGGCGACGGCGCCCTCACCGGCGGCATGGCGTGGGAGGCGCTCAACAACATCGCGGCCGCCAAGAACCGACCGCTGATCATCGTCGTCAACGACAACGAGCGGTCCTACGCCCCGACCATCGGCGGCCTCGCCAACCACCTCGCGACCCTGCGCACGACCGACAGCTACGAGAAGGTCCTGGCCTGGGGCAAGGACGTGCTGCTCGGCACACCGGTCATCGGCCACACCCTCTACGAGTCGCTGCACGGCGCGAAGAAGGGCTTCAAGGACGCCTTCGCCCCCCAGGGCATGTTCGAGGACCTGGGCCTGAAGTACGTCGGCCCGATCGACGGACACGACACCGGTGCCGTGGAATCCGCGCTCAGGCGCGCCAAACGCTTCCACGGGCCCGTCCTCGTCCACTGCCTGACCGAGAAGGGCCGCGGGTACGAGCCCGCGCTCGCCCACGAGGAGGACCACTTCCACACCGTCGGCGTGATGGACCCGCTCACCTGCGAGCCCCTCGCTCCCTCGGGCGGCCCCTCCTGGACCTCGGTGTTCGGCGACGAGATCGTCCGGATCGGCGAGGAGCGCGAGGACGTCGTGGCGATCACGGCGGCCATGCTGCACCCGGTGGGACTGGCCAAGTTCGCGGAGCGGTTCCCGGAGCGGGTGTGGGACGTGGGGATAGCCGAGCAGCACGCCGCGGTGTCGGCCGCCGGACTCGCCACGGGCGGCCTGCATCCGGTCGTCGCCGTCTACGCCACCTTCCTCAACCGGGCCTTCGACCAGCTCCTGATGGACGTCGCTCTGCACCGCTGCGGGGTGACCTTCGTGCTGGACCGCGCCGGGGTCACGGGGGCCGACGGCGCCTCGCACAACGGCATGTGGGACATGTCGATCCTCCAGGTCGTCCCGGGGCTGCGCATCGCGGCGCCCCGCGACGCCGACCAGCTGCGCGCGCAACTGCGCGAGGCGGTCGCCGTCGACGACGCGCCGACGCTCGTCCGCTTCCCCAAGGAGTCGGTGGGCCCTGAGATCCCCGCGGTCGACCACGTGGGCGGCATGGACGTGCTGCACCGCTCGCCGAACCGCCCGGAGGTGCTGCTGGTGGCCGTCGGCGTCATGGCGCCGGTCTGCCTCCAGACCGCCGAACTGCTCCAGGCCCGCGGCGTCGGCTGCACCGTCCTCGACCCGCGCTGGGTCAAGCCCGTCGACCCCTCGCTGCCCGGACTCGCCGCCGAGCACCAGGTGGTGGCCGTGGTGGAGGACAACAGCCGGGCGTCCGGCGTCGGCGCGGCGGTCGCCCTGGCCCTCGGGGACGCCGACGTGGACGTGCCCGTACGGCGGTTCGGCATCCCGGAGCAGTTCCTCGCGCACGCCAAGCGGGGTGAGGTGCTGGCCGACATCGGCCTCACACCGGTCGAGATCGCCGGGCGGATCAGCGCCTGCCTGGCCGCCAAGGACGAGCTCGCCAAGGAGAAACTCGCCAAGGAGAAACAGGAATGACCACCGCGGAACCCGCAGCCGGGACCGAGGAGTTCGATCTCGGCAGACTCCTGGCCGAGCGAGGTGCCGAGCGCTACGAGCTCCATGCCCGGCACCTCAACCACCAGCTCCCGCGCATGCTGCACACCATCGGCTTCGACAAGGTCTACGAGCGGGCCGAGGGTGCGCACTTCTGGGACGCGGACGGCAACGACTACCTGGACATGCTCGCCGGGTTCGGGGTGATGGGCCTGGGCCGCCACCACCCCGTGGTCCGCAAGGCGCTGCACGACGTCCTCGACGCCTCCCTCGCCGACCTCACCCGCTTCGACTGCCAGCCGCTGCCGGGGCTCCTGGCCGAGAAGCTCCTCACCCACAGCCCGCACCTGGACCGGGTGTTCTTCGGCAACAGCGGTACGGAGGCCGTGGAGACCGCGCTGAAGTTCGCCCGGTACGTGACGGGGAAGCCGCGGATCCTGTACTGCGCCCACGCCTTCCACGGGCTGACGACCGGCTCGCTGTCCGTGAACGGCGAGTCGGGCTTCCGGGACGGGTTCGCGCCGCTGCTGCCCGACACGGCGGTCCCGCTCGGCGATCTCGACGCCCTGGCACGGGAGCTGAAGAAGGGCGACGTCGCCGCCCTCATCGTCGAACCGATCCAGGGCAAGGGCGTGCACGAGGCCCCGGCCGGCTATCTGCGCGCCGCCCAGGAACTGCTGCACAAGCACAAGGCACTGCTCATCGCCGACGAGATCCAGACCGGGCTCGGACGCACCGGTGACTTCTACGCCCACCAGCACGAGGAGGGTGTGGAGCCGGACCTGGTGTGTGTGGCGAAGGCGCTCTCCGGCGGCTACGTACCGGTCGGCGCCACCCTCGGCAAGGACTGGATCTTCAAGAAGGTCTACTCGTCGATCGACCGCGTCCTCGTCCACTCGGCGAGCTTCGGCTCCAACGCCCAGGCCATGGCGGCGGGCCTCGCCGTGCTGTCGGTCATGGAGAACGAGCAGATCGTCGCGGGCGCCCGCGCGACCGGCGAGCAGCTGAAGTCCCGGCTCGCGGCGCTCGTCGACAAGTACGAGCTGCTCAGCGACGTACGCGGCCGGGGTCTGATGATCGGCATCGAGTTCGGGAAGCCGAAGTCGCTGGGCCTGCGCAGCCGGTGGACCATGCTGCAGGCCGCGCGCAAGGGACTGTTCGCGCAGATGGTGGTCGTACCGCTGCTGCAGCGGCACCGCATCCTCACCCAGGTCTCCGGCGACCACCTGGAAGTCATCAAGCTGATCCCGCCGCTCGTCATCGGCGAGCGGGACGTCGACCGCTTCGTCGACGCCTTCACCGACGTGATGGACGACGCGCACAGCGGCAGCGGGCTGATGTGGGACTTCGGGAAGACGCTGGTGAAGCAGGCGGTGGCCAACCGCTGAGTCACCCCCCCCCGCGTGCTTTGCCTCTGGGGCAATAAATTTGCCCCAGAGGCAATCATTCGGCTGAATGGACGGCATGAGCCTCATCGAGCCGGAGCCGTCCACCGGGGCCGAACACCCGCCCACGGGGGCCGAGCAGTCGTCCGCCGGGGCCGGCCCCGCCGACCTCCCCGCCGTCGCCCCACAACTGCGCACCCTGCGCCGACGCGCCTCCCTGACGCTGGAGGCCGCGGCGCGGGCGGCCGGGCTGTCACCCGCGCACCTCTCCCGGCTGGAGACCGGACGCCGCCAGCCCTCCCTGCCGATGCTGCTCGCGCTGGCGCGCGTCTACGGTACGACGGTGTCGGAACTGCTCGGCGAGACGGTCGCCGAACGGGACGCGGTCGTCCGCGCCGCCGACATGGAGCCGACGCCCGCGGGCGGCTGGACCTACTGGCAGGCGGGCGCCTCAGGGCGCGGCATGCAGGCCCTGCGCGTGCACGTGCCGTACGGCTCACAGGGCGACATCGTGCGCGTCCACCCCGGCGAGGAGTGGCTGTACGTCCTGAAGGGCCGGCTGCGGCTGCGCCTCGCGGACACCGCGCACGTGCTCGCGCCCGGGGACAGTGCCCACTTCGACTCGCTGACCCCGCACCGCCTCGCGGCCGCCGACCACGACGGCTCCGATCTGCTCTTCGTCCACACCCTGCTGCAGAGCCCGACGGCCACGCTGTGCCTCGGGCCGACGACCACCGGAGAAGCCCCGTGAGCGACATGGAAGAGAAGTTCCCCCGTGCCCTGTGGGTGCGGCTGATCATCTACATCGCGGTGGGCCACCTCTTCGCGGCCTTCATCTATCTGCTCTTCGAGGCGGGCGCGAAGCAGTGAGCCGCGGGGGCGTTCCGCTCAGTCCAGCAGCCGTTCGCGCAGCCGCTCCCGGATCTCCGGCGTGACCTTCAGGCCCTGCTCCAGGTACGCGTCCACGTCGCCCCAGGTCTGCTCGATCGTCTCGAACGCCGCATCCAGGTACTCGGCCCGCGCGTCGAACAGTGGGTTGAGCAGCTCCATGACCTCGGGGGAGTAGGCACTTGCCGACGTGCTGCTGCGGTGCACCTTGTAGCGGCGGTGGGTGGCGGCCGACTCCAGGTAGTCGGCCACGATGGCGTCGCGCTCCACACCCAGGGAGAGGAGCGTCACGGCTATCGACAGGCCCGCGCGGTCCTTGCCGGCCGCGCAGTGCATCAGGGCGGGCACGCTGTCCTCGGCCAGCGCGTGCAGCACCTGGGAGTGTTCGGCCGTGCGGTGTTTGATGATCGTGCGGTACGAGCCGATCATGCGTCCGGCCGCCTTACCGTCCGAGAGCAGGGCGCGCAGCTGGTCCAGGTCGCCCTCGCGGACCATCTTCCAGAACTCGGCGCCGTCCGCCGGGTCCGTCAGCGGCAGGTTGACGTTCCGTACGCCCGGCAGGTCGACGTCCGGGCCCTCCAGCTTCTGGTCGGCCGCGTTGCGGAAGTCGAAGATCGTGTGCAGTCCCAGAGAGGACAGGAACGCGGCGTCCTCGCCGGTCGCGTGCGCGAGGTGACCGCTGCGGAACAGCCGCCCGTGGGCCACACGCCGGCCGTCCACGGTGGGCAGACCCCCCACGTCACGGAAGTTCCGCACTCCGGTCAGCTCCGGCTCGGTCGACGGGACCTGCTGCGTCACGGGGGCTCCTCCCATCCGGCCGCCGGCGGTGCTCGGCTCCGCACACCGACGTTGCGTCCTCGACCATACGACATGGCTTCGTAGGCCACGGAGTTGTCCACAGGTTGCCCATAGCCGTTTGCCAAGGGGCCCCGCTGACTTGATGATGTCGGAGCCTGATGTTGATGCCTGATCGCACGTGTTCGAATATGTTGGAGGCTTGATGCTGGAGATCGGCGGAGACGGTCGCACGTGGCTGCTCTCGGGACCCACGAGCAGCTACGCGCTGTCTCTCACCGAGGACGACACCCTCCTGCACCTCCACTGGGGCCCGCGGATCGGGCTCGCCGACGCCGAGGTCCTCGCGGACCGGCCGCTGCCCCCGTACCGGGGGTTCGAGTCCCAGCTCGACGGACTCGAGGAGTACCCGGTCGAGGGCGGCCCCCGCTTCGTACGGCCCGCGCTGTCGGTCCGTACCGACGGCATCCGCGGCACCGAGTGGACCTTCAGCGCGTACGAGGTCGAGGACGACGAACTGCGGCTGCGGTTCGCCGACGGCGGGCTCGGTATCACGCTGCACTACCGGATGCGCCACGACGTCGTCGAGCGCTGGGTGACCCTCGCCAACGAAGGCTCCGCGGTGGAGGTGCTGCGCGCCGACTCCGCCACCTGGACGCTGCCGCTGCGCGAGGACTGGCGGCTGTCCCAGGTGCACGGCCGGTGGGCCGCGGAGTCGCAGCTCGTCCGCACGGACCTCACCTACGGTGAGCAGGTGATCGGCAGCCGGCGCGGCCACACCGGCCACCAGCACCTGCCCTGGGTCGCGCTCGACACCGAGGGGGCGACCGAGGAGCGCGGCGAGGTCTACGGGTGCGCGCTCGCCTGGTCGGGCACCTGGCGCGTCTGCGTGGCCCAACTCCCCGACGCGCGCGTGCAGATCACCGGCGGTATCGGCTACGACGACTCCGGTCTGCTGCGCCTGGAGGCGGGCGAGTCGTACACCACCCCCGTCTTCGCGGGACTGTGGAGCGACGGCGGCTTCGGCGGGGCGAGCCGTGCCTGGCACGCGTACCAGCGGGCGTACGTCATCCCGCACGCGGAGCAGGACCGGCCGGTGCTCTACAACTCCTGGGAGGCCACGGAGTTCGACATCTCCGAGGACCAGCAGCGCGAACTGGCGCGGCGGGCCGCGGCCATGGGGGTCGAGCTGTTCGTGGTCGACGACGGCTGGTTCGGCAAGCGGACCAGCGACCGTGCGGGACTCGGCGACTGGACACCCAACCCCGACCGTTTCCCGGCCGGACTGAAGCCGCTCGCCGAGGACGTGCGCGCGCTCGGCATGCAGTTCGGGATCTGGGTCGAACCCGAGATGGTCAACGCGGACAGCGACCTGTACCGGGCGCACCCGGACTGGGTGCAGTTCCAGCCGGGACGAAAGCGGACGGAATTCCGCAATCAGCTCGTACTGAACCTCGCGCGCGAGGACGTCCAGGAGTACCTCTGGGAGAAGCTGGACAACCTGCTCTCCGGTGCGCCCATCGACTACGTGAAGTGGGACTTCAACCGCTGCTTCACCGACGCCGGGTGGCCCGGTGAGCCGTACCCGCAGAAGCTGTGGGTCGAGCACGTGCACGCCTTCTACCGCCTGCTCGACCGGCTGCGGGCCGCGCACCCGGGCGTCGCCTTCGAGTCCTGCTCGGGTGGCGGCGGGCGTATCGACCTCGGGGTCATGGCGCGCACGGACCAGGTGTGGACCTCCGACAACACCGACCCGCTCGACCGGCTCGCCATCCAGCACGGCTTCAGTCAGATCCATCCGGCGCGGGTCATGGCTGCCTGGGTGACCGACAGCCCGAACACTCAGCTCAACGACCGGGTCAGCTCCCTGCGCTTCCGGTTCGTCAGTGCCATGGCGGGGGTGCTCGGCGTCGGCGGTGACCTCGCGAAGTGGAGTGAGGAGGAGCTCGCCGAGGCCCGCGAGTGGGTCGAGCTCTACAAGGAGATCCGGTCCGTCGTGCAGCGCGGCGACCTCTTCCGGCTGCGGCCGCCGGCCGGCGGGCTGAGTGCGGTGCAGTACGTCCTCGACGACGAGGTCGTCGTCCTCGCCTGGCTCCAGGCCCAGCACTACGGAGAACCGGTGGCTCCACTCCGGCTGCAGGGTCTTGAGCCGACGAAAACTTACGAATGCCGCGAATCGGGCGAAGTTCACCGAGGTGCGGTGCTGATGCATCACGGGATGCCCGCGGGGTTGCGTGGTGACTTTGATGCGGCAGTTATCCGGCTGCGTCGTATCTGAGTGTTCTGTCCGAAATGAAGCCTTGAGTCCAAGTAGCCCTGGAACAAAGCAGGGTGGGTCGAAGATGCGTGACCAGCGTCATATCCGTGACGCTGTGTCGCCGTCATGTTCACGTAATGCGCGCGGATTCTCTGGACGTTTGAGAAAGGAGGAAGATCGCTCGTTTACGGAGAGTGACGGCGAATTCCTGAAAGGGCCGGGGGAGAAGACGCACAGGAAAGCCCAAAGGTTGTCCGGATGTCCCTAAGTCGCTTACGTTCCCCTCAATCCGGACGGACGCCCAATCCTGCCGCCGCCCGGAGCCGCATACTCACCCGTGCACGGCAGGAGCGGGGGACCCACAGGCAGTACCGCCTGTTCCGGTCTCCGGAACAGGCTTGGGGTTAAGCCGTGCGCGAGTACGGCCGGGCATCTCCAGTCCGAACCCGACAGCTCACCTCGTAGGCGCCGGAGAGGAATTAGTCATGCCCGCGAGGGGTAAGCATCGCCGCCCGAAGTCCCAGCGTTTCACCCGTTCGATAGCCGCCGCCGGAACCGGTGGCGCCGCACTCGCGCTTCCGCTGATCGGGGCCACCGGAGCCCATGCCGCGACCGCGGACTCCGTTTCCCAGAAGACGACGGCGGTTTCCCAGAAGACCGTCACCGAGAAGAGCCAGAAGGCCGCCGCGGAGCAGGCGAAGAAGTCGGCAGCCACCAAGGAGACCGCGAAGCGGACCTATTCGGTGCGCCGCGGAGACTACCTCGCCAAGATCGCCGAGGAGCAGGACGTCACCGGCGGCTGGAAGAGGATCTACGCGGACAACCGCGAGGCCGTCGGCTCCGACCCGTCGCTGATCCACCCGGGCCTGAAGCTCACCCTCGGCGGCAAGGCGCCCGACAGAACCGCGTCCTCGCCGAAGACGGCCGAGTCGAAGAAGAGCGCACCGAAGGCCGCGCCGAAGAAGGCCGAGACGCCCGCGAAGGAGTCGACCTCCACCACGTCGACCACCCAGAGCGCGGACACCGGCGGCTCCGGCTTCACGCTTCCCGTCCAGGGCGCCACCGTGGGCACCCCCTACAAGACCCCGGGCAGCATGTGGTCCAGCGGCTACCACACCGGTGTCGACTTCGTCGTCCCGACCGGCACCAGCCTCAAGGCCGTCGGCGCGGGCACGGTCGTCTCCGCCGGCTGGGGTGGCGCGTACGGCAACCAGGTCGTCATCCAGCTCGCCGACGGCCACTACGCGCAGTACGGCCACCTGTCCTCGCTCTCCGTCTCGGCGGGCCAGAGCGTGAGCGAAGGCCAGGAGATCGGCCTCTCCGGCGCGACCGGCAACGTCACCGGTCCGCACCTGCACTTCGAGATCCGCACCGGCCCTGACTACGGCTCGGACATCGACCCGGTGGCCTACCTGCGCTCGAAGGGCGTCAGCATCTGACGCGGCCGGCGCTCCGCTTTCGCTGACGGCACCGGAAGGCCGGACCCCATGATCTGTGGGGTCCGGCCTTCCGGCGTGGCCGGTCGGTGTATCGACAGTGGCACCACGGGCAGGGGACAGTGATCCTTTGCAAGCGCTTTCCGTGCGCTTTCTACGCGCTGCGTGCCAGGTGTCAGTGCCGAACCGAAGGAGCGTCATGACCACCCGCAGAGCCTTCACAGCCCTCGCCGCCGGTGCCGCCCTCGCGGCCCTGGCGCCGGTGCCGGCGGCGAGCGCCATGTCCCGCCACCGCCGTGGACGGCTGATGGCGGCCGACGACTTCCGGCACGGACTCGGGCAGTGGGTCACCGAACTGCAGGAGGGAGGCACCGTCACGGCCTCGCGCGGCGTCCTGGAGATCGACGTGCCCAGCGGCGCCACGGTCTGGTTCCGGAAACGGCTCGAAGGCCCGTACGTCATCGAGTACACCGCCACGCCGGTCTCCGCGGGCGGCGCCAACGACCGCGTGTCCGACCTCAACAACTTCTGGAACGCCGTCGACGTCCGGTCACCCGACGACATCTTCGCCACCGAACGGCGCGGCGCACTCGCGGAGTACGACTACCTCAGGACCTATTACGTGGGCTACGGCGCCAACACCAACACCACGACGAGGTTGCGCCGTTACGTCGGAGAGGCCGGTGTACGGCCGTTGGTCTACGACTACACGGAGCCCCTGCTGGTCGCGGGCGAGCCCCACCATGTGCGGATCGTCTCCGACGGCTCCACCGTCCGGTGGTGGAACAACGGGCGACTGGTCTTCGACTACGAGGACCCGGAGCCGTACACGAGCGGGCACTTCGCCTTCCGGACCACGTGGAGCCACTTCAGGATCACCGGGTTCCGGGTCTGGCGGCTCGCTCAACGCCCCTGACGTGAGGCTTATTCCGCAGTTGACCAACGCTTGACGAGTGGCCTATCTCACCGCCCGTCAACCCCTTCCTACGGTCGCGTAGCTCACAACCCGCGGTGAATCATGGCCCGATGTGGCACACGATTCGAAGAATGACAGCAGATCAGTGATCGGGTCGTACGTGGCGGTGGGGGACAGCTTCACCGAGGGCGTCGGCGACCCCGGCCCCGACGGGGCGTTCGTCGGCTGGGCCGACCGGTTCGCGGTACTCCTCGCGGACCGGCGCCCGGAAGGCGATTTCGACTACACCAACCTCGCCGTACGCGGGAAACTGCTCGACCAGGTCGTCGCGGACCAGCTCCCGCGCGCGAGGGAACTCGCCCCGGACCTGGTCTCCTTCTGCGCCGGCGGCAACGACATCATCCGGCCCGGCACCGACCCCGACGAGGTCGCCGAGCGCTTCGAGCGTGCCGTCGCCGACCTCACCTCCACCGTCGGCACGGTGATGGTGACCACCGGCTTCGACACCCGGGGCATACCCGTCCTCAAGCACCTGCGCGGCAAGATCGCCACGTACAACGGTCACGTGCGGGCCGTCGCCGACCGGTACGGCTGCCCCGTCCTGGACCTCTGGTCGCTGAAGACCGTCCAGGACCGGCGCGCCTGGGACGACGACCGGCTCCACCTGTCGCCCGAGGGGCACACGCGGGTGGCGCTGCGGGCCGGACAGGTCCTGGGCATCGAGATCCCCGCCGACCCCGACCAGCCCTGGCCTCCCCTCCCACCGCGCGGCACCTTCGAGGTCCGCCGTGACGACATCCACTGGGCCCGCGAGTACCTGGCCCCCTGGATCGGCCGCCGCCTGCGCGGCGAGTCCTCCGGGGACCGCGTGGTGGCCAAGGGGGCCCTGTCACCGGACGACATCAAGATGCGGATCGAGCCGGTGGTCTGAGGGGAGGGACGCGGTCTCGGCGCGTGCTCCGGGGCCGGTGTCCCGCGGCGGACTCCGCGGGACACCGGCGCGGGCACCGTGGCCTCACACGTGCGGGCGGCGGCCCCTCTCCTGGTGGGGAAACGTCTGGTCGGCGCCCGGCAGCGTCGGCTTCGGCAGTGTGGCCACTTCCTCCTTCGCCTTCTCCAACTGCTCCGCGGTGTCGTCGGGCAGACGGGGCGGGCGCGGGCGAGCGTGCGTGAAGCGGAACGGGGAGGTGAAGTCGCCGAACGTCGAGCGTCGCCAGTCGCTGACGTTCGACTCCTCCACGCCGGTGAACCGCTCCAGGAACTGCAGCGCGGAGGTGTGGTCGAACGCCTCGGAGGCCACCCAGCCGCCCACCGTCCAGGGCGAGACGATGATGGCCGGGACGCGGAAACCGCCGCCTATGGGAAGGCCCTGGATGAACTCGTCCGCCGTGCCCGCGGGCGGGGTCGGCGGGGCCACGTGGTCGAACAGGCCGTCGTTCTCGTCGTAGTTGAGGATGAAGGCCGTCTTGCGCCACACCTTCGGATTCGAAGCGATCGCCTCGATCTTGGAGGCGACGAAGTCGGCTCCGGCCGCCGGCAGGTAGTCCGGGTGCTCCGACTGGTAGCTCGTCGGCATGATCCACGACACCGTCGGGAGGCGGTCGTTGCGGGCGTCGTCCTCGAAGGTGCCCTCCGGCTGGGGACGGACGCCCCGCTCGTACAGGTCCGAGCCGGGCTGCGCGTTCTTGAACGTCGCGAACTGTTCCAGCATGTTGCAGCCGTAGTCGTCGTCCTGCTGGTACACCTTCCAGCTGACGCCGGCCGCCTGCAGCCGCTCGGCGTACGTCGTCCAGCGGTAGGGCGTGGGCGCGACGTTGCTGGTGATCGGCCCGCCTCGTGTGCCGCCGGGGTCGATCGTGCCGGTCATCCACATCAGACGGTTCGGCCACGTGGGGCCGAACACCGAGCAGAAGTAGTTGTCGCAGATGGTGAAGGTCTCGGCGAGCGCGAACTGGAACGGTATGTCCTCGCGGGTGTAGTACCCCATGACGTACGGGCCGTTGATGCCGTCGGCCTTGCGGTGGGCCGGCAGCCACTGGTCCATCTTGCCGCCGTTCCACGCCTCGTGCTGCACGGACCAGGCGTGGGAGGTGGACGGGATGGCCTGCGCGCTCGAGGTGCGGGTGTCGAGGTGGAAGGGCAGGAGGTAGCCCTTCGGGTTCTGCGCGTCCGGCTGGTAGAAGACGCTGCGGCCGCCCGCGAGCTTCAGGGCGTGGGGGTCGGCGAAGCCGCGGACGCCCGAGAGGGTGCCGAAGTAGTGGTCGAACGACCGGTTCTCCTGCATCAGCAGGACGACGTGCTCGATGTCGCGCAGCGAGCTGTGCTTCGGCGGCTCGGCGGCGACGGCCTTCTGGACGCTGGGCGGGAGGAGGGAGAAGGCCGCGGCGCCGCCCAGTGCGCCGGCGGCGGAACCCAGGAGTCTACGACGAGTCAACTCGGCCATGATTGCCCCTTCTGGAGGGAGAGAAGCGCTCTTCGGAGTGACGGTGGGTCCGATTGAGGAACGGACCGCCGATCACTCTCCGCCTGGCGCCGTTCAGGCCATCAGGGGCAAGGGGTGAACATGTGGCCAACGTGCGGGAAGGGGTTGGCCAAGCCGTGACCTGCATGATTCTTGCGTTGCCGGGCCGTTGCCCCGGCTTGGGAAACGAACGGCCCGCGCATGAAACAAGGCCGAGACGGCTGGGTTGCCGGGCTGCGGTGTCGGCGGGCAGTAGCCGGGGGAGTACGCCGTCCGCGGTGGCGTCTCAGTGCTTGGTGTCAGTCCTTGGCCGGCCTCAACGCCGTGCGCTCCAGATCCAGTTCGCGGGCCAGGGCGTCGTCGGCCCACTCCAGGGTGCGGGTGCGGGAGACGGCGCCCTCGTAGGCGGTGGTCTGTACGGCGAGACCGTCCAGCAGGGCGGTGAGGCGGAGGGCGACGGCCGCGGGGTCGGGGCACTGGAACTCGCCTGCCGCCACGCCCTCCTCGATGACCTCGGTGATCGCGGCCTTCCACTGCCGGTCGAGGTCACGCGTGACCTCCCGCAGCGCGGGCTCGCGCAGCGACGCGGCCCAGCCCTCGATCCACAGCCGCCAGCCCTTGGCCTGCCCGGTCGGCGCGTACCAGCGCACGGCAGCCCGCAGCCGCCGCAGCGCGGTCGTCCGGCGGCCGAGGAGCCCCCGCAGATGGGCCAAGTCGTCCTCGGCGGCGTACGTGAACGCCTCGGCCACCAGCCTCTCCTTGGTCGAGAAGTGGTAGAGCACCAGCGCGTTGCTCACGCCGAGCACCGAGGCCACGTCGGCGATCCGTACGGCCGCCACGCCCCGCACCTCGATCTGCTCGACGGCGGCCCGCAGCAATTCCTCACGCCGCTCCGCCACGCTCAACCGCACTCTGCTCACGCGGCAACCCTAATCCGAACCCCACGGACGACGGCGCCGCCGTCACCGGTACCAGCCGAAACGCTCCGCGATCACCGGCAACCGGTCGGCGGCGAGGGCGTGCGCGGCCGTACGCGGAGTCGTTCCGTCGGCCTCCGCGCGGGCCAGCACACGGTCGACGAGGGCGCGCATCGAGCTGCGGACGTGGGCGAACGCTTCCTCCGCGTCCGCCCCGATGTCCCCGAACAGCGTCCACCACCACCAGGCGTTCGTGGCGGAGTTGACCACGACGTCCGGCAGGACGGTGACCCCGCGCGCGGAGAGCGGTTCCTCCGCCGTGGGCAGGACCGGCATGTTGGCGGCCTCGACGATCCAGCGCGCCGTGACCCGCTCCTGGTTCCCGGTGTCGATCGCGTACGAGACCGCCGCGGGCACCAGCACCTCCACGTCGGCCGACAGCCACGCCTCACCCGGAAGCTCCCGGTCGCCGGGGCGCAGCACCGCGCGGTCGACCGTCCCGTACGCGTCGCGGGCGGCGAGCAGCTCCTCGACGTCGAGCCCGTCGGGGTTGCTGATCGTGCCCTTGATGTCGGCGACGGCCACGACCGTGAGTCCCGTGCGCGTGAGGAAGCGTGCCGTGGCCCCGCCCATGGTGCCCAGGCCCTGCAGCGCGACCCGTGTACCGGAGTACGGCACGCCCGCGCGGTCGAGGGCGGTCAGCACCGACTCGGCCACCCCGCAGCCTCCGACCAGCTCGTCCAGCCCGATGCCGTCGACCCGCAGCGCGAAGGCGTCCGCGAGCCGCCGCCGGGCCTCCGCCTCGTCGTCGAGCAGCGGGTACACGGCCTGGATCGAGGAGACGAGTCCCGCCTCCGCGGCGGCCCGGTCCACCAGGTCCTGGGTGAGGCCGAGGTCCTCACCCGTGGTCCAGAAGCTCTCGACGTACGGGCGCATCGCGCGGAGGTAGCGCACCAGCAGGCCGTACGCATCCGGGTCGCGCGGGTCGCAGTCGATGCCGCCCTTCGCACCGCCCAGCGGGATGTAGCGGCTGGCCGGGTGACCTTCCGGGTCGTAGTGCAGGGCCTCCTTCATGGTCATGCCCCGGGCCAGCCCCGCGACCTCCTCCGGCGTGCAGCCCGGCCGCATCCGCAGTCCGCCGCTGGCGACTCCGCGCACCAGCCGGTCCACGACGAGGAAGCCGCGGCGACCGGTGAGGTGATCGGTCCAGGTGAGCGACATGAGGGGGGCGTGCATCGGGTCTCCTCGGGAGTGCGAGCCGACGGCATTTACTGAACTGCTGTTCAGTATGGCAGCCTCCGGGGAGAGGTGGGCCCGGCGTTGTCAGAGGGGCGGACCATAATGGAATGCCTCAGCGAATTCACCAGGAGGTGACCGTGTCCGGTTTCCGTCCCACGAGCTCCGTGCTGCGCGGGCTGCGCCCCGTCGCCTTTGGCGCGGATCCGGGCGGCGCCCGCCTGGAGCGGATCCGCAGGTCGCCGAACTTCGCGGACGGCGCGTTCGTGAACCCGGAGGGCACGCGCGTGCGTCCGGCGGGTGGCGCCGCGCTCGACATGGCGAAGCGCTACCTCCGCAAGGAGGAGCGCGCCCAACGCGCCCCGACCGGCGCCGTGCCGATGCACTCCACCACCCTCGCCGACCTGGCCCGGCCGCCGGCGAGCGGGCTGCGGCTCACCTGGATGGGGCACTCCAGCGTGCTCGCCGAGATCGACGGCCACCGTGTGCTCTTCGACCCCGTCTGGGGCGACCGCTGTTCCCCGTTCGCCTTCGCGGGACCCAAGCGGCTGCACCCCGTGCCGCTGCCGCTGGCCGCACTCGGGCCGGTCGAGGTCGTCGTCATCTCCCACGACCACTACGACCACCTCGACCTGCCCACCATCAAGGCCCTGGCCGGCACGGACACGCTGTTCGCGGTGCCCCTCGGCGTCGGCGCCCACCTGGAGCACTGGGGTGTCTCCGAGACGCGGATACGCGAGCTGGACTGGACCGAGTCCACGAAGATCGGCGGCCTCACCCTGACGGCCACCCCGGCCCGCCACTTCTGCGGCCGCGGCCTGCGCAACACCCAGCACACCCTCTGGGCCTCCTGGGCCGTCGCGGGCGACGAGCACCGGATCTACCACAGCGGCGACACCGGGTACTTCCAGGGTTTCAAGGACATCGGCGCCGAACACGGCCCCTTCGACGCCACGATGATCCAGATCGGCGCGTACAGCGAGTTCTGGCCCGAGAACGACGCGGATGCCATGCCGTTGCCGGGCGCGTGGCCGGACATTCACATGAACCCCTCGCAAGGGGTCCAGAGCCACCTCGACCTGCAGCAGGGCCAGCCGGGCGGTGTCATGCTGCCGATCCACTGGGCAACGTTCAACCTCTCGTTGCATCCCTGGGCCGAGCCTGGGGAGTGGACGCTGGCCGCAGCCGACGCGATCGGACAGCCAGTCGCCGTCCCCATTCCGGGCCAGCCCTTCGAGCCCGCTGGAGACCTCCCCGCGCGCCCCTGGTGGCGGGATGTGTCCCAGCCGCTGACCCGTAAGTGGCCCGTTCCGGAGATCACTCCGAAGGCTTCCCGTGACGACCTCGATCTTGTGGGCGAGGACTGACCGGATGCGCTGAAGCGCGTGACAGAAGTCCTTGCAACCATGTCGGAGGTCGAGCGAGAGCAGGTCTAGCGGCTCATCGACGGGCCGCCGCGTCGGCAGGCCCAGGAACGGGAACGGGCGTCGGAGAGTCGAACACGCCGTGAACGCAGAGATCGAACTCCACGACTCCTTCCTCTCGTTGGCTTGCAGCCTCATCTGCTGCGAGCTCATGGGAAATGAATTGAGCGAGACGGCGCCCCGCTGCTACTTTCGCGGTGGACCGTGAAGTCGTCGTATGGAGGTGAGCCCCGTGAACACAGTTACCCGTGGGTGCTCCCTCAACCCGTCACGGTCCGGCGGCTGACGTTCGGTGTCGCCAGGAGCGCCTGAGATCGAGGCTCTCCTGGAAGGAGACTCCGATGAACACGAAGCCTTTCGCATCTGGCCTGAGCGAGAACGCGGTGACGATCACGCGCGTCGCGGACAGGCAATGGCATGCTCTGGATGACGACCTGGTGGTCGGACGCGGGCATGCGGAGCACCGGCCCGACGGACGCTTGTTCGTCAGCATCGACGCCTGGCACGACGCCACCTTCGACCGGCTCGCCGAGGCGATGCTGGCGGAACTGCCGGCGCCGCTGTACACGGTGGTCGACGAAGCCGACGCCGAGCTGACGGCCTGCTGGCGGCGGGCCGGTTTCACGATCCGGCGCCGCGAGTGGGAGTACGTCGTGCCGACCGACCCGCGGGTCACAGGGCTCGAAGCAGTCCTGCCGCCTTCGGGCGTGACGATCGTGCCCGCCGGTCAGGCGGACGAAAGTCTGCTGCGGGCGGTGGACCGCGCGATCCGTGACGAGGTCGAGGCGACCGTCGGGTGGCAGTCGATGCCCGCGGAGGTGGTTCCCCGCCCCGCGGGCGACACCATCGTCGACCCGTCGAAGTACGCGGTGGCCGCGGCACCGGACCGCTACCTGGGTCTGATCCGGGTGGTGAGGGTGATCCGGCCGCGCATCGGGCTGGTCGCGGTCCGGGCCGGCGAGCAGCGCCACGGCATCGCGCGGGCGCTGCTCGCCCACGCGCTGGGGACGCTGCACCGCTCCGGGTTCGCCGCGGCCTGGACCGAAGTCCACGAGTCCAACCAAGCGGCCTCGGCGCTGTTCGAGGGCATCGGCGCCCGGCCGACGAGCAGCAACCTGGAGCTGGTGCGATGACGAAGAACAAGAACGTCATCGAAGTCGAGGGCAAGGTCGTCGAGTGCCTGCGCAGCGCCATGTTCACCGTGGAGCTCGAGAACGGCCACCAGGTGCTCGCGCACATCAGCGGGAAGATCCGCAAGAACTACATCAAGATCATGCTGGAGGACCGGGTGCTGGTGGAGCTCCCGCCGTACGACCTGACGCGCGGCCGGATCGTGTTCCGGTACCGGAACTAGCGGCGGTCGGTACCTTCCGCGGGTAGCTGATCCTGGGGCCCCGGTCACGGCGTTTCCGTGACCGGGGCCCCGACGATGGCTGGCAACCGCTGCCCCTGGAGCGGTGCCGCCGCGGCCGTGCGAGACGGTGCCGTCCGAACCCTGGTGGTGTGAGGTCGCTGTCACTCCAATAGGTGGTTCGCCCGCTCTCGAGGGCCGGCCCGTCACCACAATGGGTGACGTCCCCGGCGGGACGACGGAGGGCACCGGGGGGCCGGAAAACGTTCCGACCGGGTGAATTTCCGATCGTTTCCGAGGGGCGAGGGCAGCATTGCCCCTCGGCCCTCGTTGTTATTTGCCGACCACTTCTGACCAGCTCTGATCGGATTATTTCCGCGCCGGGAACGAATGTCCGAAGGTTTATCGGCCTGTCGTACGAAGGCTCATACCGGAGCGGGAAGCCTTGCGGGGGACTTTGTCAACTGCGCACCGCTCCTGACACGTTGGCGACTACTGTGAGTTGCCGTCAGGCGACACAGGGCCGAATTCTTCGGTTCTCCCGACCGGCAGGCGATGGCGCATGCCCGGGTCGCGCAGACGCGGGAGCCCCCACGCCCCCGACGCACCAGTACAAGGACACCGATGTCTCAGCTTCGCGCACCGACCGCCCGTGCGGACCGCCGTGAGGGCGGTCGGCACGGACGACCGGTCGCCCGCACCACCCCCTCGCTGCCCGAGACGCCGATACGGCCGCAGTTGCTGCGCCTGGCGGTCCTGCCGCCCATCGCGGTGGCGCTCAGCGCCTGCGCTGCCGTGCTCTTCACCGTCCGTTCCACCGGAGCACGCCCCAGCCCCGTCCTGTGGGCCGTGCTCGCCGGATCCGTCGGAGTCACCATCGCGGGCATCGTGGTCGCCGCCGTGGCCGCCGACCGAGCCGCCCGGTCCGTACGCGAACGCCTCGACGCCCTGTGCCGCACCAGCGCCCGTGGTGAGGCCGACCTGCGCACGCTCGTCGAGGCGCTGCGCCGCGGCGAGAGCCCGCCCGCGCGCAAGCCGCGCGGCAAACCCGCCGCGGACGCCGACGAGTTCGAGCTGCTCACCGCGGACCTCGCGGACTCCCACGACGCAGCCGTCACCGCCGTCGTCCAGGCATCCCAGCTCTCCAGCCAGGCCGGCAGCGAACAGAAGGTCGAGGTCTTCGTCAACCTCGCCCGGCGCCTGCAGTCTCTCGTGCACCGCGAGATCTCGATCCTCGACGAGCTGGAGAACGAGATCGAGGACCCCGACCTGCTCAAGGGCCTCTTCCACGTCGACCACCTCGCCACCCGTATCCGCCGCCACGCCGAGAACCTCGCCGTGCTCGGCGGCGCCGTCTCCCGCCGCCAGTGGAGCAACCCCGTCTCCATGACCGAGGTGCTGCGCTCGGCCATCGCGGAGGTCGAGCAGTACTCACGCGTCAAACTGGTGCCGCCCATCGACGGCACTTTGCGGGGGCACGCGGTCGCCGACGTCATCCACCTGCTGGCCGAACTCGTCGAGAACGCCACGGTGTTCTCCGCGCCCCACACCCAGGTCCTGTTGCGCGCCAACATCGTCACCTCCGGCCTCGCCGTCGAGGTCGAGGACCGCGGTCTCGGCATGCCGGTGAACGAGCAGAACAAGATGAACGCCCTGCTCGCCGACCCCGACCAGGTGAACGTCGCGAGCCTCCTCCAGGACGGCCGCATCGGCCTGTTCGTGGTCTCGCAGCTCGCCCGGCGGCACGGCATCCACGTCCGGCTCCAGAACAACATCTACGGCGGCGTCCAGGCCGTGCTAGTCGTCCCCCAGGGACTGCTCGGCACGGAGCCGGGCGCCCCCGGTGACGTACCGCAGGCGCAGACGCAGCCCCCGCAGCCGACCGGCACCTGGCGGGAGCCCACCGGACCCGGGGCCCCGCAGACCGCGAGCC
>NZ_VJZC01000221.1 GCF_009377185.1 Streptomyces spongiae
GGACGTTCGAGGGCCCGGCCGTGGTCTGCGAGTCGCAGGAGGAGGCCGTCGAGAAGATCCTGCTGAAGCAGATCAAGGAGGGCGACGTCGTCGTCATCCGCTACGAGGGCCCCAAGGGCGGCCCCGGCATGCAGGAGATGCTCTACCCGACCTCGTACCTGAAGGGCCGCGGCCTGGGCAAGGTCTGCGCCCTGATCACGGACGGCCGCTTCTCCGGCGGCACCTCGGGCCTGTCCATCGGCCACGCCTCGCCCGAGGCGGCCGGCGGTGGCACGATCGCCCTCGTCGAGGACGGCGACCGCATCCATATCGACATCCCGAACCGTTCGATCGAGCTGCTGGTCGACGACGCCGAGCTGGCCCGCCGCGAGGCCGCCCTGAACGGCGTCTACGCCCCGAAGAACCGCGACCGCAAGGTCTCCGCCGCCCTCCGCGCCTACTCCGCGATGGCCACGAGCGCCGACAAGGGCGCGGTGCGCGACGTCAGCAAACTGGGCTGAGGGTCGGACTGACGTACGGCCGGCCCGGCTCCCTCCCGGTGAGGTCCACCGGTAAGGAGCCGTTGGCATCGGCCGTGCGTGGGGGCCGAGAAGCGCGATCAGGCGTCGGTCCCGGCCACGGACCGTCGGAGGACGACATTCCGTGACGGTCGGTTCGGTACCGCGACGGAAGCGATGGCGAGCTGTACCCGTTCTCCGCCGAGGCGCTGCTCTCCCTGAGCTGAACGGCAGCGCGCCGCAGGGCTGTTCGACCGAGGGCGCGCGGCACTTCGCGGCGGAGTCCGTCGAAGGAGGGCTTGGCGTGGCGGGCCGCGTCGACGCCGGAGTGCCGGACGAGGGAGGGCCGGGAGCCGATAGGTGATGCCTGGCGGTGTGCGGTCGGACAGCGTGAGGTCGCGCGGGAGCCGGTGAGGGGGCTGGATGCCGACGGACGATGCCACTTCCGGCACAGGCCCTGGATCTCGCCCCCCACCTACCTGCGCACCCTCGCCACCGACATCCTGGACACCTACGCGCCCCGGACCCGGCCCTCGCGCTCCCCCTGAACGGCCGGACCGGCGAGGGCCGACCCGCATCCGCGCCGACCCTCGCCGACGAGGCCCGCCTGCGCCAGGTCGTCACCAACCTCGTCAGCAAGGCCATCACCCACCCCCCGGTACACCGATCCGCATCGGTGTCGGGACGGCTGGCGACCACGCCGTTCTGGAGGTCGCCGACGAGGGAGCAGGGCTGCCCCCGGAACGGAGCGGCCGCATCGTCGAGCGCGTCTACCGGGCCGACACCTCCCGGACCCGCGCCACCGGCGGTTCCGGCCCCGTCCTCGTCCTCGTCCACTCCCTCGGCTCGACGGCCAGTACGCCTCGGAGGTTCCGCCGGAGCCGGCGCTTCGGGCGTGACCAGTGAGGGCTCGCCGAATCTGCGGGCCGATCCCGACCCCAGGCATTCCACAGGATTCTCTCGGCCGGTTCCCGGGCGGGTGACCCCGGCCTCCCAGGTCGCCCGGCAAGGATCGTCGGCGTGCTCCGCCACCTGCCATCGGCGGAGTCACAGCGGACTCCCTGTCAATTCCCTGCCTTCTCCCCGGGTTTCCCCTGTCGCTCAGGTCAGAGTCGACCTTGCGCGCCGCCAGGACGCGGGTGCGTACGGGAGCCGCCCCACCGACCCCCACAGACCCCCGAGGACTCCATGCCGCACACCAGCAGTGGCCTGCATACGGATCGACGCTTCCAGTCGCCGTCGCGGGCCGATGCCCCTGGCTCGACCGCCGCGCGCACGCCGACCGTCGAGATCGTCATCCCGGTCTACAACGAGGAAAGGGCGCTGCCCGGCTGTATCCGTACCCTCCACGCCCGTC
This sequence comes from Streptomyces spongiae, assembly GCF_009377185.1. Taxonomy (GTDB): domain Bacteria; phylum Actinomycetota; class Actinomycetes; order Streptomycetales; family Streptomycetaceae; genus Streptomyces; species Streptomyces spongiae. The sequence goes on from NZ_VJZC01000221.1 coordinate 1,855, forward strand.
TGCGCGACGAGCTGCCGTACCCCTGGCAGATCACGGTCGCGGACAACGCCAGCGTGGACGACACCCTCGCCGTGGCCAGGTCCCTGGCGCAGGAACTGCCCGGCGTGGGCGTCGTCCACATGGACCGCAAGGGCCGCGGTCTGGCGCTGCGCACCGTCTGGGGCACGAGTGACGCCGACATCGTCGTCTACATGGACGTCGACCTGTCCACCGGTCTGGACGGACTGCTGCCGTTGATCGCCCCGCTGGCCAGCGGCCACTCCGACCTCGCCATCGGCAGCCGTCTCGCACCCGGCGCCCGCACCGTGCGCGGTCCGCGCCGCGAGCTGATCTCCCGCTGCTACAACGGGCTGATCCGGCTCACCCACGGCGCCCGTTTCAGCGATGCCCAGTGCGGGTTCAAGGCGGCCCGCACCGAGGTGCTGCGCCCACTGCTGGCCAAGACCACGGACGACGCCTGGTTCTTCGACACCGAACTGCTGCTGCTGGCCGAGCACAACGGGCTGCGTATCCACGAGGTGCCCGTCGATTGGGTGGAGGACGTCGACACCCGCGTCGATGTGGTCGGTACCGCCACCGACGACCTCAAGGGCCTGTGGCGCATGGCCAGGCTGAAGGCCTCCGGTGCCGCCCGCGTGCCCGTGCCACACCGTCCCACGCCGGCGGCGGAGCACCCCGACGCCGTGCTCGCCCCGGACGCCGAGCGCTCTCAACTCGCCTGGCAGATCGGGTGTTTCGTCGTCATCGGCATCGCGTCGACAGCCGGGCAGGCGTTGCTGTACTGGCTGCTGCGCGCCTGGTGGCAGCCCGCACTCGCCAACCTCGTCTCACTGCTGGTGCTCACGCTCCTCAACACCGAGGCCAACCGTCGGCTCACCTTCCGCTACTCGGCGGACGGCATCGGCGTCGGACGCGCGCACCTGGGTGCCGGCGCACTGTTCGTCGTCGGGTACCTGATCACCTCGGGTGCGGTGCTGCTGTTCCGTGATGCGGTGCCGGACGCGTCGACCGCCGCCGAGACATTTGTCCTGGCCGTCTCCTCGGTGCTGGTGACCGGAATCCGCTTCCTGGTGCTGCGGCTGGCGGTGTTCCGCCGCCGTACGCGCTGACCGCCTCTGTCTCTCCGCCCTACTCCCCGAGAGCGAATCCCATCATGACCCCCACTACCGAGGCGCACGTGACCACGGTCACCCGTCTCTACGACACTGACCGCGCCGTCGTGCCACGCTGGGCGCCGCAAGCCGCTCTGGCCGCGATCCTGCTTCTGTCCGCCGTGCTGTACGGCTGGGCCCTCGGCTCGCTCGGCTGGGGCAACAGCTACTACTCGGCCGCCGTGAAGTCGATGGGCCAGAGCTGGACCAACTTCCTCTTCGGTTCCTTCGACCCGGCCGGAGTCATCACGGTCGACAAGCCTCCGGCCGCGCTGTGGCCGCAGGTGATCAGCAGCAAGATCTTCGGTATGCACGGTTGGGCGCTCCTCCTGCCCCAGGTGGTGGAAGGGGTCGCCGCCGTCTTCGTGCTCCACCGCACGGTCCGCCGCTGGGCGGGTGAGGGCACGGCGCTGCTCGCGGCCCTGGTGATGACGCTGACGCCGATCACGGTCGCGATCAACCGGGACAACAACCCGGACACCCTGCTGGTGCTGTTCCTCGTGTCCGCGGCCTACGCCTTGACCCGTGCCCTGCAGTCCCAGCCGGACCGGCGTGGCACATGGTGGCTGTGCGCCTGCGGGTTCCTGATCGGCTGCGGTTTCCTCACGAAAATGATGGTGGCCTGGATGGTACTCCCGGCCCTCGTGGCCGCATGGCTGGTCGGGGCAACCGGATCGTGGCTCGCCCGCATCGGGCGGCTGTCGATCGCGGGGGCGGTGTGCGCGGTGTCCTCGCTGTGGTGGGTGGCGATGGTCGCCTGGTGGCCGGGGGAACGGCCGTACATCGGTGGCAGTACCGACGGCGGCGCCTGGGACCTGGTCACCGGCTACAACGGACTCGGTCGCATCTTCGGCGAGAGTGACAGCTTGGGCGGCGCGGGCGGTATGGGCGGCTCAGGCGGTATGGGCGGTGCCTTCGGGGGCGAGTCGGGTCTGTTGCGGCTCTTCAACGAGCAGGTGGCCGGGCAGATCAGCTGGCTGCTGCCCGCGAGCGGCGTGGCGCTGGCCGTCGCGGTGCTGCGCCGGCGCGGGAAGAGTTCGGCGGGGCGGGCGCTCGCCGGGTCCGGATGGGTGCTGTGGGGGACCTGGCTCGTGGTGTGCGGCCTGGTGTACTCCACCCAGGAGGGCACCTTCCACCCGTACTATACCACCCAACTAGCCCCGGCCGTAGCCGCGTTGACCGCCGGTCTGGTGACGGGGCTGACCCGTGCCCACCGGGCTGGGGCATGCTGGGCGCTGCCCGTCGGTGCCGGGACTGTCCTCGTGACGGTCGTCTGGGCTGCGGTCGTGATCCGCCGGGAGCCGTCGTGGCACGGGTGGCTGGCCTGGGCCGTGCTCATGGTGGGACTTCTCGCCGTCGGGCTGTTGATCGCGGCGGTGTGGACGGTGCGACTGGTGCCGGTGGCCCTGGGCGGCGCCGTACTGGCGATACTGCTCGCGCCGGGGGCGTGGGCGATGACCGTGCCGGGCGGGTCGGCATCCGCGATGCGCGGCACCAACCCGACAGCCGGTCCTACGACGATGTCTTTCGGCGGCGGAGGCTCATTGCCCGGCGGCGGCAATAGCGGCGGCGCCGGCGGCGGCTTCCAACTGCCCGGAGGAGTGCAACTGCCGCAGGGGATGCAGACACCCGGAGGCTCGGATGGTGGAGGGGCGGGCGCGCCCGGCGGAATGGGAGGCCTGGGGGGCGGCACCGCGCTCACCTCGGACCAGCGCAAGATCCTCGACTACGCCACCGAGCACTCCAAGGGCGCCCGCATGACCCTCGCGGTCGAGGGCGGTGCCAACGGCGCGGCCTCGTTCATCCTGGACAGCGACGCCACGGTCATCGGCATGGGCGGCTTCATCGGCTCGGACAACGCCCCCTCCGTCCAGCAGTTGGAGGAGTGGACCAAGAACGGCGAACTCCGTTATGTCCTCGGCTCCGAGTCCGGCAGCACCGGCGCGATGATGGGCGGCACGAACGGCGCGGCCTCGAAGCGATCGGACTGGGTCGGCCAGAACTGCACCAAGGTCCCGGCCGAGGAGTACGGCGTCAGCACGACCGGCTCCGACGACGATGACCAGGGATCGGGCGGCATGATGGGCCGTACCGGCACGACTCTGTACGACTGCGCCGCGAAGTAGCCGCAGAGGCAGAACGGACGACTACACACCATGGCCGAACAGCCCGCCGCCCGTGCTCCGCACCGCCTCCTGGTGGTCGAGGACGACCCCAGTATCCGCATTCTGCTGGAGTCCGCGCTGCGGCTGTCCGGCTATGGAGTGGCCAGTTGCGCCACCGGGCAGGAGGCCCTGCGGGACGTCGAGGGCTTCCGCCCCGATCTGGTGCTCCTCGACGTGATGCTGCCCGACCTGGACGGCTTCGCGGTGACCCGTACGCTGCGGGCGGCGGGGGTGCGGACCCCGGTGCTCTTCCTCACGGCCCTGGGCGAGGTCACCGACCGCATCGCGGGCCTGACGGCAGGCGGCGACGACTACGTCACGAAGCCGTTCAGCATCGAGGAGGTGCTGCTGCGCATCAACGCCATCCTGCGGCGGACGGACCCGGAGCACGCGTCCGACGCGGAGGGCCCTGAACGTGGTGTTCTGCGTTTCGCAGACCTGGAACTGGACGAGAACGCCCATGAGGTGCACCGGGCCGGTGAGTACATCTCGCTGTCGCCGACCGAGTTCAGGCTGCTCGCCTATCTGATGGAGAACTCCACGCGGGTCCTGAGCAAGACCAAGATCCTCAACCATGTCTGGGGGTTCGATTTCGCGGGTGACGGTCGCATCGTGGAGACGTACGTCAAATACCTGCGCCGCAAGGTCGACTGCTTCGAGCCGCGCCTGTTGCACACCGTCCGGGGGGGTGGGCTACTGCCTGCGGTTTCCCCGGGGGCACCACAACGCCGAGGCCGACGGATGAGCCGGTGGTGGCGGACGCTGCGGCACCGGTCGCTGCGCGGCCGTCTGGTGTGGGGTGTGACCCTGCTCGCCGCGGCAGCGGTGCTCACCGCGCAGACCATCGGGTACGTCGTCCTGCGTTCCTGGCTCCTCGACCGGGTGGACCAGCAGCTGACGGAGTTCGGCCTTCCGGCCCGGGCCGACCTCCCCGCCCGGCCAGCCCCGGAATCCGTGACCCTGCCCTCGGACTTCAGGGTCACGTTCTACGACGCTTCGGGCGCGGAGCGCAGCACGCTCGGCAGCGGGCAGAAGCCGGGGCCGAGGCTGCCGAGTTCGACGAGTGGGCTGAAGCTGACGAAGGGGCGCCAGACCACCACGCCCGCGGAATCCGGCGACGGCCACTGGCGGGTGCTGTGGAGGGAGGGGGCCGACCACACCAGCTACGTCGTCGCCCTGCCCCTCGACACCCTGGAGGGCGCCACGGACAAGCTCCTCGCCCTCAACGCGGCCGTCTTCGCCGTCGCCGTGGTCGGTCTGATCGCCCTCGGCCGCTGGGTGGTCCGCCTCGGCCTGCTCCCCTTGACCCGGATGGAACACTCGGCCCAGGACATCACCGCGGGCGACCTCAGTCTGCGCCTGCCCGACACCGACCCTCACACCGAGACCGGGCGCCTGGGCACCGTACTGAACGACATGCTCGACCGTCTCCAACAAGCTTTGCAGCAACGGGAGCTCTCGGAAGGCCGGTTGCGCCGTTTCGTCGCGGACGCGGGCCACGAACTCCGTACGCCTCTCACCTCCGTCCAGGGCTTCGCCGAGCTCGCTCTGCGCCACCCGGACCGCCCCGCCGCACAGCGCCGGGAGGGCGACGAGCAGGTCGCCAGGAACGCCGAGCGCATGAATCTCCTCGTCGACGATCTGCTGTTGCTCGCCAAGCTCGACCAGGAACCCGCGTACCGCCGGGTCCCCGTCGACCTGCTCTCCGTCGCCGCGGACGCGGTGAGCGCGGCGGCCGTACGCGCGGGCGGCAAACCCCGCGTCACGCTCAGTCCCCTGCACGAGACGGCCGACGACGCCGAACTCGACGTGGTGGAAACCGTCGGCGACCCCGACCGTCTCCTCCAGGTGGTCAACAACCTGCTGGCCAACGCCCTCGTGCACACACCACCCGGCACACCGGTCGACGTACGCGTGGGCGGGACCCGGGCCGGGGCGGCGGCGGGCGGCTTCGACCGTCCGGGTCGCACCAGCGCCGCTCCCCCGCCGGCCGAGGGCACGGCGATCTGTGTGATCGAGGTCGCCGACCAGGGTGCGGGGCTGCCGCCCGAGGAGGCCAAGCGAGTCTTCGAACGCTTCTACCGTGTCGATCCCTCCCGTTCCCGAGACCAGGGCGGCAGCGGACTCGGACTCGCCATCGCCTCGGCGATCGCGCAGGGGCACGGGGGCCGTCTCGAACTCGACACCGAAGTCGGCTCCGGCTGCGTCTTCCGCCTGGTGCTGCCCCTGGTGAGCGACGAGGACACCGGGCGAGGCCGACACCGCCGCTGACACCGAGAGCCCCTCATGGGTACGGGAACGCAGGGGTCCGCCAACTCGCATGCGGGGCAGGCGTGTTCACACTCCACCTTGCCGTCGGGCATCCGAATTATCCGTGTACGGCTGACGACTCCTTCGAAAGAGCGTCGAATCCCTCGACAAGCCCGGGGTACCCAGCGGTAACTTCAGCAGCGGTCCCTCCGTAACCGCTTTCCTCCCAGGAGACACCCCCATGCGCAGACGCAGACTCCTCGCCTGTCTGGCGGTGGCAGCCGCTGCCCTCGGCGGTCTCACCGCCGCCGCCCCCGCCGCCGCAGCCGCGGACTCGGGCACCTTCAGCGTCCTGAGCTACAACGTCGCCGGCCTGCCCGAGGCCATTTCCAGCGCACCGACGCCCCGCGAGTCCAGCACCACGACGATCGGGCAGCGGATAGCGCCGTACGACATCGTCCACGTCCAGGAGGACTTCAACTACCACGCCGCCCTCTACGCGGCCGACACCGCGCACGCCTACCGCACCCCGACCAGCGGCGGCGCCGGCATCGGCAGCGGGCTCAACACCCTGTCGAAGATCTCCCACGACGAGGACGACTTCGAGCGGGTGCGCTGGAACACCTGCACCTTCGGCTCGGGCGACTGCCTGACCCCCAAGGGCTTCACCTTCATGCGCGAACGCCTCGCCGAGGGCGTCTACGTCGACTTCTACAACCTGCACACCAACGCCGGCAGCAATGACGACGACCTCGCCGCCCGCCGGGACAACCTCAGCCAGCTCACCGGCTTCATCACCACCCACTCCGCCGGCAACGCCGTCGTCGTCATGGGCGACACCAACACCCGCTACACCCGCTCCGGCGACACCATCGCCGAGTTCGCCGCCGCCAACGGCCTCACCGACCCCTGGATCCAGCTGATCCGCGGCGGTGTCGCCCCCGCCAAGGGCAGCGAGGCGCTGGTCTGCGACCAGACGGGGACCACGGTGCCCAACGACTGCGAGGTCGTCGACAAGATCCTCTACCGCGGCAGCAAGCTCGTCTCGCTGAACGCCACGTCCTACAACAACGAGCACTCCAAGTTCCTCACCAACGGCGGGCTGATGCTCTCCGACCACGACCCGCTCGCCGTGAAGTTCTCCTGGTCGCGCAATGGCGCGTTCCAGCTGAGCGACCAGTTCGGCGGCCCGCACGGCGACTACTACAACGACATCGACGCCGTGCCCGCGGGCGCCCGCGCCACCAGCATCGCCCTGCGGGCCGGATCCCGCGTCGACCAGATGAGCGTGTCCCTGTCGAACGGCACCACGCTCACCCACGGCGGCACCGGCGGCACAGCGGCCTCCCTGACCCTCGGCAGCGGCGAATACGTCACGTCCGCCTACCTGTGCCAGGGCCAGAAGAACGGCCACACCCGCATCTTCCACGCCAAGTTCACCACCAACCTCGGCCGCACCCTGGCCGGCGGCTCCACGACCTCCGACTGTGTGACGCGCACCGCCCCGTCCGGCTGGCAGATCGCCGGATTCCACGGCCGCTCCGGCGACGAGGTCGACAAGATCGGCTTCATCTACACCCGGCGCTGATCCACCCAGATGACAGCCCATCCCTGACCCGGGCAGCGTGACCTCGCGTTGCCCGGTGTCCCAGTCCTCATTTCTGACCGACTTTCCGAACTTCGTTTGACATTTCGAACAACGATGTCGGCCAGTGACAACGAAAGGCACCCCCATGCCGCACACCTCCGCAGGAGGTTGGGCCAGACGCGTCACTGTGCGCCTTCTCGCCCTCGCCCTCAGTCTGACCGGGATGACGACACTGCACGGCTACGAGCTGCCGACACCGCTGTCCGTCGAGCCGACCGCCGTCAGTACGACGCAGGTTCCCGTCCCCCCGCCGTCCATGGGCTGGGCGTCCTGGAACAGCTTCGCCAGCAGCATCGACTTCGACGTCATCAAGCAGCAGACCGACGCTCTGGTCTCCTCCGGTATGGCCACCGCCGGATACGAGTACGTCAACCTCGACGACGGCTGGTGGCAGGGCGACCGCAACGCCGACGGCAGCATCGCCGTCGACGAGACCCTGTGGCCCGGGGCATGAAGGCCGTCGCCGACTACATCCACAGCAAGGGCCTGAAGGCCGGCCCTACACCGACGCCGGCAAGAACGGCTGCGGGTACTACTACCCCACCACCCGGCCGGCCGCCCCCGACACCGGCATGGAGGGCCACTACCAGCAGGACCTGGAGACCTTCCAGCGCTGGGGCTTCGACTACGTCAAGATCGACTGGTGCGGCGGCCGCGTCGAGGGCCTGGACCCGGAGACCACGTACAAGCAGATCGCCGCCGCCAACGAGGCCGCGACCGAAGTCACCGGCCGCAAAGTGGTGTTGTCCTTCTGCGAATGGGGCACCGGTCTGCCCTGGAACTGGGCCTCCGGCCACGGCGACCTGTGGCGCACCAGCACCGACATCATCCTGTGGGGCCAGACCCCGACCACCGGCATGATGCTCACCAACTTCGACCGAGGCCTACACCCGGCCGCCCAGCACACCGGCTACTACAACGACCCCGACATGCTGATCGTCGGCATGAACGGCCTGACCGCCGCCCAGAACCGGCTGCACATGAGCCTGTGGGCGATCTCGGGCGCCCCGCTGCTGGCGGGCAACGACCTGGCCACCATGAGCACCACCACCCGCGACATCCTCACCAACCGTGAGGTCATCGCCATCAACCAGGATCCCGGCGGCCTGCAGGGCGTCAAGGTCGCCGAGGACACCCGGAACCTGCAGGTGTACGGCAAGGTCCTCGCCGGCACGGGCAAGCGCGCGGTGCTGCTGCTCAACCGCACCTCCTCGGCGGCGTCCATGACCGTGCGCTGGGCCGACCTCGGCCTGACCGGTGCCCCAGCCTCGGTGCGCGATGTCTGGACGGGCACGGACGCCGGGTCCCACGCCACGAGTTACTCCACGACCGTTCCAGCGAACGACGCGGTCCTGCTGACCGTCTCCGGCACCGAGGCCTCCGGGGCGACGTACGAGGACACCACCACGGCGACCGCGCCCACCTTCAGTGCCGTCACCACCGGCGCGGCCGGCACCAAGCTGGTGGACATCACCTACGCCAACGGCGGCAGCACCGCCCGCAAGGCCACCGTCCAGGTCAACGGCCAGTACAGCCAGGTCGTTTCCTTCCCGCCGACCGGCTCCGCCACGGCCCATCGCACCGTGTCCGTCCTGGCGCACCTTGCCAAGGGCGCCAACACCGTACGTTTCGCCGCCGTCTCCGTCGGCACCGCGCCCGACATCGACGCGATCCGCGTCCAGGCCGTCCCCGGCACCGACGGCGTCGCCCTGGTCGGCACGGCGTCGAACCGCTGCGTCGGTCTGGAGAAGAACACCATCACCGACGGCTCCCAGGCCATCCTGTGGGACTGCGCCGGCGGGCGGAACGAGACCTTCACCCAGACCTCACGCGGTGAACTCGTCGTCTACGGCAACAAATGCCTGGACGCCTCCGGCAACGGCACCGCCAACGGCACCAAGGTCATCATCTGGAACTGCAACGGCGGTACCAACCAGAAGTGGACGGTCCGCTCCGACGGCACCATCACCAACGACCTGTCGGGACTGTGCCTGGACGCCGAGGGCGCGGCAACCACCAACGGCACCAAGCTGCTGCTGTGGACCTGCAACGGCCAGACCAACCAGAAGTGGACCCTCGCCTGACCTGCCCGCGCGTCGACCACGAGGAGAGCCCGGCAGCCGTATCTCAGGTCGCCGGGCTACCCGCAACGGGCCGCGGTCACGAACCGGCGGGGGCTATGTCTGCCGCGCGGCCTCGCTGTGAACGCGGGGTCTTGGCGCCCACCCTGCCGGGCTCGATCGTGCTCGGATCGACGGCTTCGCCGGGCGCGCCCACTTCGTAGTCCCCCGCGGGATCGCTGTCGCGGTCGTGGGGCAGGAGGAAGAACGTTCGGCGTGTGAAGAGACCGCTGTCCGGGTCCCGTTCGGCGTCCGGGGCGAGTTCGGTGTAGCCGACGAGCCGGCCGTCACGGTCGTAACGGGGCTTGCCCCGGCGTGTGTTGACCTTGTCGAGGGCCTGCCGGACGTAGTCGAGGTTCGCCGGGTCCTCCAGCCACACCACTTCCACTTCACCGGTGAGCTGGCTGTCTTGCAGCATCGAGCTCATGGCCGCAGACCCTCCTGATTCTCTTCGGCCGGCCTCTGGCCTGCGCGAGCGGTCACGCGGCTCGTCGTCGGGCACCGGGTGGGGCCCTGTCCGAGGTCGCGGCTTTCATCGTACGGCCAGGAGTGGGGCCGCCGCAGGGCACAAAGGATCATCGTCCGTGGTCCCTTCGGGCTGCCCCGCTCCGTCCGGCGGCGTTTTCGTCCGGGCCGGCCTCGGCGAGCAGCGCCAGGCCGGGGTACAGCTTCTTGTCGTTGTTCTTGATCATCTCAGTGGGTGAGGACAGGCCGAGTTCCTGCCGGATGCGGCTGGCGAAGGCTCGGCTCGTCGCCCTCGCGATCCCCTCGTCACCGCACCAGCGGCCGTACGTCTCGTACAGAAGCTTCTGTTCCACCCGCAGGTCCGGGTTGGGGCGGCCGTCGTCGCCCTTGGTGCATCGCTCGCTGATGAACCGGCCGATGTGGTCCTCGGTCTTCTCGTACGCCTCGGTGGCCAGGCGTACGGAGGCCGGGCCGGCCAGGGGATCGCGCGTGGCCAGGTACAGCCTGGCTCCGTCGATCAGCCACTGCAGGATGCCGGGGCCCTCGTCCCGGACGAGTTCGGCGGCCAGGTTGTCGATCTTCCGGTGGTTCGGGACTTTCCGCTCGAAGGGAATGAGCCGCATACGCCGCCAGAACGCGTAGCCGCCGGTGCCGACCTCGGGCCGGTGGTTGCCCAGCAGCCACAGCTTGTGCGTGGGGGTGAAGGTGAAGAAGTTCTGCCGCATTCTCCGTGCGGTGATCGCGTCGCCGCCGGTGAGGAGCTTGACGCGGGCCTCGTTGAACTTGTCGTTCGGCTTCAGCTCGCTGCACACGACGATGCGCCGGCCGTGAAGTTCGGTGAGTTCGGTGCTGTGTTCGGTGAACTTGCCCTTCTCCATCAGGAAGCCGGGCGGGGCCGCGTTGGCGTAGTCGCCGAGGATCTGCATCATCACGTCCAGCAGGACGGACTTGCCGTTGGCGCCGGAACCGTAGAGGAACGGCAGGACCTGGGCACCGACGTCCCCGGTGACGGAGTAGCCGAGCAGCAGGTGCAGGAAGCGGGTGGTCTCCAGCCCTTTCTCGTCGGCGCCGAAGGTGTCCCGCAGGAAGCTCTCCCACCTGGGGATCGGCATCTGCTGCGGTCCCACCGTGGTGGCCCGGGAGTGCATGTCGGTGAGCGGATCGGGTTTGCGCAGCTCGCCGGACTTCAGGTCGACGACCCCGCTGGGGGTGCACAGGGCGTACTTGTCGCCGTCCAGCACATCCGGGTCCAGGCTCAGGCCCGGCGCGGCCTGCGCCTGCTGCAGGAGTGCTTTCACACCGGTGGTGGACTCGGTTCGCTTGCGGTGATCGGCCAGGTCCTTCTTGTTGAACCGGCCGCTCGCATCGGTCACGGGCATCTGCTCGGCCATGTCCCCCGCGGCCCAGATGGCCGCCTTCTCACCGCCGGTGCGCCTCCACCGGTACTGGTCCCAGCAGAACCAGCCCAGCCCTTCGACATGACGGAACCGGTCGGTGTACAGACGAGCGAACAACTTGGCGTTGCCACGGTCCGTCAGGGCGTCGGGGAGGAGCCCTTCGTCGATTCCGGCCTGGGGCCGTGGTGCTTCGGTCTGTTGTGCCGGAACCGTGGGGTGGCCACCCGGCAGGGGCAGGTCGAGACGGATCTGCTCAGCTGCGGCAACTGCGTCGAAACGGACGGGCTCGGCGCTGCTCATGAGCGTCCTCGGGGATGGAACGGGCGCTGCGCGCCAGCGGACAGAGCGGAATCGATGATCGAAATGCTGCGGCGTTCCTGGTGGGGGCGCGCACGATTGGCCGTCTCCAGCAGCTCGGCTCGGACCTCGGCCTCCACAAGATGTCCGCCCTGGACCAGACCCCCTGCGGTGAAAGCCGCCCGGTTCAGTTTCTCGGTGAAACTCGCCCCCTCAGGAACCGCTGCGCAGGCGGCGACCTCCTCCAGGAGTGGCTGCAGGATCCGGCTCGCGGTGGTGGGCGCGGTCCGTGCCGCGCGGCGCGCCGACGGGACCAACGGGACTGGCGCGCGCGGAATGTGCCCGGTGCGGGCGAGTTCGTGCGCCAGCCACTGCGGGAGGGGAGCGGGGTGCCGGGCCTCGCCCACGGCTTCGTAGACTCCCGCGCTGGTGCGGGTCGCCGGGGCGACGATGTACCCGTGATCCGAGCGCACGTCCACCTGCCAGGCCAGGGCGACCTTCGGACTCGATCCCGTGGACGAGCGGTACCGGATCTCGGGGTTCGGATTGACGTACCAGATGTGCAGTCCCCCGGAGGGAGTGCGTACCCGAAGAGTCTGTTCGTCCTGAACCGGGTTCGGCTGGCGCTGCAGGGCGGCCAGCAGCGCCAGGGTGTCGAAACCGGTGGCCAGCCCGGTCAGCGGGACCTGCGGACCGATCGGGATGCCCGGCAGGAGCTTCGACCGGTCGGGGATTTCCACCGCGTGCGCGTCCACGTCGATGACGACGAGGTTCGCCGGCCCGCAGGAGATGCCGACCCCGAAGCGGGGGTGCTCCGACCACCATGCGTCGATCCGTTCGACAGACGTGGTCGCCGCGTGGAATCCATGGCACCAACGCCCTGCCGGAATGCAGGGACAGTCTCCAGGGGCGTGCCGATCCCGTTTGCAGGACTCGCAGTTCGCCGCCGGGGTCTTGTGCCGTGGCGCCAGAGGATGGACCGGCCAGCCATTGCCGGCACACCAGCGAGCCACGGCATGGGGTTCTGTCGCCCCTTCCGGGCCCGTGGAGGCTGACGCAACCTGGCGTTGCACTAGGTGTCCTTGTCGGATTCATCAGACGGTCCCGTCAGTCTCAGCTTCGAACATGCCAGGTCAATGCGGGGCGTCCGCGGCTGACGGGACTGACGGGACTGAGGAGTTCACATGGCGGCACCGAGAGTAGCGCACGCGTACACACGAACGCGCCCCGTGTCCTGCGTGTCGGAAATTCAGTCCCGTCAGTCCCTCAGTCCTGTGG
>NZ_VJZC01000222.1 GCF_009377185.1 Streptomyces spongiae
CGTCCCCGTCCCGACGCCCCGCCCCGGAGACGTCCGCGTCGCCGTCCACGCCGTGAACATCGTGCCCAACCTCGCCAACATCCTGACGATGTGGACGACCTGGTTCCCGCAGAGCCCTCTCCCGACCCTCCCGGCCATCTTCGGACTGGACCCGGCCGGAGTGATCGACGCCGTCGGCGAGGGCGTCGAGGGCTTCGAGGTGGGGGACCGGGTGTACGTCAACCCGGGCCGCAGCTGCGGGTCCTGCCGGTCCTGTCGGAACGGCGACTCGATCAACTGCGCCAGCTACGCCTTCGCAGGCTACTTCGGTTTCTCCGGGACCGCCATCGGCCTGCTCGACCGCTACCAGGGCGGCCTCGCGGAGTACATGGTGGCGCCCGCCTACTCTCTGGTGAAACTGCCCGACGAGCTCTCCTTCAACGCCGCGGCCCGCTTCGGCTACATCGGCACGATGTACTCGGCGCTGCGCAAGGCGGAGGCGGGCCCCGGCAAGCGGATCCTGATCAACGGCATCAGCGGCACCCTGGGCATCGCCGCCGCCCTGCTCGCGCCCGCAATGGGGCTCACGCACGTCTACGGCACCGGCCGTGACCGGAACCTGCTGGAGCAGGTCGACAAGCTGGCCCCCGGCCGCTTCCGTCTGCACTCCCTCGACGACGGCCCACTCGACGAGTGGGTCCGTCAGGAGACGGGCGGCCACGGCGCCGACATCTACGTCGACGCACTCGGCCCGGGCGCCCCGCACGAGACGTTCCTCGCGGGCATGCGCGCCATGGCGCGCGGGGCCGTCGCGGTCAACATCGGCGCCATCGCCGGGGACGTCCCGATCGACGTCCACCACATGATGGACCAGCAGATGAGGCTGATCGGCTCGGCCTGGTTCACCTCCGGCGAAGGCCAGGCCATGGCCGACATGGTGGCGGCCGGACTCCTCGACCTCAGCCCCCTCGAGCACGTGGTGTACCCGCTGGAGCAGGTCAACGAGGCCATCAGCGGCACCGCACAGCGCAACGGCGGCTTCAGCAACTTCATCGTCAGCCCCGTGGCGACCGGGTGACGGTCCTCGGCACTCCCCACCGCTCTGAGAGGAACACCCCGCTATGCCCAAGGTGACCTACGTGCAACAGGACGGCACCGAGACCGTGCTCGACCTGCCGCCCGGCACCACCGTCATGCGCGGCGCGGTCGCCGCGGGCGTCCGGGGCATCGTCGCCGAGTGCGGCGGCAACCTGATGTGCGCCACCTGCCACGTCTACACGGGAGAGGGCGTCGACGGCGTCTTCCCGGGCGCGACGGACGACGAGGACGAACTCCTCGACTGCACGGCCGAACCGCGGCGCGACAACAGCCGCCTGAGCTGCCGGTTGACCCTCACCGACCGGATGGAGCACCTGGTGATACACGTGCCGGGAGCACAGACATGACCCCGGGAGCGGAGGGACACGGCGGTGTCGTGGTGGTCGGTGCCGGCCAGGCGGGAGTGCAGGTCGCCGACTCACTGCGGGAGGCAGGCCACGACGGTCCGCTCACGCTCGTCGGCGACGAACCCGAACTGCCCTACCAGCGGCCGCCGTTGTCCAAGGAGTACCTCGCCGGGAAGACGTCCGCGGGCGAACTGTGCCTGCGCGCCGAGCGGTTCTACGAGGACCGGGGCGTCCGGTTGTTCGTCGGCCGCCGTGCCGTGGGCATCGACCGGCGCCTGCGCACCCTGACGCTCGACGACGACACCGTCCTCCCGTACGGGCACCTGGTCCTGGCCACCGGCGCCCGGCCCCGTTCGCTGCCGGTTCCGGGCAGCGGACTGGAGGGTGTGGTGAACCTCCGGACCCTCGCCGACGCCCAGGAGCTGCGGCGGCGGCTGGACGCGGTGCGGGACGTGGTCGTGATCGGGGCCGGATTCATCGGTCTGGAGTTCGCCGCAGCCTGCCGGGCCGCCGGCCTCAGTCCCGTCGTACTCGACATCGCGGACCAGGTGATGGGCCGCGCCGTGTCCGCGCCCACCGCCGCCCACTTCGCCGAGCAGCACCGTCTGCGGGGCACCCGGCTCCTGATGGGCTCCGCCCCCGCCGAACTGGTCGGACGGGACGGGCGGGTGACGGGTGTGCGCACGGCGGACGGGGTCACGATCCCGGCCGACCTGGTGGTCACCGGCATCGGTGTCCTCCCCAACACCGAACTGGCCACCATGGCGGGGCTGGCGACGGACAACGGCGTCGTCGTGGACGAGTACCTCGCGACCGAGGACCCGCACATCTCCGCGATCGGCGACTGCGCCGCCTTCCCCGACCCGCGCGGCGAGGGCAGGATCCGGCTGGAGTCCGTCCAGAACGCCGCCGACCAGGCCCGCTGCCTGGCCGCCCGGCTCACCGGAGCACCGCGCCCGTACGACGCGCTCGCCTGGTTCTGGAGCTACCAGGGCGACCTCCGGCTCCAGATCGCCGGACTGTCGGCGGGGCACGACCACACCGTCGTACGCGGGGAGGAGCAGGCCAAGGGGTTCTCGGTGTACTGCTTCCGTGCGTCGTCCCTGGTGGCGGTCGAGTCCGTCAACCGGCCCGCGGACCACCTGACGGCCCGTCGGCTGCTGGCCGACGGCGTCCCGGTCACCCCCGAGGACGTCGCCGATCCCGGGTTCAGCCCGCGCACTCATCTGGCGCGGACGACCGACCCCGAGCGGAGGGCCCTCGCATGACCACCATCTCCCGCGTCGGCGTCCTCGGCTGCGGCCTCATGGGCTCCGGCATCGCCGAGACCGTGGCGCGAAGCGGGCTCGACGTCCTGGTGACCGAGGTCACCTGGACCGCCGTGGAGAACGGGCGCCGCCGTATCGAGGGCTCCCTCAGGCGGGCCGTACAACGCGGCAGACTCACCGACGACGAACGAGCCCTCGCCCTGTCCCGGCTGACCTACACCACGGACCTCGGTGATCTCGCCGACCGTGAACTCGTCATCGAGGCCACGGCGGAGGACCGCGACCTGAAACGCGCCCTCTTCCGCGACATCGACAAGGTCCTGTCCGGCACCGGCACCGACGCCGTCCTCGCCAGCAACACCTCGTCCATCCCGCTGACGGACCTCGCGACGGCCACCGGCCGACCGGACCGGGTCGTGGGACTGCACTTCTTCAACCCTGTCCCCGTCCAGGCCCTGGTGGAGGTCATCCCCGCCCTCACCACCAGCACCGACACCCTCGACCGCGCCCGCCGCTTCGCCGCCGACCAACTGGGGAAGACCGTCGTCCAGGCCCCCGACCAGGCCGGGTTCATCGTCAACGCGCTGCTGGTTCCCTATCTGCTGGCAGCCGTCCGGATGGTCCAGGCCGGGACGGCCACCGCCGCGGACATCGACCACGGCATGGAACTCGGCTGCGCGCACCCCATGGGCCCCCTGCGGCTGCTCGACCTGATCGGACTCGACACGGCCCAGGCGATCGCCGAGTCCCTGTACGAGGAGCACGCCGAACCGCTGTACGCGCCACCGCCGTTGCTGCGCCGCATGGTGGCCGCCGGGCAGCTCGGGCGGAAGTCGGGCCAGGGCTTCTACGCCTATCCCCTCTGAAGAGCGAGGGCCGCCGGGGCCACGGGGGGTCGGCCAGGTCAGCCGCCGAGCCGTCGCACCCGTTCCGTGTCGCAGGTGCGGGGGCAGGTGGAGCAGGCATCGCCGGGGCGGATCGTGTAGTAGAGGCAGCAGCCGGTGCGGGTGCGCGTCGGGTGTTCGTGGCCGTCCGCGGTGCGCAGATGGCGGAAGCCGGCGCCGTCGGGGAAGGGTGCCAGGGCGGACGGCAGTACGTCGGTGGCGGCCCGTACGGCGGTGGCCTCCTCGCCGAGCACCCGGCCGAGGTACCAGATGCCCGAGACCAGGTCGTCGGCGACCATGCCCCACAGGGCGCGTGAGCCACGCCGTGCGTACGGCGCCATCGCGTCCAGTACCGGACCCATGTGATCGGCGACCGCCCGCCTCAACTCGCCCCGCAGAGCCTCCTCCTGGGCCACGGACAGCGCACCGTACAGTGCGGCGGCGGGGTCGTCCGGCAGGCAGGCGAGGTGGGCACCCGGCGTGATCTCGAACGTCCCGGAGGCGAGGTCGATCCGCACGTCCTCGGGTGCGATGCGCGGAACCCTCCGGTCCAGGTACCAGACACCGCCCATCAGCAGCCCCACCGACCAGGCGTAGTCGTGGAGCGCCCGCGAAGCGGCGACATGGCGGGGTGCGGTGTGGCCGAAGCGGTCCTGGATACGGGCGGCCTCGGCGTCGACGAAGGCCTCGACCTGTTCCTGCCCCTCCATCAGACACGGTGTCCTCGGGCCCAGTTGGCGTGGGTCCGTGATCCGCACCGTCAGCACCTCGCAGAGCGAGGCCAGTCGCCGGTACGACGCGGCAAGGAGTCCGGGCACGTCCGTGTCGGCGTCTGCCGGCGCGAGGCCGAGGGCCACGGTCATCGGAACTCCAGAGAGTGAGGGTTCTGGTGCATTACAAGAAGGTAAGGCTTACCTTAGTCTGAAGATCGAGTGCTGGTGACCAAGGGGGCGCGTGACGGTGGGTGAGGTGGCGCACATCGGTGACCTGGGGAGTTGCGTGCCGGTGATCGGGAGAGGTGTGTGTGCCACCCTTCCGAGCCCTCCGGCACGTTCCCGTCTTCGTCGCCGGCCTCGGGGCCCTGACACTCTGCGCCGCGCTCAGCCCAAGTAACGCCCTGCCCGAGAAGTAACTCCCTCGGTCCGGGGGCGGGCTGTCCACGAGCGGCTCGCCCCCACACAACCCCCCACCCGCTCACGGAAGTTGTGCACCCAGTCCCCATGCGTCTGTACCTGCTCGCCCTCAACCCCACGGATTCCGTCACCGAGGGCTTCCTGCCCGCCGCCGCCCGGCTCGGCCTCGACGTCACGGTCCTCACCGATCAGCCCGACGCCCACCGCCGCACCTACCCCGACATCGAGGTCCTGCGGTGCGACGTTCGCGACTTCCGCGCCGTCGTCACGAGGATCTCCACGCACCACACCCCGGACGCCGTCTTCACCAACAGCGACCACCTCCAGACCCAGGCAGCCCTCGCCGCCCACTACTTCGGCCTCCCCGCCAAGGACTGGCGTGCCACCCTGCGCGCCAAGGACAAGGCCGAGATGCGCCGCCGGCTCTCCGCGGCGGGCGCCGACACCGTCTGGTCGGCCGAACTCACCGAACCCACCGACCCCGTCGCCCTGGACGCGCCGTACCCGTGCGTGCTCAAACCCCGCGAGGGCGTGGCCAGCGAGGACGTCGTCCTCGTCGACGGACCCGAGGAACTCGTCGCGCAGAGCAAGGAGATCCTCGCCCGCCGCCCCGGAGCCACCCTGGTCGTGGAGGAGTACCTGCCGGGCGAGCTCTACACGCTGGAGACCCTCGGCGACGGCCGCGTCCGCCACGTCCTGGGCGGCTTCCACACCGAGCTGTCCCCGCCGCCGTACTTCATCGAGGAGCGGATGACCTTCGTCCCCGCCCACCCCGAGCCGGTCGTGGACCAGGTCCTCGCCCAACTCGACGCGCTCGGCGTCGGATTCGGCGCCTGCCACACCGAGTTCGTGGTCCACGAGGGTCGGGCACGCCTCATCGAGGTCAACTACCGGGCCATCGGTGACCAGTGCGACCTGCTGCTCGCCCAGCTCCTGGACATCCCGCTCTTCGAGCACATCCTGCGCACACACCTCGGCGAGCCCCTGCCCACGGACCTGGGCGCGCGACGCGACGGAGCGGCCCGGCTGGAGTACCCGTGCGCCGACCGCGCCGGCATCCTCACCACCGCACCAGAAGCCGGCGAACACAGCGACGACGGCGTGCACTTGACGTACCGTCCGCTCCGTCCGATCGGCGAACGGCACGAGCTGTACCGCACCAACCGCGACTACCTGGGTGTCCTGAGGACGCTCGGCACCGACCAGCAAGCCGTGGACCGCGCGACGGCCGCCTTCCTCGCGGCCCAGGACTGGGTGATCCAGCCGTGACGACGACCACGACGACATCCGTGGACGTGGATCCCGTCGAGGCCGAACTGCTCACACGCGTGCTCAGCACCCTGCTCCGCGAGGATGTCGTCGGCCTGCGCACCCGCGGCACCCTCGTCCACTGCTCCGACGGCCCTTGGCTCCGGCTGCCCGCCGAAGGCGACGCCCTGCTGCTGCCGGTGGCCGAGGACGGGTTCCAGTGCGCGTACACCGCCCGACTGCCGCTGCTCGTACGGGAGTCGGACGGTACCGAGGCGAAGACGTACGAGACCCTCCTCGCCGAACTGCGCGCCCTCGCCGAGCCCGTCGACCGCGACGGCTTCGACGCCTTCACCGAGGAGTGCCGCCAGACGCTGGCCACGATGCGGTTGCACGCCGACACGGCCGAGGAGGTACGCGACAGGCTGGCCGAGCGCTACGGCCGCGACCCCGCCCACTGGACCGGCCTCACCGGCAGCCTCGCCCTCGACACGCTCGCCGCCCGCCTCGACCACCCGGTGTACCCGACGGCTCGCGGCCGCTCCGGGCTCAGTGAGAACCAACTCCGCGCGTACGCACCCGAGTTCCACCCCCGGTTCGCGCTCCGCTGGCTCGCCGTGCCGAAGGCCGCGCTCACCCTGGCCGGGAGCCTGCCGGAGTACTGGCCCACGCCTGCGACCCTCGGGCTCGCCGAGCGCGACCGCACCCATGTCGCCCTGCCTGTCCACCCGTTGAGCATCGGTGCCCCGCTGGACGAGGCGCTCCGCGACACGGGGCTGGCCGACCGCGCGGTACTCGCCGACCAGGGGTACCTCGACGTGGTCCCCACGCTGTCGACCCGTACGGTCGCCCTCGCCGCCGACCCGTCGCTGCACCTCAAACTCCCGCTGCCCACCGCCACGTTGGGCCTGCGCAACAAACGCTCCATCAAGCCCGGCACCCTGGTCGACGGCGCGGCGGGGCAGCGGCTGCTGGAAGCCGTCGTCGACCGCGAACCCCGCTTCCGGGAGACGGTCCTGCACGCCGACGAGACCGTGTACGCGCACGCCGGACACGAGATGCTGGCGGTGCTGTGCCGCCGCTACCCGGAGGGGCTCGACGACGCCGTCGTCGTCCCCATGGCCGCGCTGCTCGCGGAGGCACCCGGCGGGCGACTGGTGATCGACCACCTCGCCGACCGCTTCCACGACGGGGACGTGCCCGCCCTGCTGGACGCCGTCCTCACCCTCCTCTTCGACTGGCAGACCACGCTGTTCGGGTACGGCATCGCACTGGAGTCGCACCAGCAGAACGTCTCGCTCGTCCTGGGGCCGCACCCCGGCGATCTGCGGTTGCTGTTCAAGGACAACGACGGGCCGCGCGTCAACACCGCACGACTGGAGAAGGCGCTCAGCGGTCCATGGGGGTTCGACGACCCCCGGACCTTCTGCACCGACGACGGGCCGGTCGCCGACGTGTTCGCCACCATCACCCTCCACCTGTGCGCGGGCGCCTACGCGTTCGGGCTCGCCGGGCACGGCCGGGCCCCGCTGCCGCTGCTGCTGGGGCTGGTACGGCACCGGCTCGCGGAGGCTGTGGACCGGCTCGGCGGCGGGCCCGGAGCGGTTCTGCGCGCGCGGGTGCTGGACGCGCCCCGGCTGCCGGTGAAGGCGATGGTCACCGCCGGGACCCTGCTCAGCAAGGAGCGGTCGGGCGCGGCCGACGTCAACAAGCACTACACGACCGGCCCCAACTACCTGCTGCCGGAGGGGAACGCGGCGAAAGGGGCGGCGGTATGAGCGCCGAGACCCTGCGGATGTCCCGCACCGCGTTCGGCCGTCGCCAGGTGCACGCCGTGGCCGGGTGTTACTTCGTGGCGTCCTTCGCCGCGCTGGGGCTCCCGCCGTACCTGACCCAGATCCTGCCGGAACTGGGCGACCGGACGGCCCGGTGGGCCGGTGTGCTGTACGTGGTGCCCACGGTGTTCGGCGCGCTCGCGGCCCCGCTCTGGGGGCGTCTGGCCGACCGTTTCGGGCGGAAACGGCTGCTGCTGCGTGCCCAGTTGGGGCTCGCCGTGTCGTTCCTGCTCGCCGGGTGGGCCGACTCGATCGTCACGTTCACGGCGGCCCTCGTGCTGCAGGGCATCCTCGGCGGCACGTTCGCGGCCTCGAACGGCTACCTCGGCGCCGGGCTGGACGGCCCTCACCTGTCGAAGGCACTCACCCTGATGCAGGGCAGCGCGCGGGCCGCCCTGGTCATCGCCCCGATCGTGGTCGGTGCCCTGTCGCCCTGGCTGTCGCCGCACCGGCAGTACGCGCTGCTGGCCCTTCTCCCGCTCGTGGCGGCCGTGTTGCTGGCGGTGCTGCCCGAACCGGCCGAGGGCGAGCCGGAGACGCCGCCCGAGGAGCATGCGAAGTCGGCGTCGAAGGGATCCCTCCGGACGCTGTACGCCCTGGAGTTCGCCTTCGTGTTCTCCACCGTCATCTCCTTCCCGTACCTCATATCCCTCGTCGAGGAACGGCTGCCGGGCACGTCACCGAAGGTGTCCGGCGTGCTCTTCGCCCTGCCCCACCTCTGCTATCTGGTGTCGGCCCTGCCCGTGCACCGCGCGCTGAGGAACCGCCCCCGGGCCGGGATCGCGCTCGGCTTCGGCGGCATCGCGCTCGGCCTGGCCGGACACGGCACGGCCGACTCGCTCCCGGCCCTGATCGGCGTCCGGATGCTGCTCGGCGCCGGGCTCACCCTCGCCATGGTCGGCCTGTCGATCCTCGCCGCCGCCTGTGCCCAGGGCCGCGCACCCGGCGGGCTCTTCGGGGCGGTGGAGTTCTTCTCCAAGGCAGGCGCCGTCGCCGCCGGAGTCGCCGCCGCCACGGGCAGCGCCCGCTTCGGGCCCACCGCACCCGTCCTCATCGGTGGCGCCGCCGCGGGGCTCACCGCCCTCGCCGCCGTCACCCTCGCTCTGAACACGCGCTGGAGCCGCTGATGTCCCCCCTCACCGATGCCCTGGGTACCGCCCTTCTCCCCACCGCCGACGACGCCGTGGCCCACACCCTCCTCAACTGCCTGCTGCGCGAGGTGTCCGGCCCCGAACGGCAGACCGCCGTCGCCGACGGCCACCTGCTGCTGCGGCTGCCCCGCCGAGGCGTGCTGCTGCGGGCCGCCCTGCGCCGTACGTCGCTGCTCGGCGCCCACCGTTTCTCCGGCCCGGTGCACGAGGAGACCGCCACCGGCTGGCGGGAGGTCGACTGGCGCCGCCTCGCCACCTACACCCACGACGAGCTGTTCCTCCGCACGGGCGTGCGCAACGAGGAGTTCCTGGAGCAGATCGCCTCCAGCCACCACACCGTCTCCGCGGCCCTCGCCACACGCGGGACGGTGACCGGCGACGGGTTCCCCGACTACCTCGCCTCGGAGCAGTCCCTCTTCTTCGGGCACCGCTTCCACCCCACGCCCAAGGCCCGCACCGGCGACGTCGACGCGTGGCGGGAGTACGCGCCCGAGGCCGGGGCGTCCTTCCCGCTGCGGCACCTCGCCGTGCGCGACCACCTGATCGCCGAGGAGAGCGCCGCACCCGGCGCCACCGACATCCTCGACAGCAGGCGCGACGACGTCCCGGACGGCTACCGCCTGCTGCCCGCGCACCCCTGGCAGTACGAGATGCTGCGCACGCACCCGGCCCTGCGCGACGCCCTCGGCCGTGGGGACGTCCTCGACCTCGGCCCCGGCGGCAGGCCCTTCGCCGCCACCGCCTCCGTGCGCACCCTCTTCGACGGCGACGCCTTCCTGAAGTTCAGCCTCAACGTCCGTATCACCAACTGCCTGCGCAAGAACGCCAGTTACGAGCTCGCCGGCGCCGTCGCCCTCACCCGGGCCCTGGCCCCGGTGCTGGCCGACCTGGAGGACCGCTTCCCCGGCAGCGCCATGCTCCGCGAGCCCGCCTACCGCAGCCTCGCCCTGCCCGGCCCGGACGGTAACCCCGACCGCACCCTGCTGGAGGGCTTCGGCGTCATCGTGCGCGAGGGACTCTCCCGGCGGCTCCTGCCCGGCACGACCCCGCTGCTCGCGGCCGCCGTCGCCGACGAGTACCCGACCGGCCCCGCGCACCTGTCCCGCCTCCTCGACCAAGCGGGCCCGCAGGCCGCACTCGACTGGTGGGACGCCTACCTCCGGCTTCTCGTCCCGCCCGTGCTGGCCGCCTACTTCGACCACGGTCTGGTCCTCGAACCCCATCTGCAGAACGTGCTGATCTGCGTCGACGCCGACGGCATGCCCGCCCAGGTCCTCTTCCGCGACCTGGAGGGCACCAAGCTCGTCCCCGACCGCCACGCCGACACACTCGCCGCGCTGCCGCCCGAGGTCGCGGGACCGATGGCGTACGACGCGCAACGCGGCTGGGACCGGGTCGTGTACTGCCTGCTGGTCAACCACGTCGCCGAACTCCTCGCCGCCGTCGCCGACCTGCACCCGGAGATCGAGGCCGACCTGTGGGCGCGGGTCCGTTCCACCCTGCGGACGTACGCGGACCGCGACGGCTGCCCGCCCCGTCTCGCGGCCCTGCTCGCCGGAGTACCGCTGCCCGCCAAGGCCAACCTGCTCACGCGCTGGGAACGCAAGGCCGACCGTGAGGCCGGCTACGTCCGCCTGCCCTCTCCTCTCGCCGAGGACATCCTGTGCTGGAGCGCCCGATGACCGACCCCACGCCCACCGTCCGCGACCGCGTCCTGTCCCTGCCGAGCGCCGAACTCCCGGCGTACGTCCACGACCTGGCCGCCCTGCGCGAGCACGCTGCGACCGTACGGTCCGCGCTGCCGCCCCGTGTGGAGCTGTACTACGCGGCGAAGGCCAACCCCGAGCCGGAGATCCTGACCGCGCTCGCGCCCTACGTCGACGGCTACGAGGTGTCCTCCGGAGGCGAGCTCGCCCACGTGGCGAAAGCCGTGCCCGCGCACCCGCTGGCGTTCGGCGGCCCGGGCAAGACCCCGGACGAGATCACGGCCGCCCTGGAGCGGGGCGTCAGCCGTTTCCACGTGGAGAGCGAGCACGAGCTGCGCGTCCTGTCCGAGCTTGCGCGGCGCGTCGTACCGGGGGAGCGGGTGGCGGTCCTGCTCCGCTTCAACCTCGCCGTGGCCGACGGCACCCTGGAGGGCAGCTCCCTCGCCATGGGCGGGCGCCCCACGCCCTTCGGGCTCGACCCGTCCCAGGCGGCCCCGGTGCTTCGGGCCCTCACCGACGGCACCCATCCGCATCTCGAACTCCGGGGCGTCCACGCCCACTTGGCCAGCGGGCTCGACGCCCCCGACCTCCTGGCGGTGGCCCGCGCCATCGTGACCTGGGCGGCGGAACTCGGCGTCCCGCTCAGCGAGGTGAACGTGGGCGGTGGCATGACCGTGGACTACGCGCACCCCGAGCGTCGCTTCGACTGGGTGGCCTACGGCGAGGGACTGGCCCGGCTGGCCGACGAGTACCCGGACCTGTCGCTGCGCATCGAACCGGGCCGTGCCCTCACGGCGTACTGCGGCTGGTACGCCACCGAGGTGCTGGACGTGAAGCACAGCCACGGCGAGGAATTCGCCGTGGTCCGGGGCGGCACGCACCATCTGCGCACCCCCGCGACCAAGGGGCACGACCAGCCCTGCTCGGTCCTGGCGGTGGACGCCTGGCCCCACCCCTGGCCGCGCCCGTCGGCCGACGGCGACCGCGTCACGCTCACCGGACAGCTGTGCACCCCCAAAGACGTCCTCGCCCGGCAGGTCCACGCCCCGGGGCTGCGGGCCGGGGACCGGGTGGCGTTCTCCCTGGCGGGGGCGTACGCGTGGAACATCTCGCACCACGACTTCCTGATGCACCCGCGCCCCGGCTTCCACTTCCTGGGGGTGGATGGCCGTTGACAGGGGACGAGCGGGGGCGCAGACTCACCCCAGGTTGGTGAAGGTAGTTTCACTGGGCGAACGGATCGCTCGGGGAGTCACACTGAGAAGGCGCACCCGCCCGTGTCCGGAGGCCGCTCCGGGTACGGGCCCGTCCTCGACGACGAGGAGAAGTTCATGCACACGACCGTCGGGATCATCGGCGGCGGCCCGGCCGGGCTGCTGCTCGCCCGCCTGCTGCACAACGCGGGGATCGACAGCGTCGTCCTGGAGAGCCGCGACCGGGCGTACGTCGAGCAGCGGCAGCGGGCGGGGATCCTGGAGCAGGCCACCGTGGACGTGCTGCGGGCCGCGGGCGCGGGGGAGCGGCTGGACCGCGAGGGCATGCCCCACGACGGCATCGAGCTGCGCCACGGCCGCCGCGCCCACCGCGTCGACTTCCCCACGCTGACCGACGGACGCCGGGTGTGGGTCTACGCCCAGACCGAGGTGGTGAAGGACCTCATCGCCCTCCAGCTCGTCGACGGCGGACCGCTGCACTTCGAGGCGGAGGTGCACGCGGTGGAGGCGGCCGACACCGACAGGCCTGTCATCCGCTACACCCACGAGGGTCGCGAGCAGACCCTGACCTGCGACTACGTGGTCGGCTGCGACGGCTTCCACGGAGTGACCAAGAACGCCGTCCCCGAGGGCGTCCGGACGACGTACGAGCGGACCTACCCGTACTCCTGGCTGGGCATCCTCGCCGACGCGCCGCCCGTCTACGACGAGTTGATCTACGCCCACTCCGAGCGCGGCTTCGCCCTGGCGAGCATGCGCTCCGAGTCCGTCAGCCGGCTCTACCTTCAGGTGCCGAACGGCACGGACCCGGCCGACTGGTCCGACGAGCGGATCTGGGACGAGCTGGACGCCCGCTTCGCGCTCGACGCGAACCGCGAATGGCGGCTCAAGCGCGGCACCGTCACCTCCAAGGCGGTGCTGCCGATGCGCAGCCACGTCACCGAGCCGATGCGGTACGGCCGGGTCTTTCTGGCAGGCGACGCCGCACACATCGTGCCGCCCACCGGAGCCAAGGGCCTCAACCTGGCCGCCGCCGACGTGATCGTCCTGGCCCGCGCCTTCGCACACCTCAAGGACACCGGCTCGGCCGATCTGCTGGACGCCTACTCGGACACCTGTCTGCGCCGGGTGTGGCGCGCCGAGCACTTCTCGTACTTCATGACGACGACCCTCCACGCCGACCCGGAACAGTCCCCGTTCGAGACGAAGCTCCAGCTCTCCCAGCTCGACCGCATCGCGACGTCGGAGCACGCGGCGGCCGAACTGGCGGAGAACTACACGGGGTTGCCGCTCGACCCGGCGGACACCCGTCAGTAGCCGACGCGGAAGGTCGCGTCCTGTCGCTCGGTGGCCGTCGAGATCGGGTCGATGCGCAGGACGTAGTTCGAGTGCCGGATGTAGCGGGTCGGGTTGTTGTACGAGCGGAAGGACGCCCAGGAGGAGTCCGCCAGGCCGGCCGTGCGGTAGAAGGTCGCGTCCGCCGCGAACGTCGACGTGCCGTCGTTGACGTCGAGGCGCAGCTCGTAGTTGTAGTGCCGCAGGTAGCGGGTGGGGTAGTTGACCGACTGGAAGGACACGGCGGAGCTGTCGGCCAGGCCCGGCACGAGCTTCCACTCGGCGTCGGTGTACTGGTCGAACGGGTACGTGTCGATGCGGCCGACGAAGTTCGCGTGCCGGACGTAACGGGCCGGGTAGTTGTAGGACTTGAGCCGGTTCCAGGCCGGTGCGCCCCACTTGGCCAGCAGGTTGTTGTACTCGGTGGAGGTGATGGTCGCGATGCCGCAGTGCTTGGAGTTGACCGGCTGGGTGTAGGTCTTCTGGTCGAGGGCGGTCCAGGTGCCGGACGCGAGGTCGGACGTCTGCCACGCGTAGAAGACGCCGTTCGGGGTGTAGGTGTCGCCCCACAGGTACCAGGTGTTCGAGGTCAGCGACTTGAACACGGTGGGCGCCTCGGTGCCGCCGTGCGCGACACCGGTGCTGAACTCGGTGAAGCTCCCGGGGTTCAGGGAGGTGGAGCGTGCGCCGACCAGGGTCTGGTTCTTCTTGAAGTAGAGGTAGTTGACGCCACCCACGCCGACGGTCATGTTGCCGTCGATGACGTCGTAGCCCGGGTCGAAGAAGACCTGAGGGGCGGAGGCCGTGACGAAGTCGCTGGTGTAGTTCACCATGATCACGTTGTGGCCGCTGGAGTTCACCGACGAGTAGATGACCGCGTACTGGCCCCGCCCGGCGTCCCAGAACGCCTCGGGAGCCCAGCTGTGGGTCGTCATGTCGTGCAGCTTGAGACGGCGGTAGCCGGTGAAGGTGCGCAGGTCGGCGGAGTCCCAGACGTGGATGTACTGGCTGTTGTAGCTCCAGTCGGTGCCCTTGAGGTCGGTGGCGAGGACGACGAAGGTGCCGTCCTGCTTGCGCATGAGGAACGGGTCGCGCAGGCCGAGCGCGCCCGCGGTGGGGGTGGCGACCGGGTTGTTCTGGTTCAGCGGCGTCCAGTTCAGCGCGTCGGGGCTGACCGCGAGGTGCAGGCCGTAGTCGGTGCCCGCGCCGAGGCTGGTCGACTCGGTGAAGTAGCACATCACGTAGGCCGAGTCGGCGGCATGGGCGGTGCCCGCGCCGAGGGTCGTCACGCCGGTCATGGCCAGGGGAGTGGCGGCGGCCATGCCGAGGAAGAGGCGGCGGGACGGCTGGGGGCCCGGGTGGGGTC
>NZ_VJZC01000223.1 GCF_009377185.1 Streptomyces spongiae
GTGTTGGTGGAGCCGCCCATGGCGATGTCGAGGGCCATGGCGTTCTCGAAGGCCGCGAAGGTGGCGATCGCGCGGGGCAGGACCGTCTCGTCGTCCTGCTCGTAGTGGCGGCGGGTGATGTCCATGATCGTGTTGGCAGCGTCGACGTAGAGCTGTTTGCGGGCCGTGTGGGTGGCCAGGACCGAGCCGTTGCCAGGGAGGGAGAGGCCGATCGCCTCGGTCAGGCAGTTCATCGAGTTGGCGGTGAACATGCCCGAACAGGAGCCGCAGGTCGGACAGGCGTTCTCCTCGATGCGGAGGATGTCCTCGTCCGACACCTTGTCGTTGACGGCGTCGGAGATCGCGTCGACCAGGTCGAGCGTACGGACCGTGCCGTCGACGAGCGTGGCGCGGCCGGACTCCATGGGGCCGCCGGAGACGAAGACGGTGGGGATGTTCAGCCGGAGTGCGGCGTTCAGCATGCCCGGGGTGATCTTGTCGCAGTTGGAGATGCAGATCAGGGCGTCGGCGCAGTGGGCCTCGACCATGTACTCCACGCTGTCGGCGATCAGGTCGCGGGAGGGGAGGCTGTACAGCATGCCGCCGTGGCCCATCGCGATGCCGTCGTCGACCGCGATCGTGTTGAACTCGCGCGGGATGCCGCCCGCCTCGCGGATGGCCTCGGAGACGATCCGGCCGACCGGCTGGAGGTGGGTGTGGCCCGGCACGAACTCGGTGAAGGAGTTGGCCACCGCGATGATCGGCTTCCGCCCGATATCCGCGCCCGGTACACCGGAGGCGCGCATAAGGGCACGGGCGCCCGCCATGTTGCGGCCGTGGGTGACTGTGCGGGACCTCAGCTCGGGCATCGCGCTCGCCTCGCTCCTTCGGATATGACGACGGGGACCGCAAACGGCCCAATAAGGGATGTCTGTACGCGCCAACAGCCTACGCCGGTAAGTCAGTTGGCAAGTGGAGGGTGTGTGCTCGTTGGTGATCTTTTCACCAACGTTTACTGACCGGCGAGGAGTTCGCAAACCATCGGGATCACCTTCGTGCCGTACAGCTCCACGGCACGAAGGCGGGAGCTGATCTACTGCGTGCCCGCGGTGTAGATCAGGTCGAACCGGCCGACGCCGAGTGTCCGCACGGCGCGGGCGATCTTACGGGCGACCGTCTCGGGCGAGCCGATGTACAGGGAGCCGTGGGCGATCTCGCTCTCGTACTCCTCGCGGCTGACCGGAGGCCAGCCGCGCTCCGCGCCGATGCGATCACGGACGGTCTTGTAGTGCGGCCAGTGCAACTCCCGGGCCTCGTCGTCCGTGGCGGCGATGAAGACCGGAGAGCGCATCCTGACCGGATGGCTGGTCGTGCCGAACTTGGCGGTGGCGCGCTGATAGAGGTCGACGAAGGGAGCGAAGCGCTCCGGGTCGCCGCCGATGATGGCGATCATGAGCGGGAAGCCGTAGTGCGCCCGGATTCGGTCTTGGGGAAGACATCGGCGTTTTCGAGCGGAGCGCGTTTGGTGCCGCGCCAGGTGACCGGCTTCTCGTCCCGGAGCGGGGCGAAGAGCGCAACTCGTTGCGTCGGTACGTGTAGTTCGTCAAGCGGGCGATTCGTTCAGCCACGGCTGGGTCGACCTTGGCCGCCGCGACGACGACACGCTTGAGCAGCGAGTCTTCTCGGGTGTGCTTCCTGGTCCTGCGGACGAGCCGTTCGGCGGCGTGCGGGTCGAAGCGAGCAAGGTGTTCGGCCACACGGAACAGGCCCTTGCCGGGGTACAGACCACCGTAGGGTTGTGCTTGTGCTCGCGTCACGCTCAGCCAGACTCCCGGCGATCGCGGCCAGCGTCCGCGCTCGCAGGCCGGCCTCCGAGATACGGCGGGCCGCATGCAGAGCCGCTTCCACGTCCCGAGGATGCCCACCAGGGCGGCGTACGGCGAGGGCTGGGTCGCGCAGCCGCGCGGCCGTCTCGACAGCGGTCGGTCGCCGACCCGGCTCCTTCGTCAGCAGAGCGTCGATGAGCGCTTCCAGCCCGAGGGAGACCTCCGCGCGCAGCGCGCCGACCCGAGGGGCGGGCACCGCGACCTTCATATTGCGCAGCGCACCGATGTCCCCCGTGGCGGGCTTGATGTCGCGATGGACGAGACCGACGGCGTGCGCGGCGGCCAGCGCGTCGGCGACCTGGGCGCCGTACTCCATGACCTGCCCGAGGGGTAGGCCATCAGGAAACTCGCGCTTCATCACCGTCTTCAGGTCGTGCCCCCGCAGGAGCTCGAACACCAGGTAAGGGGCGCCCAGATGACTTCCCGTGTCGTACAGGGCGGTGATGTTGCGATGGGAGAGCCGTGCGGTGGCCCGGCCTCCCGCTCGAACCTGCTGAGGATGTGGCGCTGCTGTGTGCTCAACGCCGTGCCCACCCACTCCATGCCTTCAACCTTCACCGCCCCGCACACCATTCAGGCGAGGGACGACGCCGAAGCCCCGACCGGTTCGCCGACGCCGGTGAATCCACCGCCGCGGCCCCCACTCCCACTGAACGGGACACCCCCGCGCCGTCCCCGTGCGGCGGGCCACAGTGCGGCGGGCCACAGTGCGGTGAGCCGTGTGCGGCGGGCACGCGCCCGGGAGTCGGCCTGCGGTCGCGGGAGCGAGGGGAGAGCGATGTCGAGAACGAAGGTCGGGATCATCGGGTCGGGCAACATCGGGACCGAATTGATGATCAAGGTGATGCGTACCTCGCGGCATCTTGAGATGGGGGTGGTGGCGGGCATCGACCCCGGCTCGGACGGTCTCGCGCGAGCGAAACGGTTCGGCGTCGCGACCACGCACGAAGGCGTCGACGGCATGCTGAGGCTGCCGGAGTTCGACGAGATCGGGATCGTCTTCGACGCCATCTCCGCGAAGGCGCACCAGTACCACGCGGCGAGACTGTGGCCCCTGGGCAGGCGGCTGATCGACCTGACACCGGCCGCGATCGGCCCGTACGTCATCCCCGCCGTCAACCTGACCGAACACCCCGACGCGCCCAACCTCAGCATGGTCACCTGCGGAGGCCAGGCCACCATCCCCGTGGTGGCCGCGATCAGCCGGATCGCCCCCGTGCCCTACGCCGAGATCGTGGCCTCGATCGCCTCCAGGTCCGCCGGGCCCGGCACCCGCGCGAACATCGACGAGTTCACCGAGACGACCGCCGGAGCGATCGAGAAGGTCGGCGGCGCACAGCGCGGCAAGGCGATCATCATCCTCAACTCCGCCGAACCGCCCCTGATCATGCGCGACACGGTCTTCACCCTGGTCGACGCCCCCGGAACCGGTCGGTGTACAGACGAGCGAACAACTTGGGGACCCGGCCACCCGGACCGACATCCGGCACAGCATCGAGAAGATGGTCGAGGGCGCCGCACACTACCTGCCCGCGTACGCCGGCAACCTCGACATCATGACCGCGGCGGGCCTCCAGGTCGCTGAGCGGATCGCCGCAGCCGAGGCGGACAGCCGATGACCACGCGGATCTACGTCCAGACGTCACCCTTCGCGACGGCATGCACGCCGTACGCCACCGCATCGGAAACGCCGACGTCGCACGTATCGTGACCGCGCTCGACGAGGCCGGCGTGGACGCGATCGAGGTCGCCCACGGAGACGGACCGGCGGGCAGGCGCCGGCCAGTTCATGAAGAGCACGAGCCGCGCGGACGTACACCTCGGAACCAGGTACTCCGGTGAGTCCGAGGGCCATTCGGACGCGGCGTACCACGGCCCGTCGTACATGGTCGACCATCTGTGGCAGACCACCCGGGGCAGGACGATGGAGATCGTCCTGATCAACTGTCACTACCCCGTCACACCGACCTCCTTCGTCCTGCAGTGGGGCGTGATCGTGAAGAAGCCCGAGGGCATGACCGACGAGGTGGCGGACAAGGTCGCCGAGAGCTACACGAAGGGCGTCGAGTCGGGCTTCATGCAGGACGTCGAGATCTGGCGGAACAAGACCAGGATCGACAACCCGCTGCTGTGCGAGGAGGACGTCGCCGTCTACCAACTGCGCCGCTGGTACGGGCAGTTCTACGTCGACGCCGACAACGTGACACCGGAGATGACCCAGCGGTTCGAGTTCGAGATCGACACCGAGCGCGCCACCGCGTTCTGGCGCGAGGAGGTCGACGAGAACCTGCGCACGGGCAAGGTCGTCATGCCCTGAGCAGCGGACGTGCGACAGGGCGTCCTGGAGCACGCGTTCGCGGAAGTGTCACGCTTCCCCGGCCGAGGGCAGGGCCCCACGTCAGAGGGCCGCGCCGTTGCTGCGGGCGACCGTGCCCAGCCAGTGCAGGCTCGGCTTGGGTGTGCGGACGAAGGTGGTGCGGTCCACGGCGACCAGTCCGAACGTCATGGCGTACCCCGAGTGCCACTCGAAGTTGTCGAGGAGGCTCCAGTGCACATAGCCGCGCACGTCCACGCCGTCGGCCATGGCCTGGCGCAGACTCTCCAGCGCGGCCTTGGTGTGGGCGATGCGCGCGGCGTCGTCGGCGGTGGCCATCCCGTTCTCGGTGACCACCACCGGAACCCGCGCCACCTCCGCGGCCCAGCGCACCGAGTTGCCGAGCGCCTCGGGGTAGACCTCCCAGCCGGTCTGCGTCAGCGGTGTGTCGTCGGCCAGGGGCACGGGGCCCTCGGCGCCGAGGACCTGGCGGGAGTAGCTCTGGACGCCGATGAAGTCGTCCTCTCGGGAGATCTGCAGGAACTGCGCGCACCCCAGTTCCCTGACCTGTGCGGTGATCTCCTCTCCGCCGGGGGCGCTCTGGAAGTCGACGAGGGCGAGTGTCCACCCCACCTTCGCCCGGGGGTTGGCGCGCTTGACCGCGGCACGGCCCAGACGGTGTGCTTCCTTGACGGTCTCGATCGCCTCCGTGGTGAGCACGCGCATCGGATGTCCGAACTCGACGGTGTCCACGTCGCCACCGACACGGGTGGCGAAGGCATGCCTCACCGCGGGGGCCATGCTGGCCGCCGCGGTCACGTCCTCCAGCGCGGCCATCGGGACCATGCCGCCGAGGGACAGCATCGCGCCGAGATTCGGCTCGTTGAGTGTGCAGTACCAGGTGACGGCGTCGCCGAAGTGTTCCGCCACGGCCGCGCAGTAGCGGGCGAACAGTGCGGGCGCCTCGGGGTTGTTCCACGCTCCCGCGCGCGCGAACCAGGCCGGGGTGGTGAAGTGCTGCAGCGTCACCATCGGCATCACCCCGGCTTCATGGCACGCCGCCACCATGCGCCGGTAGTGCTCCAGCTCGGCCCGCGAGAACGTCCCCGGCTCCGGCTCGATCCGCGACCACTCGACACTGAACCGGTACGTGCCGAGCCCTGCCTCCGCCAGCAGGGCGATGTCCTCGGCGAAGCGGTGGTAGCTGTCGCATGCGTCGCCCGAAGGCTCCACGAACGGCGAGCCCGGCACGTTCTCCAACACCCAGTGATCACTGAGGACGTTGCTGCCCTCGATCTGGTGACCCGCGGTGGCAGCACCCCAGAAGAAGCCGGCAGGGAAAGCCGACGACGCGGCGGAGGAGGTCATCAGAGCTGCACCTTTCGGACACCGCGGAGCACGACTGCCGCCCACACGCTGAAACGTTTCGACGCTGGTGAAGGTAAACCCCAAAACCGAACGAAGCAAGGTTTTGGGGCGGTGGTGCTCGCACCGCAGATTCACGCCGGTGGTTGGGCTAGTGACGAGCCGCTGAGGGGCGGACGTCGCCGCCCCACGACCTGCCCGCGCGATACGGGCGCCGAAGGAGTACGTCGTTGTGCGCTCCGGGCGCCGCCGCGCGGCCCGGAGCGGGCCGGATCCGCGGCTCCGTGACAGGGAATCGGCCCGCGTCGTAGTCGACCCGCCAGGCCCCGTCGCGCCGGACCACCTCGTGCGGCGCGATCCCGCCGACCGCCGCGTGCGCGGCGACGGCGTGCATCGACACATCGATGAGGGCGGCCCGAGGGGCGGCCAGCGCTTCGACGGCGTACGCGGCGGCGATCGCACCCGTGAGCGGATCGGCGAGCGCGTCACCGCAGGGGAACAGGTCGGCGGTCAGCAGGCCGGCACCCGCCGCGACATCGTCGCCGAAACCGATCAGGCCCTGGTCCCGGCGTACGCGATGACCGACAGCCAGCTGGTGCCCTCGTCGACGACCTCCGCCGCGACGAGCCCCCGGCGGCGAAGCGCCCGGGCACGAGACGCCTCCAGGACGAGATCGGCACGGCGCACCAGCCGGCGAAGGCGGTCCATGTCGGCCCGCGACCCGAAGTCGACGGTCACCGATCCATGGCCGGCGTGCAGCAGGTCGTAGAACGCCGCGGGGCCGCGACGGACACCGTCGAGCCGCTGAACGCTCTCCACCTTGACCACCTCGGCACCACACAACGACAGCAGGTACGCGCACAGCGGACCGGCCCACAGCGAGGTGAAGTCCACGACGAGCCGCCGGGCCGCGACCTTCCGCGTGCCCAGAGGCGGTGACGGTCGCGGACGGCCGGAGCGGCGGCGCGGGTGAGCCGCCCACCGGCGCGCACGCGAGACCGAGCAGCCGGGCCCGGCCGACCGCGTCGGACGTACTGGTTCCGGCGGCCCAGGCCGCGACCGCGGCCCACGCGTCGACGGCCCGCCCGGACACCAGGGCCAGCACCGCAGCCAGGTCGTCATCACGGGGGGGGCGACAGGCCGAGGTGGCCGTCGCGGGTGCGCAGCACGCGGAACGCGCCCCCGCAGGACCTGGGGGCGTCGCGCCGGAGGTCGGCCGCCGCCGCGCGCTTCCCCAGCAACCGGACGCCGGGCAGCGGCACGGTGGGGTGGACGGCGCCGATCCTGCGGAGCGCGTCGGCCACCGTGGACGCGGGCCGGCCCGGCGCCGCCGACGGCGGCCCCTGCACGCGGCCCGTCAACGCCATCGCCTCGGACGCCGCCCACCGACGCAGCTCCGCGACCGCGCCCGTCAACGGTCCTGCCACACCGGCTGCCGTTTCTCGGCGAAGGCACGCGGGCCCTCCACCGCGTCGGCCGACGCCAGAACCACGGCCTGCTCGTCCGCGGTGATCCGCCAGCCGGTCTCCTCCGAGGGAACCCGGCCGTCGCCTTCGACACCGCCCGCGATCCGTTTGGTGGCCCGGACGGCCAGGGAGCGTTCGCTGCGACGCGCGCGGCCAGGGCGAGCGCGCACGGCACCACCTCCGGCTGCGGGACCACCGCGTTCACCAACCCCCAGCGCTCCGCCCGGTGGGCGTCGACCGGGTCTCCCCTCAGCACGATCTCCATGGCGACGGCCGGCGGGATCCGCCGGGGTAGCCGCAGCGCGCCGCCCCCGCCGGCCAGCAGGCCCCGCTTGACCTCCGGGAAGGCGAAGCGGGCCGTCTCGGACGCGACCACCAGGTCGCAGGCGAGCACAATCTCCCAACCGCCGCCGAACGGCGGCCGTTGACGGCGGCGATCACCGGCGTGGAGACCGGATGGGTGGCGACCCCGGCGAAACCCCACGGGTCGTAGCGCGGGTGCGGCGTGCGGCGGAACTCATGGCGGGCGACGGCCTTGAGATCCGCCCCGGCGCAGAACGCCCGGTCTTTGGCGCCGGTGATGACCACGGCTCGGACCAGGGGATCGCGGTCGGCCCGGTCGAGAGCGTCACCGAGTCCGTCCGACACCGCCTGGTAGACGGCGTTGAGCGCCTCGGGCCTGTTGATGGTCGCGATCAGGGTATGGCCCTCGATGTCCACGCGGACCGCCCCGCACGTCTCAGAAGCCACGGAGTTCCGCCGCCTCCTCCACATCGGCCCGGTTGGTCCGGAAGCCGTTCGCGGGATGGCCGGGGTCGGCGTAGCCGAACGAGACGCCGCACACCGTATGGCGTGTGCGCGGAAGCCGAAGTGCTCCCGCACCGCGTCCGAGTAAGTCGCGATGGACGCCTGGGCGACCGTCGCGCCCCCAGGCTCGTCGCGGCGAGGAGGAAGGTCGACAGATACCCGCCGCAGTCGACGTAACTGTACGAGCCGAGATCGGCCTCACTGGTCACGATCGCGATGTGCGGGGCGCCGAAGAAGCGGAAGTTCTCGAACGCCTGCCGCCTACGTCCCTCGATGTCGGCGCGCGCGACCCCCACGCTGTCGTACAGGGCGTAGCCGGAGGAGCGCCGGCGCTCGCGGTACACGCCGTCGTACCACCGCGGAGAGGCGATGTCGTAGGCCCCTTCCCCTGCCCCGGCCGATTCGGTGACCCGTCGCGCCAGGAAGGTGCGGAACGCTTCCGTAGGAACCCGCGACAACTGTGCCGGAACTCCAGCACTGAGCGCAGCGACGGATGCGCCGCCGTCCCGGGTACGCCGATCGCCGTCATCCTCGCCTCCAGCCCGCTCGACATGCGGGGAGCGTGCCACAGGCGCCTCGGTCGGCCGGGCCCGATACCACTCAGCGGGAGCGACGCCGCGAGGGCGGCGTGCGGCCCCTGCTCTGCGGTGACGGCGGAGATGCCTCTGCACGAGGCACGGCTGATGCCTTCCTCCAACCGCTTCCCGGGCATCCGGAACAGGGCACAGGTAACCGCGAGGGAGACGGAGGGCGCGCCTATCGCGAACCCCGCCACGATGGGTTCACCGGCTCCGAGCGCGCACTTGGCGTCGATGCCTGCCATTCCAACGCTCCACCCCCTGTCGCGTCGAAGCTCCGGTGCCACCCGCCGTCCTGCCCCTGACCACATCCCGCACCGCGACAGCCTGCGAGCAGCGCGCGCCGGGGCTGCCGCTCGTTCAACCGGGAACGCGGATCGACAGGCCGCTGTGACCGCAGGGTTGGGCACAGCGCGGCCGGTGGGCGGGCAGTTGCTGCGCCGGCGCGCTGGACCACGCGGTGCACCGGTCCACGGCCGATGCGAGCCGTCACGGTGAAGTGGATACGTACGGCGAACGCCGGGGGCGGGCGGTCAGCCGGCCGCGGAGGCGGCAGCACCCGGGCGCCGACGGAGGAGGGTTTCGCCGCGAGATCCAGGAAGCGGTACAGCGCGTCCCCGCAGCGGCTCACTCGGTGACGTCGAACTGGCGAGGAGGGACCCGCGTGGCGCGAGGTGGGTCAAGTGATGTTCCAGTCGCGCAGTTGGCGGGCGATGCGGGCGACGCCGAGTGTTCCGGAGGCCGCGTCGCGTACGAGGGCGACGGCTGCCTTGGGTGGGTAGTCGAGTTCGCGGGAGTTGAGGATCAGATAGGCCTCGGTGGCGTGCCAGGCGAAGGCTTCGTTTGAGTGTTCCAGGCACGGCAGTTTCGCCAGGGTCTGGAGAAGCGCGGCGGCCTTCAGGTAAAGAGACCCGTAGATGTCGCGCTCCAGCGCCCTGGCGTTGACCCGGGCGACGGCGGCGTAGAGCGGTCCGTAGTCGTCGACCTGCGGGTCACCGTCGAGAAGCTCGGCGGCGTGCAGCAGGAACGTGACGTCGAGCGGGACGGGTTCCGGCTGGGTCACGCGGCGTGACCCCGCTCCTGGTGATCGAGCTCCTGTAGCGCCTTCTGCTCGGCCGCCCGCTGCTCGGCGCCGGGATCCATGGTGCCGGGCTCGGCCGCGAAAGCCGCGCCGCTGCGGGCCATGGAGGCACGGAAGCCCTCCATGAACCGCCGCTCCACGTCGGTCGCACGGTCGTAGGCCGCCGAGAGGATGTACTCCTGCATGCTGACCCCGGCCTGCTTCGCGGCCGCCGCGATGGCGGCCCGCTGCTCAGGGTCAGGGAAGCGCAGACTCATCGCTTTGGTATCCGACATGGTATTCACGGTATCAGCGATACCTCGCGGGCGGCCAGGACGGCGCCGCGCACCCGTGCCCCTCTGCCGACGCAGCGCCGCAGCCTCGCCGGGCCGGACGCCAGTGCCTTCACGCACCCGGCGTCCGCCAACACAGCGAGTTGCAAAACCGTAGATCTCGACCCGGCCCGGCTCACAGGAGCCCCGCACCAGGCCGTCTCTTCCGGGTCACCCTGCTGACCAGGTGACGATGGCGCCGCCGCGGTGTTCCGGACGAAGCACCCCACGAGTGGTTCCGAATCCGGTGGATTCTTCGCAGCGGGCGAGACACAATCCCCGGGGAACCGGGGCGAGGGGGAGCTTGTTTGGACGTGTTCGCGTGTGCCGAGTGCGGTACGGAGCTGACGGCGCCGGTGTCCCGGTCGCCCTTCCCGTCCGCACCCACCACGGGGCGTGGGAGGAACTCCACCCTCCGCTGATGGAGCCCGCGACGTACGCTGTCGACCCTCAGCCCACCGGACCGCCCTGGCGGCTGTGGAAGGAGGTCGGAGCGGACGCGGCTGCCGGGCAGGGCGTGTTCGCGCCGTTGTACTCCGTCTCCTTCGGGGCACGGAACAAGATCGTCATCGCCCCCGGCGACTCCCGGTCCATGATCCTCATCCCCGACAAGTGCGAAGGCTACTGCCGGGGTGTGGATGGCCGGGCCGGTCCCAACCTGGCGTGCGAGGGGTGCGGGCGGGCTGTGGCAACCCGTATGGACGACTGCGGAATGTGGCAGACGGTGTGGCTGGAGCCCGACGCGGTCGTACGCCGCCCCTCGGGACTCCCGGCCGGCCCGCCTCCCGACTGGGACGATCTGGAACGCGTCGAGCATCGCGTCCCACCCGTCGAACCCGACGGCTCGTGGAGCCGTCGCTGGGAGGCGGCGGTCGCCTGGCCGTTTCGCCTGCCTCAGCGGGCTGACCAGAGGACGATGCCCGCGACGTGGAGGCGCCGGCCAGGTAGATGGTGGCGGACTTTTCGTAGCGGATGGCGATCCCTCGCCATCGCTTTGCGGGGTCGCCGAAGACGAACTCGCCGCCGTGTTTGGGCGGCGCCCTTGGGGTTGGCCAGGCTGAACTGTTTGTGCAAGGGCGTCGGACGCCGCATCACCCGATCTGAACGGAGTCGGCCGAGGATCGCGACGGACAGGTCATCCGGCAGGTCGGCGATGCGCAGAGCGTCGTATCCGGTGCCCAACTCGATCAGCACCTCCGGGCCACCCGGCCGCCACTGGCCGACGGCGACCAGCCGCTGGACGACCTCGTGGAGCTGCGCGGTGGTCACCGTGGCGACGTCGGCGCCGGGCTCCAGGCAAACCGCGTCAAGCGCCTCCGTCCAGGACGTGCGGCCGGTTGTCGGTACGCGCTGATACAACTCTCGCGTACCGACCCAACCAGCAGAGGAGACCGGTGGGCGACTGGGGAACCGGCAACTTCGACAACGACACGGCCGCAGACCACTTGTCGATCCTCACGGACCGGCTCATCACCGAGGTGGCGGACGCGATGGCCGGCGACCCGGTCGAGATCGAGCCCGACGAGTACTGGGGAGTTGCGGTGCCGGCCAACCTGGAACTGCTGAGTCTTCTGGCGCGGCAGGGGTACGTGGGGGCGTCGCTGCCTGAGGCCGAGGTGATCGAAGAGTGGAAGAAGACGTACATGGCGGTGTGGGAGGGCTGCATCGAGGACCTGGCGCCCTCATCGGGTTACAAGGACAAGCGACGCACAGTCCTGATCCGCACTTTCGACGACCTGGCGGAGCTCAGGAGGAAGGAGGACTCGGACTGAGGACTGTGCCCGAACGAACGCTCACACGGCATGCAGGACGGAGTTGAACGGGGTCGCGTCGCTGGTGTCGAGCATGGCGGCGAACTGACGCACCAGGTTGTGCGTTCGATTCAGCTCCGGACAGTGCTCGAACAGCCGTTGGGGGGCCTCGGTTGCGTGCAAGCTGCGGCGAGACGGTGCGGTGGCCGTCTTGACCCGTTGGCAGTGGCCTGGGTAGTCCTTGGCGGCGATCTCCGGGTGCAGCACGGTCGCGGTGTGCTCTGCCTTCCTCTCGGTGCTGCCGGAGGCACTCCAGGTACGGAACGCGGCTGATGGGCCAGCGGGAACGGGCCGGCAGCCGCCTGGTCAGGTCATCGACGACGAAATCCTGGAACAGCCGTGTCGACGGCACCGATTCCGACGTAGCCGACGCGTCGCGACGAGCGGGGGACCGGCCCACGGACCAGTGCGCACCACGTGAGGAACGGGCTCGTCGCGCGTTGCCCGCCGCGCCGGCCCGGCACCGGACGCCGTAGGGTTCCGGCATGACAGCAGAGTCAGCTATATCCGTGGAAACCCCGATTTACAGTCGCCTCGTCGCCGAGCGCGGCGACATCCCCGCCCGGGTGCGCGACGAAGCCGACCGCCTACGCCGCCAGCTGGCACCGCATTTCCCCGGTCCGGCCGTTCCCGACCGCAGGCAGAGCGCGGGACAGCCGGGCTCCTATTTCGGCACCGCGCCGCAGCCTCAGCAGAACCTGCCGTCTCCCGACAGCAGAGGTGCCGTCCCCAACTGGCAGTCGCTTTCCGCCTGAGCGGAGCCACAGGGGACGCCAGCCCGGCTGGAGTCGGTCACCTGGGCTGGCTCAAGGGTTGTTCAAGGACTTCTTCCACCCCTCAAGCCCGGCCGCCTACTCCTCGATGAGCCCGAGCGTCCGCTCGGCATGGCCGTGTCCGGTGTGCCTCGGACGGAGGTTGGGACCTCGGATGCTCGAAGTCAGTTGGCGACTCGAGCCTTGGCTGGTGCCCGATGTCCTCCGTATGTGTCGCCGCTCACGCCAGCATGCCCCCGAGGGATCCGCGATGAGTCCGGGCTGTGGGCCGCCCTGGCCGGGCGGGGGGTCGCCTGCGGTCGGCTTGGCCAGCTGGGCAGCCTCACGGAGTACCTCGACCAGATCGGCCCGCGTACGGTCGCCCTGCGTACCCCACTGATGCACGACGTACCGACGGGTGTCGGTATTCGTCCGGCCAATCCGAGTCGTGCACCACGGCACCCCCGGTAACCAAGTCGGACAGGGTGTCCAGGGCGGGACGCTGCGCGGCGTACAACGCCGGGTAGTCATACGCCCGGCTAGAGCTGCGCCGGCCGTCCCCGCCCGCGACGTCCAGAGCGCCGAGAATGCCCGGGGTGAACAGGCGCGTTGAGGTCACGCCCCGGTCGCGACCGAACCGGTCGCCGTCGCGGCCGTCGTGGAAACCACGGGCTTCGACGTGCGCAGCCGCCCAATTCAGCAGGGCGGGTGCGTTCGTCGGGAGAACGGTGGATTCGGCGCTGTATCGCATGTGTTCCTCCAGAGTTGAGGGGGCGGCGTTCAGGCCGCGCACCCGGCCTCTGCTGACGGTGCCGTTGTCGGGCGGGGCTCCAAGGCCAGAGCGGGCGGGCACCGCTGCGCGGTCCCGCTCCCGGGGACCGAGGACGCCGATCGGAGGGCTTCAGATAGGTGAGACGCCGTCCTGGACGGCGGTGGTGCAGTAGTACTGCTTGCCGGTGTTGCTGGCGCTGCGGTCGGCGCGGATGGCACAGGGGATGGTGCCGCAAGTGGGGACGGCGCGATTCGCACACATTCCATCTCCCGGTCCATAGATGCGGTACTCCGTGGCTTTGTTGCGGCAGTAGACACACGGGCGCGGAGAGATAACACGGGACATGACTGCTCCGGAGCTGGGGAGGCCGCGCCGTGCTCGCACACGGTCAAGTCGGGCCGCGCTAGGACTGCTTGTGGGGGAAGCACCTGGGGCAGAGACGGACGGTGCCGCGTTCAAGGCGCTCTTCCACCTCCGCCTTGGTGTACGCCATGAAAGCGCGGCCGGGGCCGCACTTGTCCTCGGTGATTTACCACCAGTGGCTCCGGTGGATCGGCCTGGGCTTGTACGTACACCTCGTCCAGGCAAGTCGGCCCGTAGGCGCAGCCAATCACGGCCATTGCCTCGATGTACTGGGCCTGCCCAAGGGTGCTGTTGTAGCTGGCGAGGTTGTTGCGCTCTACGGAAAATACGGGGCGCAAGTCATCGGTGACGATGTTCTTCCCCGACGGCACGTTGAGCGTGATCACTGTGCTGATTCGGTCGGAGTGCTGGCAGGGCTTATCGACATACGCGGCGTCGTCCGCGATCCGGGGTGCGAAGTATTCGCCGCAGAATCCGCACTCGAAGAGGTGATCTACGAGCATCGGCGGCCAGGACGGGTTCCTCATCGAACTGCATCACCCTTACTTCATTCTTGGCATGAATCATGTGGCTGTTGGGCGTAAGGGGCAGGGTTCTGATGGGCACGCCGTTTCCTCTCGCTGTGGACGAGTACCGTCTTCCGGCTCATCACGATGATCTTTTTCCTTCGTTCCCCGCAGCCGTCGCTCCGGCTGTTGTTGCGGGCCTCCCCTCGACGGCCCTCGCGGGGTGGCTACTGCCCTTCGAAGGTGATGGAGAGGATGGTGAGCTTGAGGCCGAGGAACTTGATGTGGAAGCGGAGGGTGGCCTGTTCGCCGGGCTTGAGATTCATGATCTGCTCGAACATTTCAGCTCCTGAGGTCTTTCGCGGTCAACTCTCCAGCTCTCGCCACCCTACCTCTATAAAAAGAAATAAGCAATATCGCCTGTTACGGGTTGCGTTGCGTGTTTGTTGTGGTTGTGTGGCGGGTGGTGTTACGGGTTGGGTAGGGTGG
>NZ_VJZC01000224.1 GCF_009377185.1 Streptomyces spongiae
GCCTGTGCCTGGCCAGGTACGTACTGCGTGACTCCCACACGACCGTGTCGTCGGTCCGCGCCCTGGTCACGACCGTCGCCTCGGTGCCACGGCGGTGCGGCGCCAACTCCGCGACGTACACCATGAGTTCGTAGTCGCCACCGGCCAGCAGCGGATGGCGTTGGGTGATCTCGACCGAGGTGTGGACGAGACCGAGGAGCGGGAGCGGGAAGTCGCGGTCGCTCATCAGGAGCATGGCCGCCGGGAAACCGAGGACGTGCGGGAACGTGATCGGCAGGGCGTCGTCGCCGGTCGGGAAGCCGCACACCCGCTCGTACGCGGCGAGGCGCGCGAGATCGACGCGCAGCCCGGGCAGGAGCAGGTGCGTCCGGGGGAAGCCCGCGTCCGGGTGCGGGCGTTTGAAGGGGGAGCGCAGGGCGCCACGGGCCAGGAGGGGCGCGAGGGAGGGGGACTTCGTGAGGACGACGGTTGAAGTGGGGGCGGGCGTCATGGGCGGTCGGCCATGGTTCAGCTCCCAGCTCTGACAGTTCTTGCTTCGAAGTCAGGTTACCTCCGGTAAGTCTACGTCGCGCGTGGGGAGATGGTCGAGATGAGCCCTCTGGCGCAGGAGGTGAACATGAAAAGTGCTCACAATAACGCCCGACCAGGCCACCGCACCCACAGGAGCCCCCGATCCCGCACATCTCCGGCGCCGGAGCATCTCCGAACCGGCACAGCCCCATCACGTGGGCGCCGTACGATCCGGTTCCTGACCGGTGATGACCCTCTGCCCCGGGCCGTGGGGGCCCGTATCTGAACGATCCGGTACGTGTGGCACGTACTACGTCATACGGCAGAGCATCGCGTCACTGCACGCCCCAGGAGTCGCTCGTGTCCCTCATGCAACCGTCCTCCGCCATGCCGGTCTCCTCGCGCGACTACGACGCGACGCCACTCCTGGTGGAGCCCGAGGTCAGGCGGCTGGACGGAGTGGCACGGGAGGTGTCGGCGCCGCCCCTGGTCGCGCCGGTGACGTACGGTTCGCTCGCCGACCTGCCCTTCGAGAACGCCGAGACAGCGCCGAAGGACATCGTCCTCAGCCGCCGGGCCGAGGCGGGCCGCTGGACCCATGTGACGGCCGCCGAGTTCGCCGAGCAGGTGCTGGCGCTGGCGAAGGGGCTGATCGCCGAGGGGCTGATGCCGGGTGACCGGATCGCCATCATGGCGCGTACGACGTACGAGTGGACGCTGCTGGACTTCGCCGCGTGGGCGGCCGGTCTGGTGACGGTCCCCA
Source organism: Streptomyces spongiae (assembly GCF_009377185.1). GTDB lineage: Bacteria > Actinomycetota > Actinomycetes > Streptomycetales > Streptomycetaceae > Streptomyces > Streptomyces spongiae. The sequence continues at coordinate 1,274 of NZ_VJZC01000224.1, forward strand.
TCTATCCGACCTCCTCCGTCTTCCAGGCCCGCTGGATCCTCCAGGACACCGGCGCGGTGGCGCTCGTCACGGAGACCGCGGCGCAGGCCTCCGCCCTCGGCCCGGAGCGTGAGCGCATCCCCGACCTGCAGCACATGTGGGTCCTGGAGAAGGGGCACCTGGACCGGCTGGCCGAGTTCGGCGAGAACGTGCCGGACCAGGAAGTCGCCGTACGACGTGGGGTGTTGGGACCCGACACGCTCGCCACCGTCGTCTACACCTCGGGCACGACCGGCCGTCCCCGGGGCTGTGCCCTCACACACGGGAACTTCTTCGCGGAGGTCGACAACGCGATCGAGCTCCTCTACCCGGTCTTCCGGGCGCGCACGAAGGAGGAGGCGTCGGTTCTCCTCTTCCTCCCCATGTCGCACGTCTTCGGCCGCATGGTGGCCATCGCCTGCGTACGGGCGCGGGTACGGCTCGGGCACGCGCCCAGCCTGAAGTCGGAGGACCTGCTCGCCGACCTGGCGAGCTTCCGGCCGACGTGCCTGCTGGCCATCCCGTACATGCTGGAGAAGGTCTTCAACACGGCACGCGCGAAGGCGGAGATGGGGCGCCGGGTGTCGACGTTCGACCGGGCCGTGAGCGTGGCCCAGCGGTACGGCGAGGCCCTGGAGGCGGGCCGGGCCGGCACCGGCGCGGGCCCCAGCCGCGCCCTGAAGGCGGCCCGCACCTTCTACGACCCGCTCGTCTACCGCCGTCTCCGCAACGCCATGGGTGGCCGTGTCCGTTACATCATCTGCGGCGGCTCCCCGCTGGGACGCCGCCTCTCCGCCTTCTTCGCCGGGGCGGGCATCGAGATCTACGAGGGCTACGGCCTCACCGAGACCACGGCGGCGGCCACCGTCACACCCCCGCTCAAACCCCGTATGGGAACGGTGGGTTGGCCCCTGCCCGGCGTGCGGGTCCGGATAGCGGTGGACGGCGAGATCCTGCTCGCGGGTGGCCCGGTGCTGCGCGGCTACTGGGACCCCCAGGCCGGCGGAGTCACTCCGGCGACCAACGAGGGCTGGCTCGCGACCGGCGACCTCGGTTCCCTGGACGACGAGGGCTACCTCACCATCACCGGCCGCAAGAAGGAGATGCTGATCACGGCCGGAGGCAAGAGCGTCGCCCCCGCACCCCTGGAGAACTGGCTCCGCGCCCACCCCCTGATCTCCCAGTGCATGGTCCTCGGCGACGGCCGCCCCTACATCACGGCCCTCATCACCCTCGAACCCGACGGCCTCAACCACTGGCGCCGTATGAACGGCAAGCACACCGTGCCGCCGGAACTCGTCGTCGACGACCCCGAGTTGCTCGCCCTCCTCCAACGAGCCGTCGACGAGGCCAACAAGCTCGTCTCCCGCCCCGAGTCCATCCGCAGGTTCGCCGTCCTGGGCCGCGACTTCACTGAGAACGAGGGACACCTGACCCCCTCGATGAAGCTGCGCCGCGAGGCCGTCGTACGGGACTTCGCGGAGGAGATCGAGGGGTTGTACACGAGGTAGACGGGCCTCGAAGGGCTGGACGCGCCACGAGGGGCGCACCCGGCAACGCTGTCGGGCCCCGGGAAAGGGCGCGCGGCAGCGCGGTTTCGCCGCCGTGCGCCATTAGGTGCGGGTGGTGAAGTGCGGGGCGTGTCAGGTGCTCTTCCTGGCCGTGCCGCGCTCCTTGGTTTCGCTCTCCGACGTCCGGGTCTTGGCGGCGGCAGGTTCGTGCGTGTCCTTTGCCTTTCCTCTGCCGCGCACGAGCCAGGTCGCTCCGCCGACGGCGAGGGCGACCGGCCATTCGAGGGCGCCCGCCACGGTCATCGCGCCGAGACCTCCGTAGAACACGAGGTCCTTGCCCGACGGCATGCCCGATGGCATGCCCGGCAGCCATGCCGTCGCCGACTGGGCGGTGTTTCGCATGTCACCCATGGTGATGTATGGAATCACCAGCGGCGGGTGCACCGTGCGCGTGTGCAGGTGCAGACCGGCTCCCTCGTGCTCCTGTGTATCCGCGGACCGCCTTTCGAGCCCCTTGTCCTCGCGTGTGCTCTCCGCTGTCCTGGCCATCCCCCGGTCCTCCTCTCCGAGTCGGTGTGGTGGACCCCTTCAATTCTCGCGCGTCCATGCCGTGTTTTCCCCCTTTTGGCTGGTTTATCTGATTCAAGCCGGAATCTGTGGCTACCCGGGCACTTGGGTGAAACCAGGGACAGACCACGGACAGAGGGAAGACGGGTGAGGCACGGTGGCCCTACCGGCGAAATCGGCGATACCGGGGCTGGGACTGCTGCGGGCCGTCGTGTCCTCCGTGGTGGGTGCGGAGCGTGATGTGCCCGCAGCGCGCGTCCGGCTGGTCGACGGGCGCGCGCACGTCGCCGTGCGGGGACTGCGCGAGGGCGACCTGCCCGAGTCCGTCGCGGTGCCGCTGGCCGAGGAGGCCGAGCGTCGCCTCGCCGCTGTGCCCGGCGTGGAGTGGGCCGTGGCGAACGCCGTGCTGGGGCATGTCGTCGTGGCCACTGGGCGCCCGCTCGACGCCGCCACCGGGCGCTCGTCCGACGCCGTCGCCGAGGGCTCGTCCGACACCGTCACTGAGGGCTCGTCCGAGTCCGCCACTGAGGGCCCGCCTGACACCGCCACTGCCACCGAGGCCATCATGGCGGCGCTGGCCGATGCGGCCGAGGCGGTGGAGAAGGAGCACCGGATCGAGGCGCCGCTGCCCGACCATCCGCTCTCCGGCGGGGCGATCCGGCGCGCCGCGTGGTCCCTGGCCCTGCACGCGGCCGCGGTGCCCGTGGCCACCGTGGTCGGCCTGACCCGTCGCACCCCCCTCCACCCCGCCCTCGCGGCACTCGTCCCGATCGTGGACACGCAGCCCCGGCTGCGCCGTCTCGTGGAGCAGGCGGTCGGCGAGGGGAACGCCAGGGTGCTCATCGCCGCGCTGACGGCACTGGGCAACGCGGGCTCGGGCGGTGTCCTCGGTACCGGAGTGGACACCGCCCGCCATGCCCTGCGCGTGGTGGAGGCGATGACGGAGGCCACCGCGTGGGCCACGGCGATGCCCCACCTCACGGGCGACGCGCACCGGGCCGGCTCCCGGCACGGAAGCCTCCAGGCACCCCGCGAAGAGCCGCTGAAGCCCGGCCCCGTCGAGCGCTACGCCGACCGCGCGCCAGCCGTGGCCGCGGCGTCCTTCGCCGGATCGCTCCTGGTCACCCGCCGCCCGGGACGAGCCGCCGCCGCGGCACTGGCGGCCGTCCCCAAGGCGCCGCTGCTGGCCCGCGACGGCTTCGCCTGCGTCCTGGGCCGTGGCCTGGCCCGCCGGGGCGTCCTCGTGGCCGATCCCGAGGCGCTGCGCCGGCTGGACCGGATCGGCACCGTGGTGCTCGACACCGACGCCCTGGCCACCGGCTCCCACCTGCTCGCCGACCTGGTCGCCCTCGACGACGCCCCGGTGGGCGAACTCGCCGCGACCGCCCACCGCCTCTTCGACGGCACCGAACCCGAGAGCGCGCGGCGCGACGGCGAGTGGGAGCTGGGGCCCGTCGAGCGGCTGGACCTGCACGGACACACGGGCGCGCGGGCCCGGGAGCGGCTCCTGCGTGACGGAGCGCGGCTCGTGCTGGGTCTGGCGCACGAGCGGCGGCTGACGGCCGTGATCAGCGTCGTGCCGGAGATGCACGACGTGACGGGCGCCTTCGTCCCCGCAGCCCAGGCCGCCGGCCTCACCGTCGTCGCGGCGGGCGGGCACACCGCCGACGCGGCCGTACGCGAGGCCGACGCCGTGGCGGACGGAGGCGACCGGCTGCCCGACGCGGTACGGGACCTCCAGCGCGACGGCGAGGGCGTGCTGGTGATCTCCAGGAACCGGTCCGCGCTCCATGCCGCCGACGTGAGCGTCGGCCTCGCGGGCCCGCGAGGAACTCCACCCTGGGGCGCGGACCTGTACGTGGGCGCCGATCCGGCGCCCGCCGTCGTGATCGTGGAGGCGTGCCGTGCCGCCCGGGAGACCGCACGGCATGGTGTACGGCTCGCCCAGGCGTCGGCCGTCGTGGGTGCGACGGCCGCGCTGGCCGGACGCGGCCGGCGTCCGGCGGCCCGCAGCCTGGCGTCGTACAACGCGGCGGCCGGGCTGGGAACCGCCGCCGGCACCTGGTCGGCGGTACGGCTGCTCAGGCGCCCCCTGCCCCTGCCCGTCTCCCACCACCCCTGGCACGCGATGGACCCGGGCACGGTGCTCACCCGGGCCGGTGGCCGCGACGACGGGCTCACGGACGAGGAGGCGAGGGAGCGGGCCACCTCCGCCGGCGAGGAGGCCCCGGCGTCGTCGTCCCTGGGCCGGGCCTACGTGACCGAGATGGCCAACCCGCTCACGCCCGTCCTCGGCGTCGGCGCGGTCATGTCGGCGACCGTGGGCGCCGTCCTCGACTCCGTGATCATCGTCGCGGTCACCGCCCTGTCCGGGCTCATCGGCGGCATCCAGCGGCACCGCACCGACCGCGCGGTGGCCCGGCTGCGGCGGGAGGCCGCCGTGACGGCCAAGGTGGTGCGGGACGGGCACGAGACCACCGTCTCCGCCGAGGACCTGGCCGTGGGCGACATGGTGAACCTGTCAGCCGGCGACGTGGTGCCGGCCGACAGCCGTCTGCTGGAGGCGCACCACCTGGAGGCCGACGAGTCGGCGCTGACGGGGGAGTCGCTGCCGGTGGCCAAGGGCGTCGCACCCGTGCTCGCGTCGGACCTCGCGGACCGTACGTCCATGGTGTACGAGGGCACGACCGTGGCGGCCGGCACCGGCCGGGCGGTCGTCGTCGCGACGGGCCCGTACAGCGAGGCGGGCCGGGCCGCCACGGCCGGACGGAGCGCCGCACCCGGCGTGGGCGTGGAGCGCAGACTGGCCCGGATCACCCGGACGACCCTGCCGGTGGCCCTCGGCTCCGCGGCGGCCGTGATGGGGGCGGGCATGCTGCGCGGGCGTCCCACCCGGGACACCGTCGGCTCCGGCGTGGGGCTGGCCGTGGCCAGCGTGCCCGAAGGGCTGCCGTTCCTGGTCTCGGCGGCCCAACTCGCCTCCGCCAGAAGGCTGTCGGCCCGTGGCGCCCTGGTCCGGGACCCCCGGACCATCGAGGCGGCCGGCCGCACGGACGTGCTGTGCTTCGACAAGACCGGCACCCTCACCCACGGGCGGATCTCCCTCGTCGCCGTCGCGGCCGACGGCGAGAGCAGGCCCCTCGGCTCGCTCGGGGACGAGCAGCGAGCCGTCCTCGGCGCGGCCCTGCGCGCGACCCCGCGCCCGCACGGCGACAACGGGTTCGAGCACGCCACGGACGGCGCCGTCACCGAGGGCGCCAAGGAGGCGGGCGTACGCCGGACGGCGGGAGCGTCGCGCTGGCGGCGCACCTCCAGCCTGCCGTTCGAACCGAGCCGCGGCTTCCACGCGACACGCGGCCGCAGCGGTGGGAGCCGCGGGAGCGGTGGCAGCGGCGGGAGTCTGATCCTCTCGGTGAAGGGAGCGCCCGAGGAGGTCGTCGACCGCTGTGCCAGGCGCCGTGGCGGGCCCCTGGACGACGAGGGCAGGAGGGAGATCCTCGCGGAGGGGGAGAGGCTGGCGGCGGATGGCCACCGCGTCCTCGCCGTGGCCGAACTCCGCGCCACCACCGACGGCAGGCTCACCGACGACGCGGTGACCGGCCTCGACTTCCTCGGCTTCCTCGCGTTCGCCGACCGGGTACGCCCCACCGCCGCCGACGCGGTACGCCGGCTCGCCGACGCCGGGGTGCACATCGTGATGATCACCGGGGACCACCCGGGCACCGCCGAGTCCATGGCCCGCGAACTCGGCGTCCTGGACGGCAGACGCGTGGTGACCGGCGCCGAACTCGACGAGCTCGACGACCGCGCCCTCGACGCGCTGCTGCCCGAGATCGGCGTCGTCGCCCGCGGCACCCCCGTCCACAAGGTCCACGTCGTGAAGGCCTTCCAGCGCCAAGGCCGTACGGTCGCGATGACCGGCGACGGCGCCAACGACGCGCCCGCCATCCGCCTCGCCGACGTCGGCATCGCCTTCGGTACGCGCGCGACGCCGGCCGCACGCGCGGCCGCCGACCTCGTCGTGACCGACGACCGCCTCGAAACGGTCCTCTCCGCCCTGGTCGAGGGCCGCGCCATGTGGGCATCCGTACGGCAGGCCCTGGCGATCCTCGTCGGCGGCAACCTCGGCGAGATCGCCTTCACCCTCCTCGGCGCGGCAGCCACCGGCACCTCCCCCCTGTCAGCCCGTCAGCTCCTCCTGGTCAACCTCTTCACGGACCTCGCCCCCGCCATCGCCGTCGCCCTTCGCCCGCCCCACCCCGAGGCGGCCGAACGCATGCTCCACGAAGGCCCCGGGACCTCGCTCGGCACGGCTCTCACCGAGGAGACCGTCACCCGCGCGGTGGCCACCACCCTCGGTGCCGCCGCTGCCTGGCTCGCCGCCCGGCCCACCGGCCGCGCCGTGCGCGCCCGTACCGTCGCCCTGATCGCCCTCGTCGGCGCCCAGCTCGGCCAGACCCTGCTGGCCGGCGGCACGAGCAGGGCGATCGTCGTCTCCTCCCTCGGCTCCCTGGCCGCGCTGGCGGCCGTCGTCCAGACCCCCGTGCTCAGCCAGTTCTTCGGCTGCACACCCCTCGGCCCGGTCGCCTGGACCATCGCGCTTGCGGCGGCGACAGCGGCGACGCTGAGCTCGCTGTTCCTCCCGCCCCTGGTATCCCGCGCTAGCGCCTGGGCGGCGGGCGTGGGCACGCTCACGAGGTGAGCACGGCGGCGACCCGCGCGGACATCAGGTCGTCCGACAGCAGGGGAGTCTGGGTGTACGACAACACGAACTGCGTACGCCGGTCACGCGTCGAGAACACACGGGTGCGGTACCCGAAGACCTCGCCGGTCTTCCCCCAGAAGGTCACGCCGTTCACCGTGACCTTCTGCAACCCGAAGCTGTACCGGGCGGGAGTGCCGTCCAGCATGCGCACGCTGTCCGGCGGCACGGTGAAGAGCTTCTCCATCGCGTCCGGCGGAAGCAGCCTGCCCGAGAACAGGGCCTGCTGGAACCGGAAGAGATCGTTGACGGACGAGACGAGCTCGCCCTCGCCCCATGTGCTGGACGGGTTGTAGACGGTGAGGTCCTCGAGCGACCCGTCGGTCATCCGCAGATAGCCGTGCACGTGAGGACCGTGCAGTCGCGGGTCGTTCCCCGGTATCAGGGTGCGGGTCAGTCCCAACGGCCGCACTATGCGGGAGCGGATGGCATCCCCGTATCGCTGCCCGGTCACCTCCTCGATGATCAGCGCGAGCAGCACGTACGTGATCCCCCGGTACTCCTGCTTGGTGCCGGGCGCGAACTTGAGCGGCGCGTGCGTGACCGTCCGCACCCATTCCTCGGGCGTCCACTGATCGAACCGGTGCCGCACGACGGCCTCCGGAGTGCTCTCGTCCGCTATGCCCTGGTGGTCGGGCAGCCCGCTGGTGTGGTTCAGCAACTGCGTGACGGTGATGCGAGCGAAGTCGGACGGCAACAGTCCCGGAAGGTACCGCCCGATCGGCGCGTCGAGATCGACCCGACCCTCCGCCCACAACTGCAGCACCACAGTCGCCACGAACGCCTTGGTGACACTCCCGGCCCGCACCCGGTCATCGGGCCGCGGAACCCGCCCACTCACCAGATCGGCCACGCCAGCCGTCCCGTACCAGCGCTGCCCGTCCTGAACGACACGTAACTGAGCGGACGTGGCGGGCGGGTTCGAGAGGTCGGAGATCGCGGCTTGCAGGGCACGGGTGTCGAGAGACGAACGCCCAGCCGCACCGCCCGCGGCGGGCCGAGCCGCGCCAGCGGGTTGTGTGCCCGCGCCAACCGCCGCCCGAGCAGCCGTACTTCCCGCCCCGACCAACACGGCACCGGCCGCCGCGCCACGCACCACGGAACGTCTGGAGATCCACTGAGAAGCCATGAAGATCAATGTGCCGCCCCGGCCCGCCCTGGGGCATCCGGGATCTCCCCCACACACCCCCGAAACGATCCCCTAGCAAGGAGGCCGCATCAGTCCTCCGGGTGTGTCGTGCTGTGTAGGTAGCGAGCCGGGCGCCTTCACATAAATATCGTCGCTGTGAGTGATCTGTGGCAGATCGAGATCGAACCGGAGGTTCGGCAGTGGCTGGAGCTCCTCGCGGATCAGCAGTACGACCAGGCTGAGCGTGCCGCTGACATGCTCGCGGCTCGGCCGACCACCCGCGCGCGCAGAAGTGAGGAGGAGGAAAGGTGAACCACTCCCAGTGGAAGACCCGCCGGACTCGTAGGCTCATGGGGGAGCAGGTCGAGGAATCTCCCGCCTACGTTGAGGCCGGGCGCGCGCTCGCTCTCGGTCAGGCTGTCTACGACCGTCGTACGGAACTCGGCCTGTCGCAGGCCGAGCTGGCGCGCCGCGCGGCCATGACCCAACCGCAGATTTCGAACATCGAGGGCGGCGACTCCGCCCCGACCCTGCCGCTGCTCACCCGTCTGGCGAAGGCCCTCGACGCGTCGCTGACCATCGACCTCGACGGCGACAGCTCGGCTTTCGTCTTCACTGCCCACGACAGCCAACAGCCGGACAAGGCACCACCTGGCGGACGCCACTCGGCAGCCTGACCCCGGCAGCGCCCGATACGTCCGGTCGTCCGGCTGTCAAGCAAGTGCGGCTCGTGCGTTGTGGCAGTCCGGGCTGCGACCGTGAGGACACACCGTTCGCGCACGACTCCCAGTGCCCGCGACCGGACTGCGATCTGCCTCTGGGCGCCGCATGCGACGGCTCCCACCAGTCAACCGTGCACGTGACGCGACAGCTGGCACCGCGCAATCCGTCGACCCCGGCCGAGGCGGCCGCCCTCTTCGCCGCCCCCGGGACCTGCTGCGCCGTGAACTCGCCGCACCCCGACCCTGCTGCCCCGCATCGCCACCGCCTCCCCGGCGGAAATTGAATTTACTGATCTTCTGGTGGTGGGGGTGCACGCATGGGTCGTGGCAGGTTGGTGTGAGGAGGTGGGTGATTCGCAGTTGATGCGGATCGAGAGGATCTAGGGGCGGAGGTGAGCGTAATGGTGGAGTCCGTTGATTTGTATCGACGTCGGGTTGGTCTTCGTCTCATGCAATCGTGATGCCGTTAAAGTTCGTAGCGATTCCTTCGCTTTTCCGCCGCTCATGACCGTCATCTGCGCCCGGCTCGGTGCGCCCGTGGACCGGGACGATTCGCGCAGCCCAACCGTCGCCGAGCCCCGAGCGCCATCGTCCGCCCGTGACATTTCATAGGGAGAACTCCATGTCTGCACGTTTCGTTCTGTACGGGATAAAGGGTACGGATGCAGATGAAGTAGCCCATGGTGTTGCTGATGTTCTCGGTATCGAATTCTCCCTGAGGAATAGCAGCTACAAGAGAGGGAGCTACTATTTCCATCGTGGAGCCGAGAGGCTTTCAATTTCCATTGAAAGGCACGCGCATGACGATGAGGGCGTCCTTGGTGAGCCTCAGTACCCGCAGTACGGAGTGCTTGTTTACGTAAACTACAGTGTCCCTGAAGTTGAGCAAAAGTTGTCAACGCTGGAGCAGATTGAATTGCTTCGCACGGAGACTGTCTGACTCGGGTGAGATCTTCGTGAGCGAGTGCACGGCGTCTGTTCAGGTTCAGTCAGCAGTTCAGCTCCACGCGGCGCGGAGCCCGGCCCGCCCGGCTGTTCGCTGTTCAGCAGCTGCACGACTGGGGCATCCCCTACGGCAGCGACCTCAGCGACACCACCGCCCAGGTCGTCACCGACCGTACGCCCGGCAAGACCATCTGGGCCGAGCTCAACCTGCCCTGAACGCCCCTCAGTCCACCAAGTCCGCCGCGGTCAGTAACCGCGTCAGATCCGTCCGCGACCGCACATTCAGCTTCCGGTAGACCCGCGTGAGATGCGCCTCCACCGTCTTGCGGGACACGAACAGCGATGCCGCCGCCTCCGTGTTGTTCAGGCCCCGTGCCACCGCCCGTGAGACCTGGAACTCCTGCGGGGTGAGCTGGTCCAGGGCGCCGGACAGGTCGGAGGACGAGGAAGTACGTCCTCCCAACGTGCCTCCCGCCGCCGCCAGTTCACTCGCCGCCCGCCGCGCCCACGGGGCCGCGCCCAAACGCTCGAAGCACGCCAGCGCCGACGCGAGCGGCGCACGAGCCGCTGCCGGGCGGCGGAAACGGCGCAGCACCTCCGCCTCGCACAGCAGCGTGCGCGCCCAGTCGAAGGGGCCGGTCGTGCGCTGGTGGGCCTTGAGCGCCAGCTCGAAGTGCGCTTCGGCCTCCTCCGGTGTCGATGCCAGCAGGCCACGGCAGCGGGCCGCCGCCGCCTCCGCCGATGCCAGGCCCGTCTCCCGCGCCCGTTCCTCCAGCCACGTCACCACCTCGGCGGCCCGGGCCGTGTTGCCCGCTCGCAGGTGCGCCTCCGCCAGGTCCGCCGCGAAGGGGACGACCTCGGGGTTGCCGATTCCCTGTTCCTCGGCCAGGGACAGGGTTTGTTCGAGTTGGTCGGCCGCCGTCTCGTAGTCCCCGTACGACAGCGCCGACAGGCCCAGCACCGCCGTCATGTGGAACTCCTGGCAGCCGATCCCGTACGCCCCGCACTCCCGCCTCGCGCGGGCCACGTGGTCCTCGCACTCGACCCGGTTGCCGCGCAACGCCTCCAGGCGGGCGAGGCAGTAGAGGGTGTAGCTCACGCACGTCAGCTGGCCCAGCTCCTCCGCCCAGCGCAGGGACTCCGTCAGGTCCCCGCGGGCGGAAGCCCACTGGCCGATTCGCGTCTCCAGCTCGCCCCGCACCGCCAGCGTGAAGCCCAGCACCCCCACCGCGCTGTGGCGGCGGGCCGATTCCACTGCCGTGTTGAGCAGCCTCCGCCCCCGTACGAACTCCTCCACCCGGCTCCACGCCTGGCCCGCGATCGCGTACACCTGCTGGTCACGGACCGGGTCGCCGGTGCCATGGGCGTCGGCGGACTCCAGCATCTCGCGGCCCTTCGCCGTACGGCCCGCCATGACGAGGGCCGCGCCGAGGACGGTGAGGCTGTACCAGCGTTCGGGGCCGGTCGGGGAGGCCAGGGAGAGGGACTGCTCCGCCACCCGTACGGCCGCGGGGACGTGGCCGTCCAGCCGGGCCGCGGCCGTCGCCTCGGCCAGCACCATCGAGGCGCGGGCCGGGTCGTGGTCGCGTACGGCGTCCGCCGCGTCCACCAGCAGGCCGTACGCCCTCCCCGTCTCGCCCCTCCATGTGCACATACGGCCCAGCAGGCCCTGGATGTCGGCGCGCATCGCCGGGTCGGGCGTGATGCGCAGGGCCTCCTCGCACCACTGGGGGCCGGAGGGGGAGCCGCTGAGCAGGGCGTCGGAGGCGGCGCGGTGGAGGCGGGCCGCGCGGGCCGCCGGGTCGGGGGGAGGGGTCAGGTCGGCGGCACGGCGCCAGGCCAGGGCCGACTCCGCGAACGCGCTGCGGCGGCGCGCCTCCTGTGCCGCCTCCTCCAGTGCCGTCGCAGCCTCCTCGTCCGGGCCCGCGCTCGCCGACGCCCGGTACCAGGCATGCAGCGAACCCGTGCTCACCGCGGCCAGCGCGCTGAAGGCCGCGAAACGGTGGGCCAGCGGGGCGCGGCCCAGGACCAGCGGGCGCAGCACCGGGTGGTGGAAGTCCAGGCCGTCGGAGGTGGCCGTGATCAGGCCGTCCTCCTCGGCGGGGGAGAGGGCGTCGAGGGAGAGGCTCGCCGCTTCGAGTGCCTTGCGCAGCGGGCCGGCGGCCTTGGAGCGGCTGGCGGCCAGGACGACCAGGGCGCGGCGGGCCGTCTCGGGGAGGTCGTCGATACGGGTCGCCCAGGCGCGTTCGAGGTGGTGGCCGAGAGAGGGCGGGTCGAGGAGCGGGTCCTCGCCGCGCGTTTGCTCGGGGGTCAGACCGGTGGCGATCTCCCGTAAGGCCAAGGGGTTTCCGCCGCTGATGCGGACCAGTTCGGCGAGGACCGCCGGGGTGACCTCGCGGTCCGCCTCCCGGAGCAGGGCCGCGCAGTCGTCGGGGGGCAGGCCGCCGACCTGGACCGCCGGGATGCTGCGGCGCGTGCCCGACTCGCCGTGGTCCTCGCGGGAGCACAGGGCGAGGGCGACCCGTTCGCTGGAGAGGCGGCGGGCGATGAAGAGCAGGACGCGCTGCGAGGACGGGTCCACCCAGTGCAGGTCGTCGACCAGGACGACCACGGGCTGCTCGTCGCCGAGAGCCGCGAGCACGTTCAGGGCGCCCATGCAGGCCGCGTACGGGTTGCTCGGGGTGTCCGCCGAGTCACCGCCGAGAGCGAGGCAGGACTCCAGGGCGGTGCGCTGGGCCCCGGGGAGTTCCCTGAAACGGTGCGAATAGGGCATAAGGAGGTCGCCCAGCGTGGCGAACGGCAGGACGGTCTCCGTTTCGATGCCCCGCGCGCGGAGTACGGTCCCATGACCGCCAGACCGGCCCTGGCGCTGCTCCGCCTGCTCGGCCGCGTAGTCCAGCAACGCGGTCTTGCCGATGCCCGGCTCGCCCCACAGCAACAGGGAGGCCCCAGCGGCCCCGCCCGCCACGAGCAGGTCGTCCATCAGCCGTCGTTCCCGTTCCCGGCCGACGAAACCGGCTGCTCCCCCTTGCATATGCCACCCCCTGGCGCCCGTCCGCCTTCCATGATGCCCCTCGGTGTGGGGGCCAAGAAGGTTGAAGAACAGCCGTAGTTGTGCGTGGACGGGTTGTGCGGGTGGTCGGATGTAGGGACTTCCCGGAAGCGCCCGGGGGAGCCGGCGCCCTTGAATGGAGTCTGCAAGCCGCGGGGCCCGCGGAACCGACGCGACGAGGGGCCGCGGGGTGTTCGATCGAAGTGGTGCAACAGGGGAAAAGCAGGTCGCGGCACAAGGGGGACGGCCGATGCCGGCATCCACGGGACCCGAACCACGGCTCGACTCCGTCGAGATCAGGGTGACGTTCTCGGGAGCGGACGCGGCCGCCGCGACCCGGGCGCTGGCGCCGGACCACGGGGGAGCCCGGCGCCACGTCTACTTCTGCGAGGCGCTCACCCGCTCTCCGTACGGCCGAGTTCCGTACCACGGGGGAGCAGGGGGAACAGGGGGAGCAG
>NZ_VJZC01000225.1 GCF_009377185.1 Streptomyces spongiae
GCCCGCCCGCACGACGGTCCCCTTCCGGGTGAACAGGACCTCGTCGGCGTCGGTGGCCACGACGTGTGGCCGCCTGCCGAGGCGGTCCCCGAACAGGCCGGGCCGCCCCAGGGCGACGATCGTGGCCTGCCCCGGCTGAAGGGCCACGCGCAGGGTGAAGCCGCCGCCGTCCTCGGTGTACCGGGCGACCCGCACGGCCTTGCCGGTCCACGGGTCGAGCACGTACGGCACCGCCGTCCCGCGCCGGGTGGGACGCAGTGTCACCTCGTGGTCGATCGCGGCGACCGGCGGTTTGACGCTCTCGGCGTGCTTGCCGTTGCACAGGTAGTAGAAGTCGGCGTCCTCGGTGGCCCGGTGCGCGTTGAGCAGGGTGGAGGCGGACGCGTACCGCGCGTCGGGGGTCACCCCGAGGTCGGCGAGGGCGTCGCCCACGGCCGTCTTGTCCGTCACGCGGCGCACGTTGGGCAGCGCGAGCAGGCGCGCGAGTACGTCCCGCAGCCGCTCGGTCCCGCCGTCCACGGGCACGCCGGGCGTCAGCGCCTGGTCGAACGCGCCGAGCAGGACGATCGGCAGGCCCGCCGAGGCGAACTCCAGCAGTCTGCGGGCGTCGGTCTCGGCGAGCGTCGGCGCGGACCCGTGGAAGAAGTCGCCCTCCACGAACAGCGCCTTGTACGCGGGGCCCCCGGGCGCGAGCCGCCCGCCGATGACGGTGGCCTCGGGAAGACCGAGCAGCGGGCCGCTGAGGAACTGGTGGGTCCAGCCGAGCGGAACACCGGTCGACGTGAACCACGAGGCACCGATCCCCGTGGCGGTGTAGCCGGTCTGACGGAACACGGCGACATCCGCCCGGGGGGCACCGGCCTGGAGGACGCGGTGCACACGGCCGAGGTAACCGGCGATGTCGTCGACGTGCCGCCAGGTGGGCTGACGCGGTCCCCAGGACTCGCCGTAGCCGGGCGCTCCCCCGTACGGGCTGAACGCGGCGAACCCGGGCCAGCTCACGCCCGGTGCCGTGGCGTACGAAAAGCCGTGCAGAACCGTCTGGTTGACGCCCGCCGCGTACGCACCGCCCATGGTCCGCAGGAACCGGTCCCAGGTCGTGCCGTACGCGGAACCGTTGTAGGCGCCCGCCTCGCAGGACAGTACGGTGTGCCCGGCCATGTCCCGGCCGCCGGCCAGACAGCGGTAGTCGTCCAGGTTCTTGAAGCCGAGCGACTCGCCCTCGGCGATGTCGAGGACGGCGGCCGAGGCGATGGCATCGGTCTGGAGGCCGTACGGCTGGGCCCGCAGCTCCATGCCCAGCGAGTGCGCCCAGTCTCGCAGGGCGCGCACGTGGTGCCGGTTGAACAGACCGGAGACGGTCTCCCAGAAGTCGTGCCGGATCTGCCGGGTCAGCTGGGCCTCGAAGGCGAAGACCTGGTTGCCGTTGTCGAGCACCAGCGCGGGGAGGTACGGCAGGAGCGGCCGGCCGGTGTGTCTCTCGAAGGCCTCGGGCAGCAGGGGCGTCCACTGCAGGCCGTCGGTCTCCAGCTCGATGGAGTCCTCGAAGAACGCGCCGCCCGCCACGCGCAGCAGCCGCCGCAGGGAGGGAGTGAGCACCCGCGACTCCCAGTACTCCGTGATCGCGGCGGTGCCGGCCACGCTGAAGTGGTCGACGACGTGGGCGGCGGGGGAGGAGTGCGGCCCCGACTCGGGCTGCTGCCCCGAACCGCGCTGCCAGTACGAGATCAGCACCCACTCCCCGTCGGACGGTGCCGTCCAAGTGAGGGTGCCGTCGGCGACACGGTGCGTGAGGTCCTCGACGGTGGCCAGGTCCAGGCCGGTCTCCTTGCGGGTGGAGTGGGCCGGGTCGACCCGGGCCGCCTGCACGGCGAGGAGCCGCTGTCGGGTCACGCCGGACGCGGGCTCCTGCACGGGCGGTGGCACGGGGCCGCTGAAGGTGGCTCCGCCGGCCAACGAGGCCCGGCCGTGGACGAGTTCCTTCACCGCCGCCTCGTCGTCCGGCGCGATGCCGGGGACGGCGGCGGGCCAGCTCGGGCCCAGGGTGAGGTCGATGGTGAGTCCGCGTCTCGCGGCCCGCCGCAGCGCTGCCTCGACGCCCTCGCGCCACGGTCTGCTGCCCCACCCGTGGTGCGCGGGGTCCAGGACCGACTTGTCTCGGATGCTGTGGTGAACGGCGGCGATCTCGGCGCCGCCGAACCCGGCGTCGGCCATCTGGTCGATCTCGCGGGCGACTTTGTCCGGAGTGACCAGTCCGTCCGGCCACCACCACCGGAACCTGGGGCGCACGGACCGCGGGGGCGAGGCGAACCAGTCGGCGTCGAACTCCGGGCCGTCGGCAGTGGAAGCCGGGGTGGCGACCGCGGGGAGAGCCGGGCCGAGTGAGGTGACGGCACCGGTCATCAGGCCGGCCGCCAGGACGGTGCGACGTGGTGTCCCGCCATGGCGTGAGGATGAATCGGACATTGATCGCGGCCCCAGTCTATTGTTGAATCGATTCAATTCCCTTGAAACGTCGGAACGTTAAGTCGCCGAGTCGAGCGAGGTCGAGGGGTGCGGGATGCATGTGACCCACGTCACCGCGACAGGTCGGGGGTGTTAACGGCAACCCTTTCCCGCGCCTGTGACGACCCCTCAGGAGCCGTGCCGACAGGGGGCGGACGTGAAAAAGCGTCCCGAGGTTGATGTGATGACCTTCACCCTGATGTGGCGGAAAGTGATGAATTCCTTACGCGAGACGGACGTACAGGAGCGCGTATAGACAGCGTTAAGACCTGGGAGGTTCGCCTTGCGACCGTTCACCCTGAACTACGTCCGGCCCAGAGCCCTGCCGATCGTGGTGGAGCCCTACAGCTTCGACGCCTCGTTGCAGCTGAACGTGCTCGGCGACGGCCGTCCCGCCGTCGCGGACAGGGACCTCCTGCTCGCGGTCGGCACCACGACGTCCACAGCGGGCTCGCAGACGCACTTCGACGACTGACAGCAGCCGCTCGTGACCGTACTGATACTCACGTCGGAGCAGGACGTCACCGCCGACATGGTGGTGGCCGAGCTCAACAGGCTGGGCGCGCCGGTGATGCGTCTCGATCCGGCCGACATCCCGGGGAAGGCCGTGCTGTCGGTCGACTACGCGCACGGAGACTTCGACGGGCATCTGTCGGTCCACGGGCACGTGCTGAGCATGGGAGGCCTGCGCTCCGTCTGGGTGCGCAGGCCGGGCGACCCCGCCGCCCACGCGCCCCAGCCGTCCGCGTGGCTGACCGCCGAGACACGGCAGGCGCTCTACGGCATGCTCTACTCGGCCTCGACCGCGTGGATGAACCACCCGAGCAACGCCGACCAGGCGCGGCACAAACCATGGCAGTTGAAGGTCGCCCACCTCAGCGGCTTCGCCGTACCGCCGACCACCTTCACCACGGCACCGAAGGTGGCCCAGCAGTTCGCCGAGCTGCACCGGGACGTGGTCGTGAAGTCGGCCTCGGGCCCGCCGCCCGACGACCCCGCCGTCGCCCTGCCGACGACGCTGATCGGGCCCGACGCCGACTTCTCCGCGGTGGCGGCCGGCCCCGCGCTGCTGCAGCGGTACGTACCCAAGAGGGCCGACATCCGTCTGACCTGCGTCGGCGACCGCCTGTTCGCCGCCCGCAAGCGGGCCGCCCCCGGGCAGATCGACGGCCGCTACGGCGAGACCGAGTACAACTGGGAGGCCGTCCCGGTGCCCGACCGCATCACCAGGTCGGCACTGGAGTACCTCTCCCTCGCCGGTCTCGCGTACGCGGCCTTCGACTTCGCCGAGGACGAGGAGGGGGTGTGGTGGTTCCTGGAGTGCAACCAGGGCGGGCAGTTCGGCTTCGTCGAACTGGAGACGGAGCAGCCCATCGCGGAAGCGGTCGCCCTGTGGCTGTCGTGGCGCAGGCCGGACACGCGGGTGTCGGCTCCTCGTTGGTGACGGGGCGCCGAGGGTGTCAGGTGGTCCTCGGCGACCGGCGACCGGCGACCCGGCTCAGGCCGGTCGGACCAGGCCCACGTCGTAGGCGAAGATCACGGCCTGGACGCGGTCGCGGGCGTCCAGCTTGGTGAGGATGTTGCTGACGTGGGACTTGACGGTGGATTCGGCGAGGTGGAGGCGAGCGGCGATCTCGGCGTTCGTCCAGCCGGTGGCGACGGCGGTGAGGACCTCGCGCTCGCGTTCGGTGAGCCGGGCCAGTTGGCGCTCCTGGTCGGGGGTGTGGCCGGGGAGGTGGCTGGTGAAGGCGTCGATGAGCTTGCGGGTTAGGCCCGGTGAGATGACGGAGTCTCCGGCGGCCACGGCGCGGATTCCTGCGACGAGTTCGTCGGGCAGGGCGTCCTTCAGGAGGAAACCGCTGGCTCCGGAGCGCAGGGCGCCGTAGGCGTATTCGTCGAGGTCGAAGGTGGTCAGGACGAGTACGCGGGAGCGGCTGCCGGTCTCGACGATGCGGCGGGTGGCCTCGATGCCGTCCATGCCGGGCATCCGGACGTCCATCAGGACCACGTCGGGGCTCAGGTCGGCGGTCATCCGGATCGCTTCGGCACCGTGGGTGGCCTCGCCGACGACGGTCACGTCGGGCTGTGCCTCCAGCAGCATGCGGAAGCCGAGGCGCTGCAGGGCCTGATCGTCGACGATCAGAACGGTGGTCATTCGGGGTGCCTCTCCATCGGGCTGTGGGATTCCCTCTGATCGAGCGACAGAGGGGGCTTGGCGGAAAGGGAGGTGGTCAGCATGACCGCGTGAACGCTCCAGCCGCCGAGGGCGTTGGGGCCGGCGGTCACGGTCCCCTCGTAGAGGGCGGCCCGTTGACGCATGCCGACCAGGCCCTTGCCTCCGCTGTCGCCGCTATGGCTGCCCTGGGGGACGCGGTGCGGGCCGGTGTCCTCGACCGCGACGCGAACCCGGTCGTCGGCGGTGGTGACGGAGACCGTGACCGTGGTGTCGGGGGCCGCGTACTTGAGGGTGTTGGTGAGGGCTTCCTGCACGATGCGGTAGACGGCGAGCTGGAGGCCCTCGGCGAGGCCGGCGAGGTCGCCCTCCGTGTGCAGGGTGGCGGTGGGGCCGGCGGCACGGAACCGCCCCAGCAGCGCGTCGAGGTCGGCCAGGCCCGGCTGGGGAGCGAGCGGGGCGTCGTCGCGCGGACTGTCGTCGTCACCGATGACGGCGAGCAGACGGCGCAGTTCGCCGAGGGCTCCGCGGCCGCTGTCGGCGATGATGCGCAGGGTGTCGGCCCCGCGCTGGGGCTGGGTCGGCGCGAGGGCGGCGGCGCCGTCGGCGAGGCCGACGATGATGGCGAGGGTGTGACCGAGAATGTCGTGCATCTCGCGGGAGACCCGGGCGCGTTCCTGGGCGGCGGCGAGGCGGGTCTGCTGGTCGCGCTCCCGCTGGAGGGCGGCGATGACGACGTTCACCAGGCGGCCCGCGAGTCCGAGACCGGCCACCGCCGCCATGCCGCCGATCGCCAACGTCGTCACCACCTCGGGACGCGTGGCGTGCTGCAGCTGGCCACCGAGTGTGAAGACGGTGGCCCAGGCGACGAGCTGCGCGACGGTGACGGCGAGGGCGATGACCAACTGGCGGGGCGGGCAGATGCGGCCCACGTTGAAGAGGGCCACGGCCCGCGCGGCGTCGGAGCCGCTCAGCACTCCCAGGGGAAGGGTCACCACGGAGACCGCGGTGGTGAGGGCGAAGACCAGCATCGGACGGCGTTCCCGCCACAGCAGGGGGAGGGAGAAGGCGAAGCACAGCGCAAGGGCCGCCCACGCGTCGGCCTCGTTGCGGGGATTCAACAGGGAGGGGAGGCCCATCGCGGCGATGAACACGGTCACCCCCCACCGCCGGATGCGGGGGTGAGCCCGGTCGGCCTGCCGCCATGAGGCCAGCCGCTGAATGAGCGGGACGATCACGCGCTGTTCGGCGTCGCTCATCAACGTCTCGGGGATCCGGGGCAGGTGCCCGAGGCCGGGAGGCGTCGGTGGGGGTGCGCTCGATGCGGGGGCGCTCGATGCGGTCACGGTGTGGGTCTCCACGGTGCGGGTGGGGCCGCCCGCCGGTCCTCGGGGGAGTCGGACCGGCGGGCGGGGCTGGGGGACACGGCCGGCGGAAGTCCGCCGCTCCCACGCGGATCGTACGGCCGTGCGGCCTGCTTCTTCCTGTCAGCTTCTTCCTGTCAGCTCTTGCGCGGGAGCCTCTTCCTGAGCCCCTTCCCAAGACGCGCCCTCGGGGTCTTCGCGGGCTGCTCCCCGGCTTCGGCCGCGGGCACATCGGTTTCGGTCAGGGCCCCCTCGGGCGGAGTGAGGACCGCATCGGGTGGAGTGAGGGCCGCCTCCTGCCGGGAGCGCGCCGGTGTGTACGCGCCGCCCGAGCCACTGACGACACCGGCGCCGACGAGGCTGTCCACGTCCGTGTGGCGGCCGGAGTCACGGTCGTCGTCGGAACCGTCACCGTTGACCGACGTGTGCGGCTGCTTCGCCTCCAGCACCTGGCGCAACTTCTCGCCCTCGACGTCGACGTCGGGCATCACGCGGTCCAGCCACTTCGGCAGGGCCCAGGCGCGGCGGCCGACCAGGGTCATGACCGCGGGCACGATGGTCATACGGACCACGAAGGCGTCGAAGAGGACGGCGGCGGCAAGACCCAGACCGATCGACTTGACGATCGCGGTGTCGTCGAGGAGGAAGCCGGCGAAAACGGAGATCATGATGACGGCGGCGGCGGTGACCACGCGGGCGCCGTGCCTGAAGCCCGAGACGATCGCCTCGGTGGGCTCGGCTCCGTGGACGTACTCCTCCCGCATCCGGGTGACCAGGAAGACCTCGTAGTCCATGGCGAGACCGAAGATCACGCCGATCAGCAGGATGGGCAGCACGCTGACGATGGGTGCGGTCTGGTCCACTCCGAAGACGTCCGAGAGCCAGCCCCACTGGAAGACGGCGACCAGGACACCCAGGGTGGCCACCACGCTGAGCAGGAAGCCGAGGGCGGCCTTGAGCGGGACCAGGATCGAGCGGAACACCAGGAGCAGCAGGATCAGTGCCAGGCCGACCACGATGGCCAGGTAGGGGACCATGGCCTCGCCGAGCTTGGCCGAGACGTCGATGTTGACCGCGGTGGTGCCGGTGACCATCAGGTCGGCGCCGGTGTCGGTGTGCAGGGACGCGCCGTGGTCACGGATCGTGGAGACCAGGTCCTTGGTGGTCTCGCTGGTGGGGGCGCTTTCGGGGACGACACCGATGATGGCGACATCGCCGTCCGGGTTGAAGGCGGCGGGACGCACCGAGGCGATGTCGTCCAGCTTGCCCAGCATCGCGGTCGTGCTCTCGGCGGCGGTCTGCGGGTTGTCGCTGTCGCGGGCGTCGACGACCACGGTCAGGGGGCCGTTGAAGCCGTCGCCGAAGCCCCTGGCGATGGTGTCGTAGGCGATGCGCTGGGTGCTGTCCGGGGCCTTCGTGCTGTCGTCGGGCAGGGCCATGCGCAGCGACATCGCCGGTATGGCGAGCAGCCCCAGGACGGCCACCGAGGCGAGGAGCGTCCTGACGGGGTTACGGGTCACGAAGCGGGCCCAGCGCACGCCCATGGCCTCGCCCTCGCCGCGCTCCAGGGCCTTCATACGGCGGGTGAGCAGCTTGCCCTTCATGATCCGCATGCCGGCGAAGCCCAGCAGGGCCGGCAGCAGGGTCAGGGCGATGACGACGGCGACGGCGACCGCGAAGGCGGCGGCGAGGCCCATGGAAGTGAGCATCTGGATGCCGATGACGCTCAGCCCGGCCAGCGCGATGATCACGGTGAGGCCGGCGAAGACGACGGCGGATCCGGCGGTGCCCAGGGCACGCCCGGCGGCCTCCTCGGGCTCGTGGCCGTCGCGGATCTCGTTGCGGTAGCGGGAGACGATGAACAGGGCGTAGTCGATGGCGACCGCGAGCCCCAGCATCAGCGCCAGCGTGGTGGCCTGCGAGGCGACGTCCCAGAACTCCGTGGCGATGGTGACCGCGAGGATCGCCGCCAGCACGCCGAGGATGGCGGTGAGCAGGGGCAGCCCTGCCGCCAGCAGTGAACCGAACGTGATCACCAGCGCGACCGCCGCGACGACGAGGCCGATCAGCTCGGCCGCCTTGCTCGCGGACTCGGCCTTGACGGCGTTGCCGCCCAGGCTCACCACCAGACCGGACTTCTCACCGTCGGCGGCGACCTCCTTCAGGACGTCCTGCGCGGCGTCGTTGACATCGCCCTGGGCGACCTTGTAGGTCACCCCGGCGAAGGCGATCGTGCCGGACCGGCTCACCTGGCGGCTTTGGAAGGGGTCGGAGACGTTCGCTACCTGCGGCGACTTCTGCAGCTTGGCGACCAGGGACCCGATCTCGGCCTTGTGGGCGTCGGAGGTCAGCTTCTCGCCCTTGGGCGCCTCGAACACCACCCGGGCCGTGGCGCCGTTCGCGGCTGCCTGCGGGAACTCCTTCTCCAGCAGGTCGATCGCCTTCTGCGACTGGGTGCCGGGGAGGGTGAAGCTGTCGGAGGTGGTGCCGCTGACTCTGGTGGAGCCGATGCCGACAGCGGCCATCACAACGATCCACAGCATCAGGACCAGGCGTCGTCGCCTGAAGGCGAGCCGGCCGAGCCGATAGAGGAACGTGGCCACGGAAGTACCCCCAGCTGGAAAGGAATCGGTAGGAGAGCGGGCCGGTGAGGGCCCGGATCTCAAGCTAGGAGCGGAACTCCGCGAACCCCCGGTACCCCGGAACCGAATCCGGCGGGGCCGACTAGTACCCCGGTACTGGTGTCACTCGTCCCTTGAGGTTGCCCCGTTCAGTCGCCGTCCCTGTTGATCTCGATCCGCCGAAGCGACGGCACGTCGTAGAAGACAGCGCAAGCCCCCTCGGCCACCGCACCGCGGTGCCGCGCGGCACCGGGCAGATGCCCAGGACCGGCTCGCCCTCAGACCTGCGGGCACACGCACTCCGCGGCGACTGGAACGCGCTGTCAGGTCCGCGCCGGCGGCGGTGCCGTGCTCTCCCGTACCACCAGCCGGGTCGGCACCAGGGTCGTGCCGCGCTCCCCGCCTCCGATGCGCATCTTGCGCAGGACGTTCTCGACGCAGAGCCGTCCCACCTCGGCGAAGTCCTGGTGGAGGGTGGTGAGCGGGGGCAGGAAGGAGCCCGCCTCGGGGATGTCGTCGAAGCCGATGACGCTGACGTCCTCGGGGACGCGCCGGCCGCGTTCGTTCAGGGCCCTCAGCAGGCCCAGCGCCATCTGGTCGTTGGCCGCGAAGACGGCGGTGCAGTCCTGGTGGCCAGCGAGGTCGAGCCCGGCACGGTAGCCGGACTCCGCCGACCAGTCGCCCCGGACCAGCGGTGGTGGTGTGCGGCCCGCCTCGACGAGGGCCGCGTGCCAGGCGTCCGCGCGGCGCTGGGCGGCGAAGGAACCGTCCGGGCCGCCCAGGTGCCACACCGTGGTGTGACCGAGGTCGAGGAGGTGCCGGACGGCGGCGCGGCTGCCGCCGGCCTGGTCGGTGTCGACGACGGTGTAGCGGTCACCGGCGTCGGAGTCGACGACCACGACCTGGACGTGCGGCGGCAGCGCGATGGTCGCCGCGTCCAGCAGATGGACCTCCATGATGACGATCACCGCGTCGACCGCGAGTTCCTCGAGGCGGGAGAACGCGCCGCGGACCTCGTCCTGGGTGGGCACGGCGACCGGCAGCAGGGTCACCGCGTACCCCTCGTGGGCCGCCGAGTTGGCGATCGCCTCCAGGGTGCGGACGTTGCCCGTGGTGGAGAGCGAGAAGGTGATGACCCCTATCGTGCGGAACTCGCCGCGCTTGAGGGCCCGGGCGGCGCTGTTGGGCCGGTAGCCGAGTTCCTTCATGGCCGCCAGCACCTGCTGCCGGGTCTCGTCCGTCACCCCCGCGTAGCCGTTGGAGACGCGTGACACCGTCTGTGAGGAAACCCCCGCCAAACGGGCCACGTCGGCCATGGAGGCGGTCTGTGCCCTGGTCCCCGTGCGGGGCCGTCTGCGCCCACCGCCGGGGACGCTCGTCGGGGTTCTGTCAGCCGTGTCCATACCTCGGCCGCCTCCTTCCTGTCGCTGTCGCATCACGGTTTCGCTGCTTGCACCACGGTTTCCCAAGGGTCCCTTGACCACCGTGATCGGGGCAGTGTAGACATGCCGCCATTGGATGTTTACGTAAACATAACAGCGCACGACCTCCTTTCAAGGCAGATGTTTACGTAAACATCGCGGCGGCGCGGCCCTGTCGATTCCGGGCGGCACCGTCGGTTCCGGGATGTGACGAGCGAGGAACGACATGACGACGCAACAACCGCCCGCGGCCGTGGAGCCGCGGCCGGCACCGCCCCCGGCGAGACGAGACCGCCGCTCCTGGACGGGGTGGGGTTTCCTGGGGCCCTTCGTGGCCGTGTTCGCCCTCGTCTTCCTGGCACCGATCGCGTATTCGATCTACCTCAGCCTCTTCCGTGACCAGTTGATCGGCGGCAACACGTTCGTCGGCCTGGACAAC
This sequence comes from Streptomyces spongiae, assembly GCF_009377185.1. Classification (GTDB taxonomy): domain Bacteria; phylum Actinomycetota; class Actinomycetes; order Streptomycetales; family Streptomycetaceae; genus Streptomyces; species Streptomyces spongiae. The sequence goes on from NZ_VJZC01000225.1 coordinate 10,524, forward strand.
TACACGCAGGCCTTGCAGGACGACCGGTTCTGGGACTCCCTCGCCCGCGTCTCGCTCTTCCTCGTCGTCCAGGTGCCGATCATGCTCGGCATCGCCCTGCTGATAGCCCTCGCCCTGGACAGCGGCCGCCTCTACGGCACGGACTTCTTCCGGATCACGATCTTCCTGCCGTACGCCGTACCCGCCGTGGTCGCCACCCTGATGTGGGGCTTCATGTACGGCACCCGCTACGGCCTCGTCGGGGACATCAACGACGCCTTCGGGGTGACCCTGCCCGAACCGCTCTCGCCCGACCTGGTGCTGGCGTCGATCGGCAACATCGTCACCTGGGAGTTCGTCGGCTACAACATGCTGATCTTCTACTCCGCGCTGCGGGTCATCCCGCACTCCCTCTACGAGGCCGCGGAGATCGACGGCGCGGGACAGTTCCGCGTCATCACCGCCATCAAGCTCCCCGCCATCCGTGGCGCCCTCGTCATCGCGACGATCTTCTCGATCATCGGCAGCTTCCAGCTGTTCAACGAGCCGAACATCCTTCGGCAGTTGGCGCGCAACGCCATCACGACCGACTACACCCCGAACTTCTACACGTACTCGCTGTCCTTCAACGGCCAGCAGCAGAACTACTCCGCCACGGTCGCGATCATCATGGGGCTGATCACCATGGTCATCGCCTACATCGTGCAGCTGCGCGGCATGCGCAAGGGAGCGTGACCCGATGAGCACCCCCGTCACCACCGCTTCCGAGTCGATACCCGCCCAGACCGCCGGCGCGGGCAAGGGCGCGTCCCGTCTGCGTACGCCCCGTCGGAACACTCCCGGGCGCCCCAAGCGCAGCGTTCTGCTGACCGTGCTCACGGGCCTGATGCTGCTCTACACCGTGGTGCCGCTGATCTGGCTCGTCATCAGCGCGACCAAGACCCAGGAGGGGCTGGCCGATTCAGGCGGGCTGTGGTTCGCCGACGACTTCGCCCTCTGGGACAACATCAGGGACACCTTCACGTACAACGACGGCGTCTTCGTGCGCTGGCTGCTCAACACGGTGCTGTACGTCGTGCTCGGTGCCGGTGGGGCCACCTTCCTGGCGATCCTGGGCGGTTACGCGCTGGCGAAGTTCAACTTCCCCGGGAAGCGCGCCGTGTTCGCCGTGGTCATCGGTGCCGTCGCCGTCCCGGGTACCGCCCTCGCGGTGCCGACGTTCCTGATGTTCAGCAAGATGGGGCTGACCGACACTCCGTGGGCAGTGATCATCCCGTCGCTGGTCTCGCCCTTCGGCCTGTACCTGATGTGGGTCTTCGCCACCGAGGCCATCCCCACCGAACTGCTGGAAGCCGCCCGCATGGACGGAGCGAGCGAGGCGCGCACCTTCTTCCAGGTCTCGCTGCCGCTGCTCGCCCCCGGCATCGTGACCGTGCTGCTGTTCACGACGGTCGCGACCTGGAACAACTACTTCCTTCCGCTGATCATGCTGAAGGACTCGGACTGGTACCCCCTGACCCTGGGGCTGAGCGTCTGGAACTCGCAGGCCGAGACGATCGGTGGCGACGTGATCTTCAACCTGGTGATCACCGGTTCACTGCTCACCATCGTGCCGCTGATCGCCGCGTTCCTGCTGCTGCAGAAGTACTGGCAGTCCGGGCTCGCCGCCGGAAGCGTCAAGGAGTAACCCCCAAGGCCCCCCATAGCTTCACGCACCACACCCTCACGCAAAACACCCTCACCTGTCCCACCCACGAAGAAGTGGAAGCATCTTCATGCGCAGAAAGACCAGCCGCCTCCTGCGCGGCATAGCCCTCCTCTCCGCCCTCGCCCTGGGCGCGACCGCCTGTGGCGGCTCCGACGACGAGGGCTCCGACCAGAAGCCGGTCTCCGCCTCGGACCTCCAGGCGGCCCTGAAGAAGGGCGGCACGGTCACGGTCTGGGCCTGGGAGCCCACCCTCAAGTCGGTCGCCGCCGACTTCGAGAAGAAGTACCCCAAGGTCAAGATCAACCTCGTCAGCGAGCGGTCCGGCGACAAGCACTACACCGCCCTGTCCAACGCCATCGAGGCCAAGAAGGGCGTGCCCGACGTCGCGCAGGTCGAGTACTTCGCGCTGGGCCAGTACGCCCTCACCAAGGGCCTCACCGACCTGGCCCCCTTCGGCGCGGAGAAGCTGAAGGACAAGTACACGCCGGGTCCGTGGAACGCGGTGACCCAGGGGAGCGACGCCGTCTGGGGCCTGCCGATGGACTCGGGCCCGATGGCGATGTTCTACAACAAGAAGGTCTTCGACAAGAACAAGATCGCCGTCCCGACCACCTGGGACGAGTACGTCGAAGCGGCCCGCAAGCTGCACAAGGCCGACCCGAAGTCGTTCATCGCCGCCGACGCGGGCGACGCGGGCTTCACCACCAGCATGCTGTGGCAGGCCGGTTCGCGTCCCTACAAGGTCGACGGCACCAAGGTGAAGATCGACTTCTCCGACGCGGGCGCCAAGAAGTTCACCGACACCTGGCAGCCGCTCATCGACGAGAAGCTCCTCGCGCCCATCACCGGCTGGACCGACGACTGGTACAAGGGCCTGGGCGACGGCACCATCGCCACCCTGGTCACCGGTGCCTGGATGCCCGCCAACTTCGTCACCGGTGTGGCGAACGCCTCCGGTGACTGGCGCGTTGCCCCGATGCCGGCCTGGACCAAGGGCGACAAGGCCACCGCGGAGAACGGCGGCAGCTCCCTGACCGTGCCCGAACTGGCCAAGAACAAGGAACTCGCCTACGCCTTCGCCAAGTACGCGAACGCCGAGGACGGTGTGCAGACCCGTATCAAGCAGGGCGCCTTCCCGGCGACCACCGCGGAGCTGCAGTCCCAGGAGTTCCAGAACACCAAGTTCGAGTACTTCGGCGGTCAGCAGGCCAACAAGATCTTCGCCGAGTCGGCCGCGAACGTCGCCGACGACTGGTCGTACCTGCCCTTCCAGCAGTACGCCAACTCGATCTTCAACGACACCGTCGGCAAGGCCTACGTGTCCAGCACCAAGCTGGCCGACGGCCTGAAGGCCTGGCAGGACGCCTCGGTCAAGTACGGCAACGAGCAGGGCTTCACCGTCGAGAAGTAGGACCGCCGTGCGAGAGGGCGGCGCCGCCGCGCCGCCCTCCGTGCGACACACCGGAAGGACCACCATGACCTCCACCCGCCTGACCCGCCTGCTGAGCGGGCCGGACGGTGACTCCACCCCCCGGCTCGGCTACGGCGCCGACTACAACCCCGAGCAGTGGCCGCGCGAGGTGTGGGAGGAGGACGTCCGGCTGATGCGCGAGGCCGGCGTCACCGTCGTCTCCGTGGGGATCTTCTCCTGGGCCCGTATCCAACCGGCCCCGGACACATGGGACTTCGCCTGGCTCGACGAGGTCATGGACCTGCTGCACCAGGGCGGCATCGGGGTCGACCTGGCCACCGCCACCGCGTCCCCGCCGCCCTGGCTCACCACGGCCCACCCGGAGATCCTCCCGGTGACCGCCACCGGTGAGACGGTGTGGCCGGGGGCACGCCAGCACTGGCGGCCCACCTCACCGGTCTTCCGCGACCACGCCCTGTGCCTGGTACGGGAGATGGCGAACCGTTACGCGGGCCACCCCGCACTCGTGGCCTGGCACGTCTCCAACGAGCTGGGCTGCCACAACATCTACGACTACTCGGACGACGCCGCCCGCGCCTTCCGCGACTGGCTGCGCGCCCGCTACACGACGCTGGACGCGCTCAACCACGCCTGGGGCACGGCGTTCTGGTCGCAGCGCTACAGCGACTGGGAGCAGATCCTGCCGCCCCGGCTGGCCGGCTCCCACC
>NZ_VJZC01000226.1 GCF_009377185.1 Streptomyces spongiae
GTGCATGAGGGCTCGATGCATGGCCGGCGGCGCCCGCGCGGACGGTGCCGGCAGGAGGAGCGGGCGCGCGGGGCGAGTGGCGCGGGGACCGGACGTCCGCGAGGCACCGCCGAGGGCGGCGGGGGCGGGGGACGCGGACACGTGGCGAGGCCGAACGGCGGCGTGCGGAGCAGCGGGGAAACCGGCCGTGGCGGTGGTCAGCGACCGGCTCCCCGCCGCACGTGCTGCTCGGCTTCATCGTGGCCGTGACCGTGCTCGCGACGCTCTGGTCCCGCTTCTTCCGGCGCGGCTCCCTGGAGTGGCTGCTCGGCAAGGCCACCAAGCCCGCGGGACTGGTCCGTTGAGCGGCCCGGCGGGTCCCGTACGCAACCCCGGGGAGAGCTGAGCCCTCATACCAGTCGAAATACCAGTCGACACGTCCGCAGAACCGATTCGGGAACTGGGAGAGGAGCGTCTGTGGCCCGTCAGTTGTCCCGCCGCAGGTTCATGGTCTACTCGCTCGCCGCGTCCACCCTGACCGTCGCGGCCCCCCTCGCCTGCGACTCGTCGTCCGCGGCAGGCGCCGAGCCCGGACGGAGACCGCCCGGCTTCCTGGTGAGGGGGACCGACGAGGAGATGCTGGTCCTCGAGGTCACCCTGGCCAACAGGGTCGTCGTACGGCTGCCGCGCGTCGAGGTCGGCCAGGGCGTCACCACCGCGGTCGCCATGATGATCGCCGAGGAGCTGGACGCCCGGCTCGTCGACGTGGACATCCCCCTCGCCGACGCCCGCGCCAAGGGCAACCAGTACACCGGCGGTTCGAACTCGGTCAGTTCGCTCTACGGTCCCGCGCGCGAGCTGGCCGCCACGGCACGCGCCAAGCTGGTGACCGCGGCGGCCAGGCGCTGGAACCTCCCCGCACGGACCCTGCGCACGAGGGACACGCGAGTGATCGCCCCGGACGGCCGTACGGCCACCTTCGGGTCACTGACCGCGAGCGCCGCCCGGATCCAGCGGCCGGCCGTGTCGACGAAGCCCAAGCCGCCGTCCCGGCACCGGGTCATCGGGAAGCCGACGACCCGGATCGACGCCCGGGACATCGTCACCGGGAAGGCCAAGTACGCCGGAGACCTGGCGGTGGCCGGAGCGAAGCCGACGGTGGTGGCACGGCCGCCGACGCTCGGCGGGAAACTCGTCTCGGTCGACTCCCGGGCCGCGCGTGCGATGCCGGGCGTCCACGCCGTCGTCAAGGTCGCGAGTGGGGTCGCCGTCGTAGCCGAGTCCTTCCACCACGCCTTCAAGGCGAGGGACGCCCTGAGGATCACGTGGGCGCCGGGCCCGCTCGTGTCGCTCTCCGACGCCGCGATCCGGTCGCGGCTGCGCGCCGCGGTCCCCCGGCTCGGCAACCCGCCGCGCGGATCGGCGCAGACGGAGGGCGAGTTCGAGTTCGCCTTCGTCAGCCACGCTCCGATGGAGGTGCTGACCGCGGTGGCGGACGTCCGCGCGGACCGTGCCGAGATCTGGTTCTCCTCCCAGACGCCGATGGACGCGCGGGACAGCATCGCCTCGGCGGTCGGGCTGCGCGCGTCGAAGGTGAAGGTCCACGTCATGCGGGGCGGCGGCTCGTTCGGCCGGCGGCTCAACCACGACGCGGCGATCGAGGCCGCCCTCATCTCGAAGGCGGCACGCCGGCCGGTCAAGCTGATGTGGAGCCGTGCCGACGACATCCGGCACGGCCGGATGCGCCCGGCCAGCCACCACCGGATCCGGGCCAGCCACGCACGGGGCAGGGTGGTGGCGTTCACCCACACGATGGCCTCGGTGAGCGAGTCGTACGAGGGGCAGGGCCTGTCGGCTCAGGGGTCCGCCCAGGGGCCCGCCCCGGTCTCCGCCCGGGGCGGGGTGACCCCGGCCGCCGCACGAGCCGCCGGCCCCCTGCCCAGTGACAGCGGCCTGTACAACTTCGGCCGTGTCTCGGGGGATTACGGTTCGGTCGAACTGGCGATACCGCTGGGCGCCTGGCGGTCGGTGGACTCGGGGACGACGCGAACCGCCGAGGAGATCGTCGTCGACGAGGTGGCCAGGGCCCTGGGCAAGGACCCGGTCGCCTTCCGGCGTACCACGCTCCGGAACAAGGCCGTCAAAGCCGTGCTCGACAAGGTCGCGGCCGCCGGCGACTGGGGCAGGAGCATGCCGGACGGCCACGCCCAGGGCGTCGCCGTCCACGAGGAGTACGGCTCGTGTGTCGCCTGCCTGGTCGAGATCGACACCACCGACCGGAAGAACCCCCGGGTGACCAAGGTGGTGATGGCGGCCGACGTCGGAACCGCCGTCAATCCGCGCGGCCTTGAGGCCCAGCTCATGGGCACCGCGGTCGACGGCATCTCCACCGTCCTCCAGGCCGGCCTCCACATCGACCGGGGTGCCGTCCGCGAGAGCAGCTACGCCGACTTCCACTACGCCCGCCAGCGGCACGCCCCCCTGCGGTTCGAGGCACACATCATGCCCTCCGGGGGAGAGCCGGGCGGTGCGGGCGAACTCGGCGTCCCCGCCGCCGCCGGTGCCGTCGCCAACGCCTACGCCCGCGCGACCGGCTCCAAGCCCCGCCGCTTTCCCCTCGACTTCTGACCCGAGACGTGCGACCCGAGACGTGCGACCCGAGCAATCCGACCCGTGACGTCCGACCAGTCCTCCGAGAAGGTGCCCATGCCGTCCTACTCCTTCGTCCTCAACGGGAAACCGGTAACCGTCGAGGCCCGTCCGACATGCCCCTGCTGTGGGTCCTGCGGGACATGCTGAACGTCACCGGACCCAAGTACGGCTGCGGTGTGGGCGTATGCCGTGCCTGTACGAGTCACCTCGACGGCGGGGAGATACAGCCCTGTGTCGTTCCGGTCGCGGACTGCGCGAACCGCGAGGTCACCACGATCGAGGGCCTGGCCGACAGCGACGAGCTGCACCCCGTGCAACAGGCCTGGATCGACCGCGACGTCGCGCAGTGCGGCTTCTGCCAGCCGGGCCAGATCATGGCCGCGGCGGCCCTGCTGAAGAGGACGGCCCACCCGACCGACGCCGACATCGACCGCATCGAGAACGTGTGCCGCTGCGGCACGTACTCCCGGATCCGCGAAGCGATCAAGAAGGCAGCGGCGGCCGGGGACACGTAGGTTGTGCGCGAGCGCGCCGGCGATCTTGGGTCTGACAGCTGTCAGGTAAGCTCTTCGCGGGTCCCTAGGATGGTCACGGGGAGCCGTCCGCGCCGCCACGCGGGCACGAGTGAGCAGTGATGGAGGCAAGGGTGGGAGCGAACGAGGCGAAGGCGGGGGCGCGAGCAGAGTCCGCTCGGCGGCCGGGGCGCCCCGGTGCGGGCACTCCCGCGGTGCCCGACGAGGAGAGCATCATGCTGCGAGGGCTGGATGCCTTCGCGGAGCTGGGCTACGACCGGGCCTCCGCGCGCGAGCTGGCCCGCCGCCTCGGCGTCAGCCACAACTTCATCAACGACCGGTACGGCTCCAAGGCGGCGTTCTGGCGTGCGGTGGTGGACTCCGCCATGGGGGCGCAACTGGAGCGTATGCCGCAGGTGGACACCTCGCTCGACGACGCCGAGCAGCTGAAGCAGTGGATCACCGGCTTCTACCGGACCTCGGTGATCAGGCCGCAGCTCGGACGGATCTTCGTCGACGAGTTCTCCCGGGACACCGAGCGGTTGGACTACGTGTTCGAGCGTTACGTCGAACCGACCCTGCGGACCGTGGAGGCCGGCATCGACCGGCTGGTGACGTCCGGACGCATGGCACCCCTCCCGATGGACGTGGTGTTCTTCGCCATCATCGGCCCTGTTTCCGGCATGGTCGAGGTGCCTCTGGCTCAGCGCCTCGGCCGGCGTGAGGCCACCTCACCGGAACAGCTCACGGCCACGGCGGAGTTGCTGGCGACGCTCGTGGTCAACGGGCTGCTCGCCACGGACCCGGCGAGCGACTCCTGAGGCGATGGCGCCGAGCGGTTCGCTCACATGGAGTTCAGGTGGTCCCGCAGCCACTGTTCGGTGCTGTTGACGTGCAGTAGTGCGGCGGCCTGGCTGAGTGAGGCGTCGCGGCCGGCCAGCGCCGTGAAGATCGCCTCGTGCTCCGCGAGGGTGCGCCCCGCGGCCCGGGAGTCGACCAGGCCACGCCAGACGCGGGCCCGGAGTGTCCTGCCCGAGATGCCCTCCAGGAGGGTGACCAGCGATTCGTTTCCCGTGGCGGCGACGACGGCGCGGTGGAACGCCGCGTCGTGCGCGTTGAGCCGCTCGACGTCGTCGCGGGCCTCCCGCATGGCGTCCAGGTGCAGCTTCACCTCGGCCAGGCCCTCGTCGGAGATCCGGGTGGCGGCCAGAGCGGTGGCGACGGGTTCGAGCAGCCGCCTGACCTCCATCAGGTCCAGCAGGGCGGCCGAGTCGCTCTGCAGCAGGTCCACCGCACCGCCGAGGCCCTCCAGCAGCAGGCTCGGCTGCAGGCTGGTCACATAGGTGCCGTCACCCCGTCTGACCTCCAGCACCCGGGCGACCGCCAGCGCCTTGACCGCCTCCCGCGCCAGGTTGCGCGACAGCCCCAACTGGGCGGCCAGATCCGGTTCCGGGGGCAGCTTGGAGCCCGGTGGCAACGCGCCCGAGCGGATCAGCGCACGGATCTGATCGATGGCCTTGTCCGTCAGAGACATGTGATGTCTTCCCTTGCATGAATAGGCTAGTTAGGCAACAAATCGGTCATATCGCCTTCCGCGACAAGCGCATCCATCCCTGCACACCTGTTGACAGTAGTAGGTCGCATGCATGACGTTCGTGCGTATGTCGCAATCGATCAGCAGGCGAAGGCTACTGGCCGGTGCAACGGCCGTCGTGGCGGCCGCGGCCGCAACCGACGTGTGGGCCGCGGGCAGTGCCCTGGCGGCCCCGCGCACCTACACCCCCACGTGGGAATCGGTGAACCGGCACCCGGCGGCCCCCGAGTGGTTCCGGGACGCCAAGTTCGGCATCTACTTCCACTGGGGCGTGTTCAGCGTGCCCGCGTACGACAGCGAGTGGTACCCGCGCAACATGTACGTGCCGGACAGCAAGGCGAACAAGCACCACATCGCCACGTACGGCGACCCGGCCGCCTGGCCGTTCCACAACTTCGTCAACGGGGCGGACGATCTGGCGGGCGACCACCAGGAGTTCGCGCCGAAGCTCAGGTCGGCGGGCGGCGCCTTCGACCCCGACGAGTGGGCCCAGCTGTTCGCCGACGCCGGCGCGCGGTTCGCCGGGCCGGTCGCCGAGCACCACGACGGCTACTCCATGTGGGACAGCCAGGTCAACGAGTGGAACTCCGTGGACAAGGGCCCGCGCCTGAACCTGCTGCGGCTGTTCACCGACGCCATCCGCGCCAGGAACATGAAACTGCTGGTGGCCATGCACCACGCGTACAACTACACCGGCTACTACGAGTACGCGCCCGCGCAGTCGGACCCGAGCCTGAAGAAGCTCTACGGACAGCTGGGCGCGGACGAGGAGAACCAGCTCTGGTTCGACAAGCTCAAGGAGGTCGTCGACCGGGCGAAGCCGGACATCCTCTGGCAGGACTGGAGACTTGACCACGTCGACGAGACACAGCGGCTCAACTTCCTGGCGTACTACTACAACCAGGCGAACAAGTGGGGCAAGGAAGTCGTCGCCACCTACAAGGACGGGTTCAAGGGCCACGGTGAGGTCTTCGACTACGAGCGGGGCGGCCCGGCCGACCTCACCGCGCCCTACTGGCTGACCGACGACAGCATCTCCAACTCCAGCTGGTGCTACACCGAGGGCATCGGCTACTACACGCTCCCGCAGATGCTGCACTCGCTGATCGACCGCGTCAGCAAGAACGGCAACATGCTGCTCAACATCGCCCCGCAGGCCGACGGCACCATCCCGCGGGGCCAGCGCGACCTGCTGCTCGGCATCGGCGACTACCTGAAGCGGTTCGGCGAGTCGGTCTACAGCACCAGGGCCTGGACCGCGTACGGCGAGGGGCCCACGAAGATGGGCGGCGGCTCCTTCACCAGACCCACGGCGGGCACCGCGCAGGACATACGGTTCACCCGGAACAAGGCGGGCACCGTCCTGTACGCCACGGTCCTCGGCTGGCCCGGCAGTTCGCTGACGCTCAGGACGCTCAGCTCCGACCGGATCGACCTGGACGCGCTGTCCTCGGTGAAACTGCTCGACTCCACGGCCGGTACGTACATCGACCTCGCCACGCCGGCCCAGGACGCGAGCGGGCTGAAGGTGACCCTGCCGTCGACGGCACCGTTCGAGGCCCCGGCGTACGTCCTGAAGCTCCGCTTCTCGGGCCGGATCCCCACCCTGCGGCCTCTCACCGGGGCCCTGGTCTTCAAGGACGCCCACTACTCCGGCGACAGCGCGGTACTCGCCCTCGGCAGCTACACCAGCGAACAACTCACCCTCGCCGGAATGCCGCCACGTACCCTCTCCTCACTGAGGCTCGCCCCGGGGTACCGCATCCTCGGCCACTCCGGCGACGACTTCACCGGCACCTCGTGGACGTTCACCGCGGACAGGTCCGACCTGCGCGGCACCGGTGCCGACAACAGGATCCGCTCGCTGAGGGTGGCGTTCCACCCGACCGCCTACTTCAAGGTCACCAACGTCACCAACGGCCTCTCCCTGGACAGTGGCGGCGACGTCCCAGCCGGCTCCGACCTGAAGCAGGGGACCTGGAACGGTCACGCCGACCTGCAGTGGCACGCGGTCGACCTCGGCAACGGCCACTACAAGCTGGAGAACCGCGCGGGCGGCATGGTCGCCGACGGAGGGGGCGCCACCGACAACGGCGCCACGGTCCGGCAACAGCAGTGGAACGGCACCACCGACCAGCAATGGCTGATCACCCACCGCGGCGACGGCCGGTACTCCCTCACCAACCGCACCACGGGCCTCGCCCTGGACGGCGGGGGCAACGTCTCCTCCGGCTCCGTCGCCAAGCAGTGGACCTGGGGCAACAGCACCAACCTGCTGTGGACGTTCACCGAGGTCTGAGCGACCGGTCCCGGGAGCGGCCTCGTCCCTACGGGGTGGCGTGGTGGCGGCCGGTGACGGTCAGGCCGCCCCGGGAGGTACGGGCACCGAGGAGCTCGGCGGTGCCGTCGGCGATGTTCCCCACTCCCATCCGGCTGTCGGGGGAGTGGGCGTGCAGCCAGGCCGCCAGGTCCGCCGAGTCCAGGGGCTCGTCGACGCCTGTGACGCTCCAGATGGCCGGCCCCTGGAAGAGGGTGTGCTCGACGCGTCGCAGCCAGCGGGCCAGATGGCGACGCGAGGAGGCCGGAACGTCCTCGTGCACGAAGGGTTCCAGCAAGGGGGCGGCCCAGCGGGCGAGCTCGGCCGCCGGGCCGTGCACGAACACGCTGCGCGGCCCCTTCCGCTCCACCAGGAGGTGCGGTGCTCCGTCCTCGACGGACCACACCTGGCCACGGCTCATGGGCGGCAGCGCCGTGGCCCCCGCCCACCTGCCGGGCTTCGGCAACGGCGGGCTCCGCCAGGTCTCGGCGAGCCGGTTCAGCCAGGACGCCATGTCGTCGACGGTCTCCATGTGCCGGGTCTCCACGACGGCGCGCTCCCCGAGCAGTCGCACATCGTCGGACAGCCGCGCGATGTCGCACCGCAGCAGGACCTGCCGGGTGGGGTTGCCGATCCCCTCCCGGGACTCCAGGGTGTCGACGCACACCATGACATCGTCGCGCCGATGGAGGTACGCGGCCGCGAGCGGAACGCGCAGCGGCGCCGCCGACCACTCGGGGTCGGGCAGGGCGGTCGGCAGCAGCGGGGACAGCCGACCCAGCCAGGTGCCCAGGTCGGCGAGGGAGCGGACCTCCGCCGACAGTCGGACCCGCCCGGCCGGTGTGCCCAGGGGCACGGCCTCGGCGACCGGGATCGTACCGGTCTGTGGACCGGGTGCCCGCCACACCAGCGGCTCGATCGACACCCTGCCGGTGTCGGGCGTGTGGCCGCGGTGAGTGATCGCGCACAGAGCGTCGACGCCCTCGGCGGTGAGCGCCTCGGCCAGGCCGGGCACGTCGAGACCGTGGTGGAGGTTGCGTCCGTAGGGCTGATCCGGCCAGTGGACGTCCCCGCGTACCAAGTAGCCCTCGGGCTGGGGACCGGCGAGCAGCTCCAGCACCCGCTCCAGCCAGTCCGCGAGCGGCCCGTCTCCGGCCCGCCACACCAGAAGATCCTCCACCGTGCGCCCCCTCCCACCCGCGGTCGCCCGAGCGTACATCCGGCGCTGATCACCGGATGACGCCCAGAGCGGAATCACCTGACGGCCCCGGGGACGGCGGTGCGAGGATGGAGCGGTTCATCGTGTGATGTCGCGAGCGGATGTGGAGCACAGGCCGTGCTGGACGATCAGTCGACGAAGGCCGCGGAGACAAAGGTCGAGGAGACGAAGGCCGACGAGACGAGGGCCGAGGCACCGGGGCCCGGCGAGCCCGCGCCCGCGGAACCCGCCGCGAGAGACAGCTCCACGAGGGAGCCCTCCGCGAACCGGCGCCGGTGGGTCGGTGGGCTCGTGGTCGTCACCGCGCTGGCGTTGCTGTTCGGCCTGCCGTGGTGGGTGCTGCTGGCGTCCGGCACCCACTGGCCGTCCTCGGTCGTGCTGAGCGGAAGTGTCCTGTTCGGGGCCGCGCTGCTCGCGTTCCCGGCGACGATGGTCCTCGGCCACGGCCACCGGCAGCTGGACTGGGCGGCGCGTACCGGCGACACCCTCCTGGGCGTGATCTGGGTGCTGTTCGCCTGGTCGGCCGTCGGCGGTGTGCTGCGGCTCGTCCTGGCCGTCTTCGGGGCCGACGGCCGGGGCCCGGCCAGGGGTATGGCCGTCGCGGTGGCGGTGGTCGCCGCGGTGCTCCTGGCGTGGGGCTACGCCGAGGCCATGCGGGTTCCCCGCGTCCGGCAGGTCGAGGTCGCCCTGCCCCGCCTGGGCGCGGGGCTGGACGGGACCCGTGTGGTCGTCCTGACCGACACCCACTACGGTCCCATCGACCGGTCCCGCTGGTCGGCGCGGGTCGCGGACGCCGTGAACGCCCTGAACCCCGACATCGTCTGCCACGCGGGCGACATAGCCGACGGCACGATCGCCGCGCGCCGGGAACAGGCCGCCCCGCTCGGAACGATCCGGCCCGGCCTGGCCAGGGTCTACGTCACCGGCAACCACGAGTACCTCGGGGAGGCCCAGGGCTGGCTCGACCACATGAGCGGGCTCGGCTGGGAGTCGCTGCACAACCGCCACCTCGTCGTCGAACGCGGCGGCGACCGGCTCGTCCTCGCGGGCGTGGACGACCGCACCGCCGGCTCCTCCGGTCTGGCCGGGCACCGCCCCGACGTCGAGGAGGCCCTCGCGGGCGCCGACCCCGATCTGCCGGTGCTCCTGGTCGCCCACCAGCCCAAGCAGGTGGCCCAGGCCGTGACCGCCGGGATCGACCTCCAGATCTCGGGCCACACCCACGGCGGGCAGATCTGGCCGTTCCACTACCTGGTACGCCTCGACCAGCCCGTGGTGCAGGGCCTCAGCCACCACGGCAGCCGGACCCGGCTCTACACCAGCCGCGGCACGGGTTACTGGGGGCCGCCGTTCCGGATCTTCGCGCCGAGCGAGATCAGTCTTCTCGTGCTGCGGTCGTCCGCGTGACCTCTCCAGTGTGTGATGGAGAGTGTGTGATGGAGAGAGGGACCGGAACAGCCGCTCGAACCGCTGTCCCCACGCCTTGGACCTGGAGTCGACATGACCACACCGCGGGACCTGCTGATCACCACCATGGAGGTCGCACCGGACCGGCCCGTCGAGCAGGGTGACCTCTCGCTGGCCCTCGCGGGGGCCGAACTCTGCGACCTCCTCGACACGGAGGGCCTCACTCTGGAAGGGGACCGCATCGTGCCCGGCCTCCTGCCCGCCCTGGACGACCGGCTGCTGGACGCGGCGGCGTCGTCCCTCAACCGGGAGGCGCCCTACGAGTCGGTCGAGGACTGGCTGTGGCGCCGGGGGAGGGGCCTGCACGCGACCTACCTCGCCGATCTGGAGGCGGCGGGAGACCTCACCCGGCAGCACAACCGCTGGCTCCCCCTGCGGACCGACCGCACGGCACTGGCCGACTCACCTGCCCGCCGCCACGCGGCGGAGCGACGGTCCTCGGGCGAACCCGTCCTCGCCGTCCTCGCGGCCGCCGTGGGGATCGGGCCCGAGCCGGCCGAGGACCTGGCGGAGCTCGTCGACGACGAGGTGGTGACCGTACTGGCCGCCGTCAACGACGCGCTGATGGAACTGGAAGCGGTACGGCAACGGCGCAGCATCGAACAGGCGGCCTTCGACAATGTCTGGCGGGGGCCGTGAACAGATATCCGTGAACTGATATCCCGTGAAGTGGTATCCGGGAACGAGAAGAATTTCGGCTTGACGCCGCTTCCGGGCCTCATTCCTCATCGGGAGAGCCGTCAAAGGCGGTGATGTGTTCGAGGAACAGATCGTGCACCGCCAACGCGGGTTCCGAAAGAGGCTGGTTGTCCGACGTCACCAGGGAAAGCTTCACCTGGATCACGGGATTCACGATCCGGCGCACGGACAGTGAGCGGACGTCGAGGATGGCGCGCGCGGCCGACCAGGGCAGGACGGTCGCGCCGAGGTCGGCGGCCACGGCGTTGACGAGCGTCAGCGCGGACTCGACCTCGCCCACCACGTTCGGCCGGAGCGACGCCTGCTGGAGCGCGGCATCGACGACCTGCCGGATCGTGTGGATGCGGCTGGGGAGCAGCAGGGGTACGTCCTTGAGTTCCTCCAGGCTCACATCGCCCTCTCCCGGCGGGGCCGCTCCGCCGGGAGCGCCGATCAGGAACAGGTCCTCCGTCCGCAGCGGCTCGAACTGCACACCCCGCAGCGGGCCGGCCCCGTAGATGAACGCCATGTCCATCCGGCCGGTCATGATCGCCTCGCTGATCACACCGCCGAAGTTCTCGTTGATGTGCAGCAGGATGTCGGGGTAGCGCTCGCGCACGCTCTTGAGCAGGGGCAGTGCGAGGGCCGCGCCCAGGCTGTACGGCGCGAGACCCACCGACACGCCTCCGGCGGGCGCCCGGCCGGAGACCGCCACGGCGGCCTGCGCGAGGTCCATCTGCCTCAGGATCAGCTGAGCGTGCCGGTACAGCGCCCGGCCCGCGTCGGTCGGGGCGACCCCGCGCTTGCTGCGGATCACCAGCTGCTGCCCGAACTGGGCCTCCAGCGCGGACAGTTGCTGGCTGAGCGCCGGCTGCGCGATGTGCAGGATGTCGGCAGCGCGCGTGATGCTCCCCGCGTCGATGATCTTGATGAACGAGTACAGGCGCCTGGTGTCCATGCGGGGCCTTCCAAGGGGAGCGGAGCCCCATCGTAGGGAGCGGCCACCTGCGAACACAGGGTCCCGGCGGACCTGGTGCGGTGGCGGGTCATAGCCGTTCGCGATAACGCCAAACCGAACGCGTATTGGCGGTCATGGAAGTTGAGGATTACGTTGATCTGAACATTCAGCCCCCGCAGCCGCCCGGCGTATTCGAGCGGATCGCTTTTCCGGTATTCCACCTGCTCGTGATCCCCGTCCTGTGTCAGAGAAACGCGGACTCATTACGGGATATCACGCCGACGTGATGGCATCTCCTTCCTCACATTCTCCCGGAGGACGTCATGACCCGCACGGTTGATCTCGTCGCCGATCTCGGCGAGGGATTCGGCGCCTACAGGATGGGCGACGACGAAGCTCTCCTGGAGATGCTGACATCGGCCAACGTGGCCTGCGGGTTCCACGCCGGTGATCCGCGCATCATGGACGCCACCGTCCGCACGTGCGTGGAGAAGGGGGTGGCCGTGGGCGCCCACCCGAGCTTTCCCGATCTGGTCGGGTTCGGCCGGCGCGCGATGGACCTCACGCCCGAGGAGGTCCGCACCGACGTGCTGTACCAGATCGGCGCCCTCCAGGCATTCGCCGTCGCGCACGGCACCCGGGTGCGGCACGTGGCCCCGCACGGACGCCTGGGCAACCTGGTCGCCGTACGCGCCGACTACGCCCGTGCCGTCGTGGACGCGGTCGCCGCCCTGGACGAGTCGCTGATCGTCCTCGCGCAG
This sequence comes from Streptomyces spongiae, assembly GCF_009377185.1. Taxonomy (GTDB): domain Bacteria; phylum Actinomycetota; class Actinomycetes; order Streptomycetales; family Streptomycetaceae; genus Streptomyces; species Streptomyces spongiae. Next base: position 12,138 of record NZ_VJZC01000226.1, read on the forward strand.
GACGGCGAACTCGCCGACGCCGCCCGTACCCGCGGGCTACGGGTGGGCATCGTCGGCATCGCCGACCGCGCGTACCGCGACGACGGGACCCTCGTACCCCGCTCCGAGCCCGGGGCGGTGATCCACGACCCGGAGGAGATCGCCCGCCGGACCCTGCGGATGGTCACCGAGGGCGTCCTGCGCAGCGTCGACGGCAAGGACATCCCCGTCGCCTGCGACACCGTGCTGCTGCACGGCGACACCCCCGGAGCGATCGCGCTGGCCGGCCGGGTCCGCGAACAGCTCCTCGCCGCCGGGGTCAGGTTCGCCCCGCTCGACGACGTACTCAGCCCCGCGGGCGTCTGACATGGACAGCGACATCATGAAAGTCCATGTGCTGGACGGCCACGTCACGATCGCCGACTGCGGTGACTCCGCCCTGGCCGCCAAGGTCGCGGGCCTGGACGCCGAGGACGCCTGGCGGTTCGTCCACGCCCTGGCCGACGCCCTGGACGCCGTACGGCTCACGGGTGTCCACGGTGTCGTGCCCACCTACGACACCCTGCTCGTGGAGTTCGACTGCGCCCGCACCGACCACGACACCGTCCGGGGCGTCCTGCGCCACGAGGCCACCCGCATCGGAACGCGCTCCGCGCTGGACTCCGCGCGGACGACACCGCCCCGGCGCTTCGTCGTCCCCGTCGTCTACGGCGGTGAGCACGGGCCCGATCTGCCCGACGTCGCCACGCAGCTCGGCCTGACCGAGAGCGAGGTCGTCGCCATCCACTCGGGATCCGATCTCACCGTGCGCTGCCTCGGCGCGCCCGCGGGCGCGCCGATGATGGACGGGCCCGCCTTCCCCGGGCCGGTGCCGCGGCTGGCGTCGCCCCGCACCCGCGTCGAACCCGGAGCGGTCGCCGTCGCCGGCCGGCAGGCGGTCATCTGCCCGATGCCCTCGCCCGGCGGCTGGCCGCTCCTGGGACGCACCCCCCTGCGCGTCCTCGACCTGCACAGCGACCCGATCACCGTCTACCGGCCCGGCGACACCTTCCGCTTCGTCCCCATCACGCCCGACCAGTGGGACGACCACGCCGACGCCCCGCTGGCGGCCTGCCATGGCTGACACCCTCACCGTCCGGACCGCGGGCATCACCACCGTGCAGGACCTCGGCCGCGTCGGCCGCTCCCGCTACGGCCTGCCCGCCAACGGAGCCGTCGACCAGCACTCGGCACGCGTGGCCAACGTCCTGTGCGGCAACGACGAACACGCCCCCCTGCTGGAGATCACGGCCCTCGACTTCGCGTGCACCCCGTCCAGCGACATCCTCGTCGCCGTGACCGGCGCCCCCGCCGACCTGACCGTCGACGGAGCGACCCGCCCGCAGTGGGAGCCGGTCCCCGTACCCGCCGGCGCGACCCTCCGCGTCACCGGCATCCGGCGGGGACTGCGCGTCTACCTGGCCGTACTCGGCTCGTTCGAGGCCGACTACCTTCAGGGAAGCTGTGCTCCCGACACGATCCTGGGATTCGGGCCCGCCCTGCGCGACGGCGACGAACTCGCCCTGCGTACGGCCTGCCCGTCCCTCGACCACCCCTTCTCACGCATCCCGCTGTTCCGCCTGAACGCACCCGTCCCCAGGTTCCCCACCAGCTGGACCATCGACGTCACCGACGGCCCCGACCGGGCCGACTTCGGCGACACGGGGCGGCGCCTGTTCGAGGCACCCTTCACCGTCAGCCCGCAGAGCAACCACATCGGACTGCGGCTGCGAGGCGACGTACCCCGCCGAGTCACCCAGGGCGAGGTACTGTCCCGCGGCGTACCCATCGGCGCCGTCGAAGTACCGGCCGGGGACGAACTCCTCGTGCTGCACCGGGGCCGGGGCGTCACCGCCGGCTACCCCGTCCTCGCCGTCGTCACCGCCACCGGCCTGTCCGCACTGGGGCACGTCCGCCCAGGGCAGAGCATCCGCTTCCGCCACCGCACCCTCGACCAGGCGATCACCGCCCACCGCGCGCAACGAGGCGCCGTGGACGCCCTCAGAACCCGCGTCCGTACGGCCTTCGACGCTCTCCGCATTCCCGTTCCCGCCGGCACCTGACCAGCGTCCCCGCCACGGTCGCCCCGCTCCGGCCGCGCCCGCGGCAGGTCGCACCCGCAGCAGGTCGCCCCCTCGCCCGGCCC
>NZ_VJZC01000227.1 GCF_009377185.1 Streptomyces spongiae
GGGTGACGGTCAGGGGTGCGTGGGGGCACCGAGGTCGGGAGCGGGGTCGGCGGGCCCCGTGCCGGCAGGTGCGGTGCTTGCCCGCAACGAGATCGGCGGCGCCAGCAGGTGATGCCGGGCCGGTGTACCGGGATGGTCGAGCCGCTCGACGAGCAGGTCGACGGCGAGGCGGCCCATCTGTTCCGCCGGCACGTCCGCCGCGGTGAGCTGCGGGGTCACCGTCTCCGCCCACCGGCTGGCCACGACTCCGGTGACGGAGAAGTCGCGGGGCACATGGCGGCCGGCCTGGGCCAGCCCTCGGTAGAGGCCGCCGAGCGCGGCCTCGTTCAGGGTGACGAGGGCCGTGGTGGCGGGGTCGTCGTGCAGGATCCGCTCCAGACACGCGAGGCCGGATGCGGCGTCGTCCCCGCAGCAGTAGGTCCGGACGGTCAGCCCGCGTTCCGCCGCGGCCTTGGTGAACCCGTCCAGGCCCCGGTGGGCGGACTCGTACCCGGCCCGCAGGAGCTGCTCGGGCCGGTTGACGAAGGCGATCCTGCGGTGTCCCAGGTCCGCGAGGTGGTGCACACAGGCCGCCGCCAGTGCCGTGTGGTCCAGGCCCACCCACCAGCCGCCCTCAGGGTGGGCGGTGCGGCCGATGGCGACGGAGGGGAAATCCACTGCGGCGAGATGGTCGAGCCGGTCGTCCTGCAACCGGATCTCCATCAGGATCGCTCCGTCGACCCGGCGCTCGCCCAGGAGCCGCTGGAACGAGCGGTCGCTGTCCACACCGCTCGGAGAAAGCAGCACGTCGTAGTCGTAGGCAGCCGCGGCCTCGGTGACACTGCCGATGAAGTCCAGCTGCATGCCGGTGTAGTGGTTCCCGGCCGGCGGGAAGACCAGACCGATGGTGTTGGTCCGGCCGTTGGCCAGTGCCCGCGCACTGGCGTTGGGCTGGTAGCCCAGCTCGTCGATGACCCGCTGGATCTTCTGACGGGTGTCCTCGGACACCGGGCGCTTCCCGCTCAGGGCATACGACACGGTGCTCCGCGAGACACCGGCCCGCTTGGCGATCTCACCGATGTTCACGGGCACTCCTTGATGAGAGAGATCGAACCGGTTCGATCGTTCAAATGAATGTGATCAGTCGATCATCTGTGGTCGAACCGGTTCGCGTGAAGTGAAGGTAGGAGCAACCCGGTCGGGTGTCAACGCTTCATGCCGAACTTTTCGTAACGTCCTGGAAATGTCGTCGTGGGGGCGTGCAATGCCCGGCTCACCCGAGGAAGCGCCTGCTCGTCAGCGGGACGGGTGGCGGATTCCGCAGGTAATGACGCCTTGTGGCTCCGTCCGGTAGGTCGGCCGTGTGCGGCCGGGCAATCCTTGTCGAGGCTATTGCTGGCTGGTGGTCTCGGTGTTAGCTTCCATCGAACCGGTTCGAGGAACCTGGAGAGGCCACGACCATGCTCAAGGCGAGACAAGACATACATCGGGGCGTCGCCCAGGAGTCCTTACCCTCCTTGCCCGCGCCGGACCACCGCTTCTGACGCCCAGACCAAGACCGTCGTACGGGAGTTCACCGGTCCACAAGGCCCCGATCCCGTCGACTGCGGCACCCTCCTGAACTCCTGGCGCGTTCAATGCCCCGACGATCTCGGCCGGACACACGAGCAGGCACGCCCGCGCGTGGCTCTGCTCGGGATGCCGACGTATGCACCCGGACGTCCTCCGGCGTCCTGCGCATGCGCAAGTCGTCGGCCCTCGTCGGCCGCGCCACCACTTCCGGCGTGCGGAACTGGTCGGACGCACCTCGACCTCAACGCCCAGCCGGGAGACCCAGGGCCCAACTGCCGACGAGGGTCCGGAAGCACTGCGGCACGACGGCCGCACCTTTCTCGTCGACTCCGCGAACGCCCGCGGCACCCCGAGTACAGGCCCGATCGGTTGGAGGCGACCGGCAGCGCCCCACCGAACCGCGACGAGCGGACGAGGAACCCGTCACCGGTCTTCCGGCAATGACGCGGCAGGCGGCCACAGCCCTGGCCACAACGGCTTCTCCACCTCGCCCGACGGTACCGAGAACCGGGTCGTCCACCACGCCGACGACACCGCCATCGGCCGCTGCGACAACGGCCGCACCACCAGGGCCCCGCAGTTCCCCCCGGAACGCCGACGGCACTCCGAACCGCGGCAGCCCGGTCGCTCTCGACAGCACCCTGACGAGCCCCTCCGGGGATACAACGACCACCACAGCCGCGTACACCCTGGTGAACCGCGACAGCGGCAGGTGCCTGTAGGCGTCGGGTCACAGCAGCGCCGGCGGTGCGAAAGTCCATCAGCGGACCTGCGACGGCGACGCCCATCAACAGTGGCCGGTCAAGGGCCTGGGCTGCCGACAAAGGCGGCTGGTGCCGGCCCCCGACCACCGCCCGGCCGACATCCGGACCACACCGCTGCCCCGTCGTACCTGGGCGTGACCGGCCCCAGGCCGCACCCTCGCCGCCCCCGCTCCTCCGCGGCGGCGATCCACGAACTCCGGCATGCCGCCCCCGAAGGACAGCGGCTGCCGAAGCCATCCGGGCCCGCCGGGCCCGGCCATCACCCATCCTTTCGGGAGACCTAATGCGCATGTCCCGTACCTTCGTTCCACCCGGAGGCGACAGCCGACCCGGTTCCCCCGCGGCTCTCCGCCCGCGCAGGACCACCGCGCTCGCCGCGCTGTTCGCCTCGGTCGCGGCCGTCGCCGTCCTGCCCGGCACGACGGCCCGCGCCGCCGACACCGCCGTGACCGTCGACTTCGCCACCACCAGCGGCGCCCCCACCTACCGTGCCTCCGGCACCATCTACGGGATGACACCGGACGCCTCGGCGCCGCAGGACCACTTCTACCGGGACATCAAGTGGAACCTCATGCGGGCGGGCGGTGCCCAGCTCAACAGCGGCGGCTACGCCACCAGCCTCGCCGACTACCAGACCCGCTGGAACGCCACCCTGGCCCAGTACAAGAGGACCGCCGCCCTCGGCGGCACCTTCGTGCTGCTGCCGCACGACCTGTGGGGCGCCGACGGCACCACCAGCCAGGGCTGGCCCGGCGACAACGGTGACTGGACGCAGTTCGACGCCTTCGTCACCCGGCTCATCAACGACGTCAAAGCCAACAACATGACCGTCGAGTGGGACCTGTGGAACGAACCCGACGGCAGCAACTTCTGGGCTCCGCCACAGACCCAGTACCTGCAGATGTGGGCGCGGTTCCACGCCAAGGTGCGCGCGGCCTTCCCCAACCAGCTGATCGTGGGCCCCAGCATCGCCAACAGGCCGAGCTCGTCCAACACCTGGTGGACCAACTACCTGGCCTACGTCAAGGCGAACAACGTCGCCCCCGACATCTACAGCTGGCACGAGCTGCCGGGCGACCCGGTCACCGACGTCGGCCGCGCCGACTCCACGCTCGCCGCCGCGGGGCTGACCAACACCCGCCCCTACCAGGTCAACGAGTACGCCCTCCCCGGCGAGCAGAACCCGGGCAGCGGCAGCTGGTACATCTCGCGGCTGGAGCGCGCCGGGGTGGACGGTCTGCGCGCCAACTGGGCCTCGGGCACCAACCTGCACGACTACCAGGCCGCTCTCCTCACCAAGAACAGCGCGGGCCAGTACCTGCCGCGCGGCGAGTGGTTCTCGTACCGCTACTACGGCTCACAGACCGGCAGCGTCGTCGGTGTCACCCCGGGCACCGGCACCGACGGCTTCGCCACGAAGGACAACTCCGCCAAGAACGCCAAGATCCTGCTCGGCAGCAACGGCAACACCGGCACGGTCACCGTCAACCTCACCGGCCTCAACACCACGTCGGTGGTGGAGGGCGGGCAGGTCCGGGCCGTCGTCCAGCGCAACCCGTACGACAACGGCAACGCCGTCAGCGGACCCACCACCGTCTCCGACACCACCCTGACGGTCAGCGGCAACGCCGCCTCCCTCACCGTCCCGTGGACGAACGCCAAGGACGCCTACACCGTCACCCTGCTCCCGCCGTCCAACACGACGATCTCCACGATCGCCATCAGCCCGAACAGCCGCCAGTGCCTGGACGACACCAACCTGTCCAAGGCCAACGGCACGCAGTACCAGCAGTACTACTGCGAGGGCGGCTACCAGCAGATGTTCGACTTCAAGCCGGTCACCGGCCGGGCGAACACCTACACCGTGGTCAACCAGCACAGCGGCAAGTGCCTGGACGTCATGAACGCCTCCACGGCCGACGACGCCGCCGTCATCCAGTACACGTGCAACGGCGGCACCCACCAGATGTTCACCCTCAACCCCGTCACGGCACTCGGCGGCACCCGTGACTACCAACTGGTCGCCGTCCACAGCGGCAAGTGCGTCGACGTCACCGGCGTCTCCACCGCGGCACGCGCCCTGATCCACCAGTGGACCTGCGACTCCGCGAGCGCGCTCAGCACCAAGAAGAACCAGATCTGGACGCTTCTCGGCAAGAGCTGACGACCGGAACACCGGCGGCGGAGCGGGCGCGGGCCACAAGGGCGGGCCCGCTCCTCCGCCGGTGGTCACCTCATCGCACCTCCCGCGCGTACGGCGCGACGGTGATCCGGTCGATCAGCGGTGCGTAGCGGGAGCGGAGCGGTACGCCGGGGAAGGTGTCCGAGGCGTAGGTGGTGCCGTCGAAGTTGGGTAGTTCCTCGGAGCGGAAGGTGATCGTGTTCTGCCCCTTCTTGAGGTGGACCGGGACGGTCAGCTCCCAGAAGTTGTTCTGGTGGAAGCTGTGCGGGAAGCCGACGCGTCGTGTCTCGCCGCCGTTGACGGTGATGTCAGCGTGGCGGGCGAGCGGGTCCGGGTTGTAGTGGGTGGCCTCGGCCTGCTCGGGGTTGGAGTAGCGGATGCGCAGCGCGTACTGGCCGGCCCGGTCGGCGGCGACGGTGAACGTCGCGGTGTTGCCGTTGCCCGGGTCGCCGCCGACCCCGGTGATCGCCGTCCCGTCGGTGGCGAGGGAGAGCGGGGTGAGCGTGGCCGAGCCCGCGAGCTTCGCGTCCTGCGCCTCGTACGTACGCTCCGGGAGCGCTCCCTGCGTCGGCGTGACCGTGAGACGGTCGACGAGGGTGGTGGACGAACCTCCGGTCAGCGTCACCTTGTTGACGCCGCCCGAGAGGGAGACCGCCACCTCGCTCCTGCCCTTGGCCAGGCGCAGGACGTCGTGTCCGTTGACGGAGAGCCGGGCGCCCGAGCCGTCGAGGACGTCGACCTCGAGCGTGGCCTCGCGGTCGGCGGGCGAGTACACCCAGAACGTGGCGGTCCCCTTCTTCGGGAGCCGGGCCGCGCCCGAGCCGGTGGCGGGGGCCTTGGTGTGCTTCGGCAGGTCGTAGACGGGGCGCGCCCCACCGGCCAGCCAGGCCAGCTCGCCCTCGTACACCTGGGTGGCGGCCGAAGCCTCGGGGAGGGAGAGGGCGAGGCGGTCGACGATGGCGTCACCCTTGGTGGCGCGCTTGCCGTCGAGGCTCTTCGCGGCGAGTGTCAGGGTGTGCTTGCCCTTGGTCAGCTTCACCTTGGTGTCGGCGTGGTCCCAGACCACCCACTTGTAGCCGAGCGGCAGGTGTAGTTCCTGCTCGCTGTCCGCCTTGCCGTCCACGCGCAGGAAGACGTTGGTGGGGCCCTGCTCCTTCACCTTGTCGTAGGTGTTGAGGGAGTTGGCGAAGACGCTCAGGTCGTAGGTGCCGTCCTCGGGCACGTCCACGGTGAAGTCGAGCGTGACGTCCGAGCCGGTGCGCAGGCCGCCGACGTCGTAGCCGCCGGAGGTGTAGAACTTCGACACGTCACGGGGGGAGCCCTCGGGGCCGTTCTTCGTGTAGCCGGACCCGGTGTGGGCGGCGTCCTCCGCCTCGTACGAGCCCTGCCAGCGGGTCGGCGGGGACTGCGTGTCCTTGGCCTTCCCAGCCGGGCTGAGGACGATCTCGTACGCCGAGGACTCCTTCAGCTCCGGAAGTGAGCCGTCGCCGAAGTCGACGGCCACCGTGCCGTCGTCACCCACCTTCAGGTTCTGTTCGGCGAGCAGTTTCGGGCCGGAGTTGTCGCCGAGCTGTCCGCTCCACTCGATTTCCCGTATCCAGGCGTGCACCCGCTTCCCGAAGACCTTCTTCGGTACGCCCGCGAAGGTGATGTGGCCCTTGCCGGCGGACCCGCCGAAGATCAGCCTGGACTGCTTCTTCTTCTCGTCGAGAGTGGCCACGCCCTGCATGGTGTAGTTCTCGCCGGGGAACGGCGGGTTCACCGTCACCGTGTGCCCGCTCATCGAGGCGTACGAATTCAGCAGCCACCACTGCCCGTTGCCGCGATTGGACTGAACGGCGGAGTCGGAGAGATTGCCGTCGATGTTCCAGTACGCGATGTCGGCGTCCACCTTGGACTCCTCGATCGCGGACACCCACTGGATCATCTGGCCGGGGACGGAGGTGTGGTAGTTGAAGGCGTACTCGTTGATGTTGATGGGGAGTTCGGTGCCCTCCTTGCCGGTGCCCCTGAACAGCTCCTTCTCCCACCCCCGGTACTTGGCGACGCTCTCGCGCACCGCCTCCGGGTGGCTCAGCTCGTGCCAGGTGATCACCTCCGGGAGGGTGCCTGCGGCCAGAGCGTGGGAGAGGAAGCCCTTCACCTGGTCGAACAGGACGCTGGTGTTGGGGCCGGCGATGCGGGCGCTCGGCATCTTGCCCTTGATCAGCTTGTAGGCGTCGTCCCAGGCGGCGAAGAAGTCGTCCGGGTCGCTCAGCCAGCTGACCTTGTTGTAGCTCCACTCGCCGGTGCCGAACATGTTGCCCTCGGGCTCGTTGAACGGCACGAAGACGATGTTGTCCTGGTACTCCTTCGGCAGTTTCAGGACCTGGTCGACCTGCTCGGCGATCTTCTCCTTGTACAGCTTGAGCTTCTCCGCGGGGGTGTCGCCCGGCCACTGGTACGGGAAGCCGCGGTGGATGTCGGTCATGTAGATGTACACATCACCGTCGGTGGAGTCGGCCAGCGGCTTCACTACCTCCAGCGCGTCGGCCCCCGGGTGCTGCGGACCGTCCTGCGCCTTCGTGGAGACCGTGCGCAGGCCCATGCCCTCGATGAGGTTGTTGGTGGGGACGTCCGGTCCGTACACGCCGTAGAGGGTGCCGGAGGCGCCGCCGTGGAACGCGCCGGTGTCCGAGGCGAGGTCGACGGTGAGCTGTCCCTCGCGGACCACCGTGACGGTCGTCTTCACGGCGCGTCCGGCCGCGGTTCCGGCGACCGTGAACGTCCCCGGCTTCGCGTACTTCTCGGCCGGTACGGCGTCCCAGGTGATCGGCGTGTCGCGGTCGTAGCCGTCGGAGAAGGAGGAGCGGACGGCTGTGGGAAGGGACGGGGCGGTTCCGGCCGTGGTGCGTGCCTCGAAGGACGTCTGCGAAAGCTCCTGGAGGGTGGGCAAGGTCCCGACCGTACCGGCCACCTGCTCGGGGCTGAGCGCCGAGTGCCACACGGTGAAGTCGTCGATCGAACCCTTGAGCAGCGGATCCGGCCAGAAGGACTTGCCGATGTAACCGGCGGCCGTCGCCGAACTGTCCAGCAGGTCCTTGGCCTTGATGCCGGTCTCGGTGGAGGAGACCGCCACGCCGTCGAGGTAGCTGGTGAGCCTTCCGGCGGAGGTGTCCAGGGTGACGGTGACGGTCCGCCAGACGTTCGCGGGAAGCGGAGCGTAGCCGAGGGCCTGTGCTTCCGCTCCGCCTCCGCCGGTGGTGACCGAGGTCTGGAACAGACCGTTGCCGTTGTACGGGGTACTGAACAGGTACTTGGTGGTGTTGGTGCCGAGATCGAAGATCCGCTGCCAGGACGACTTGTCGCCGTCCCACTTCACGCGCGCGGAGACGGTCAGGTCGGTGGCGTCGCCGAGGACTTCGCGGGGCAGGCGCACGTACGCGCCGTCGGAGGTGGGCGCTCCGCCGGGCAGGGCCAGCGCCCTGCCGCCGTCCGTGCCCGCCACGGACTGGGCGGTGGAGCCGTTCACCAGGGTCGCCGTAAGGCCGTTGCCCGAACTGTCGTTGATCCGGCCGGAGTCCAGGTCGTCCTGGTCGAAGGTGTAACGGGCGGTGGGTTGGGGAGTGTCGGCTGCCTGAGCGGGGGCGGTGGGGGCGGTCAACAGGCCCGCGCCGAGAGCCACTGCCACGGCGGCCGGGGCTCGGCGCCGGGCAGATCTGTCAGCGGATGGCATGGATACGTCCTTATCCTTGACTACGAGTATCGAACCGATTCGATTCTTTGCTTCAGTGGGCAGCAAATGCTTCGAGGTGAGAGGGCTGCAACCCGCCCTGCGCAGTGGGGGTTGGCGCTTGTGCGGAGGCCTGAGGCCGCTAGGTCGAATCGGTTCGGCGAAGCTAACACCGGCACGTCCGGCCAGCAATCCCTCCGGCATGAGCTTGTGTCTGTCTCAGGACTTCATGGTGGGGGGAGTCCTCCGGGTATTGACAGGCGCTCGGGTGGTTTCTGGCTTCAGTTCACGCGAACCGGTTCGAGCTAGGAGTTATCGTGAACATCGGTGACCTCGCCTCTGGAGCCGGTGCCTCGCGGAGCTCCGTGTCCTGCGCGCTGATCGACGAGTTCCCCACGTCGTCCCACGAACGTGGTCAAGACGGCAGGCAGGTTGCCCACCGCAGACATCTGGATGGTCACCCAGCTTCCAGTCTTCAGAGACTCGCCTGCGCCTGGGGGGCCGAGGACATGGAGGCTGTTCGTGTCGCTCGCGGATATGACCGTCGGCGATCTCATCGACCTGTTGTCCGGGTGCGATCGGAGTGCTCCGGTAGGGCAGGCGATGAATCCGTTCTTCCTGATGGCACACCGCCTCGCGCAGGTCGTGCGGTCCGTGGACGAGGCCGGCCGGACCGTCGTCTACCTCGCCGAGGGACAGGACGAGGACACGCAGCTCGGCCATCTGCCGCCCGAGGTCGCCGTCGCTCTGGCCTGGCAGGGCCCAGTCCAGGCACTCCCGCGTCGACCCCGCCGAACCGCCGGCGGCAAGTAGAACCGTACCGACCCCTTGGAGGCGCCCCTGTACCCAGACTTCCCGCGCGACCCGCCCGCTCCGACCGGCGCCCAGTCCTCGTGCTGGGTCGGCCCCCGGCATCTGGCCGGTGACGACGGACGTCTCTACGACGTCGTCGCCGACATGCTCGGCGGCATGGGGTGGACGAGCCTGGCGATCATCCGAGGGCGACACGAGCCGGACGACGCACCGGAGGACCGCCAGGTCCTGCGCAGCACCGTCCTGCACATCAGCCCCGACTCCCTCCGCTGGGCCCAGTGGGTCGTGGCGGACGAGCCGTTCCACCTGGGGGAACTACCGATCGCCTGGCAGGTCTCCGCTCGCGCGGATACGAGCAGCCCGCTCGCACAGTGGTCGGCGTACTTCACCCCCGACGTTCCCGGTGAGGTCCTCGTCGACTTCCTCCTCGCGCTCGACGCCCGCGACCAGCCCAGCGTGCCGCTCGTCGGCCCTGAGCGGGTCCTCGACGCCGTCGCCGCACACGGCTGGCTCCGTGATGTTGATCAGCCCCAGGCGGGAGCGACGGACCCCACGTTCACCTCGCACATCAGCCTCGGTGAGGTACCGCCTCTCATCCAGGACGCGGACCCGAGCGCCCTGACCACCGAGTCCGACGAGGTGGGGCCGACCGGATGGCAGGCATGGGCCGAGCCCGCGCTCGGCGCACCGTTCCTGTGGGCGGTGTCCTTCGGATCCAGCGTCCCGCACCTGCCCGAGGCGGGTTCTGCCCGAGGCGACCCGGGAGCGACTCCTGCGGGCACCTGAGAGCTGAGTGAGCGTTTGATTCTCTGATGTCTGTTTCATTTGGAACACGGCATGGTCATGGGAGTTTCTGGCGTCCGCGTCATTCGATGCCAGGAGCCGTATGACCGCTTCCACGGCCGAGGTTGGTGACGAGCCCGGGTGTGGCGATGTCGATAGGGTGCTGGAAGGTCTGCGCGGCTGTGTCGTGTGCAGCTTTCGGATCTGTCCCTGGCCATAGATGGGTGAGCATGAGCCTGGCAGCGCCCGCCTGGCTCGCGTACTGGCCGGCCAGTCGTGCGGTCAGCAGATACGGTGCGTCGGCGGTCGGCACCTCGTGGACGTACGTGGCTTCCGACAACAGCAGGTCAGCACCTTCAGCGAGGCGCAGGATGTCGCGGCTTGGACCCGTGTCGCCGGTGTAGGCGAGCACGGCGTCCGGCGTGGTCAGTCGGATGCCGGCGTTGGGCACGAAGTGCGGCAGAAGCCAGGTGTCGGTTCTGAACGGACCGATGTCGAGCCGGTCGCCAGGCTGGAACTCGCGAAGGCTGTACGCCTCGGCGAGCATGCTCGGTTTGTCGAGCGCGAGTACTGCATCGGCTGCGCCGTGGGGTGCGTATACCGGCAGTGCTGGCGGTGGCGTGTCACTCAGACCTCGGGCGCGCAGGAGAGGGTTGAGGTCAGCGCAGTGGTCGGGGTGTCCGTGGCTGATCAGCACGGCGTCAATGGAGTCGACGTTGTGGTGGTCGAGCAGTCGTGGCAGCGTGGCGTACCCGGGGTCGATGAGCAGGCGGAAACCCGCGTACTCGACGAGGTAGCCGCTGCATGCCTGAACTGCGGTGGGCCACGCCCCGCAGCCGCCGAGAACGGTCAGTCGCATGCCAACTGACACTAGCCGCCATGCTGTTGTCGTGAGCAGGCATTTTCGGGGCATGGGAGCGGACGTGATCGAGACGTTGGTGCCAGAGACTTTGTGGAAGCTGTTCCGACGTGTGGTCCCGTCTGCTCCGATGCGGCCGCAGGGCGGGGGCCGGCGCCGGTCCGGGGACCGCGAGGTCCTCGCGGCGATCATCTTCGTGGCCACGACGGGCTGTACCTGGCGGCAGCTGCCGCCGGTCTTCGGTCCGTCGGGGCCGACCGCGCACCGATGCTTCACTGAGTGGTCCGCCGCCCGGGTCTGGGCGAAGCCGCACCGTCTCGTCCTCGACGAACTCGGCGCCCGGGGTGAGCTGGACTGGTCACTCTGCGCGATCGACCCGGTGAACATGCGGGCCCTGAAAGGGGGAGCTGGCAGGACCGAATACTGTCGACCGGGGCAAGTGCGGATCGAAAATCCACTTGATCACCGAGCGGACCGGTCTGCCCCTGTCCGTCGGAATCTCGGGGGCGAACCTGCACGACAGCCAGGTGCTGATCCCCCGAGCCCGATCAGCGCCCTGGGCCAACCCGATCGAGGCCCACTTCGGACCGCTGCGGCAGTTCACCGTCGCCAATTCCAACCACCGTAACCACACCGCCCAGACGCGGGCCCTCCACGCCTACCTGCGCCGACGCAACACCAACGCCCGCCACCCAGACGTCCTCGCAGCTCAACGCCGTGAACGTGCCCGGATCCGCAGTGAGAAGGGCATCCGCTGGGGCCGCAGACCCCTCCGAGTCGCGGCCTGACCCACCCCGGCGCAACCCATGCGTCGCAGCACTAGCCTCGGCTGCGCGTCATCGACATCAGCAGCCTGTGGGTCTCCTCGTCGGCGGCGACCACAAGCCCCCGACCTGCCTCACCGATCGGGCCACCGTCGATCCCGGTGACAATGCAGCCAGCAGCCCGGCACAACGCGATGCCGGCCGCGAAGTGCACGCTCCTGGACAGGTCGCCGCCATCGGTGACATACGCAGCGCGCTTGCCGGCAGCGACCCAGGCCAGCGCCAGCGTCGTAGACACGACCCGAGGCCGGAAACGTTCGACGAATCCAGGGTGAGCCAGCAGATCCACGGCCCGGAATCCGGGCGCACTCGGGAACGGCGGATCCAGGTTGACGTCCACCAACCGGGTAGCGGACGAGGGCGCCAGTAGTGCGTCGTCGGCCCCGTCACGCCGCACCCAGGCGCTCTCCCCATCGGTGAAGAAAACCTCGCCGCTGAACGGGTCGGCCACCGCCGCCGCCCCATCAAGCAGCGCCACATTGACGGCCACCAGCATGTTGCCCACGGCGTAGTTCAGCGTGCCGCACAGGGGATCCACCAACCACTTGCGCACAGCGTCGCCGGCGCCCTGCTGCCCGCTTTCCTCGCCGAGCACCGCGTCATCGGGCCGTGCGGCACGGATAACGCCGAGGATCGTCTCCTCGGCCTCCACATCAGCCGCGGTGGCAAAGTCCCCGGCCCCCTTGTCGATGCGGTTGAGCCGCCGGCCGTACATCCTGCGGACCACATCCGCGCCGGCCTGCGCTCCGGCTAACGCGACCGCGGCATCGTCGGAACTCGCGTATGAGTTGATCACGCTGTGCAGACTATCGAGGCGAAGCCACCGCCCCGGTGAACCCTCCCGGTCAGAGCACTAGCGCACGCACTGCCCTGGAGAAAACGACCGAGAATGGCCCCCGCGCCGCTTGGTTCCGCCGGCTCAGCCGCGCGGTCGCGGATCTCCGAGGACACGAACACACAGCCGATGACACCGACCGACTCTTCCTGGCCTGGGACGAAAGGCGTCGAGAAGCCGGCGGACGAGTCGACCGCGCTCTCTCCCAGGGCCGCACCATGCTCACAGGCACCCACGATGAACAATGCGAGGGCCTTGAACTGCTGGCACGCCTGGTCGGTGCTAGCGGCGAGCGACCGCCCAAGGCCGAGCAGAGCGCGACGCTGATCAACCACGACGCCGCAGTTCGGCTCTACGACCTGGTGGCCGACAGATGCCGCCAGTACGACGCCCTCAGTGGCAACGGCAACGCGGAAGCTCGGGGCGAAGCGAGGACGAAGATTGAAGACCTCCTGCCGCCGGATGGTTGGCTCGGCCAGGTGCTCCTGCCTAGCCAGGGCAGAATCCTCAGCGCTGACTACGTTGGGGCCATCTTCCCTTCACGCTGATCACTGGGAGACTGATGTGACCGAGCACCTCGGCATGAATTCTGCCCCGCCGCAGGTGATAACCGCGCCCTTGCGCGATGTCTTCGAACCGGCAGTCCCAAAGGGACCAGGGCGATTGCAAAGTCTTGGTGATCTGCTAGGTGTGCAGGTCAAGGACGTGCGGCTGGCGGGTCAGCTCAGGTGAGGAGTTTCGCGAGCAGGGCCATCTCGGTGGGCGGGTCGATCACCGGCTGGATGAGGAGTTCGTCGACGCCGGCCTGTTCCAGGGTGGCGATGCGGGCGAGGAGATCGTCGCGGGTGCCGACCAGGGCCAGGGTGTTCATCAGCGAGGGCAGAACCAGGTCCCGGTCCTGCGGTGCGATGCGTCCGAGGTAGTTGGGGTAGAGCTTGGTGTGCCGGTCCGGCGCGGTGGCGGTAGTGCCGCGCCGGTCGAGGAGCCGCCGCACCGCCTCGCCTTCCTCGGGGCCGAGTTGCTCGGCGAAGGCAGGTGTGTCGGCGGCTGTGTCGGCAGCGAAGGCCAGCAGCGACAGGACGAGGTGGCCCGTCGCGTCCCGGGCCGCGTCGCCGTGGGGGTCCTCGTCCTCGTCGAGTAGGTGGAGCGAGGTGACCACATAGGAGTCCGCCCGGGAGTCTGGTCGGCATCGTCCGCACCGCCGCGATCATCACCGCTGCCGCCATCTCAGGCATGCGTGCGAGTGAGCTGATGGAATTGCGCATCGGTTGTCGGCGACCGCCCGAAGAGTCTGTCCCGGGCCTGACCCGCTACCGGATCGCAAGCAAGATCGTCAAAGGGCAGCCACTGGGCGGCACCGATGACGAGTGGGTCGTCATCGAGCCGGTCTATCGAGCGATCGAGCTCCTTGAGCAACTGCACGACACCCCGGCAGAAGGCACCTTGCTGATTGGCCGGTTCTCCTTCAACGTCCGCTTCAAGTGGTTCAAGAACTGGGTCAACTCCATGGCCGGGAAGCGACTTGGCCTGGCGCCGATCCCCGAGGGGCCGGTCAACCTGCGGATGCTGCGGCGGACTTTGTCCCTGGAGATGGCCTATCGGCCCGGCGGCGTCCTAGCCACCAAGATCCACATGAAACATATCGCCGTGGCCACAACGGAAGGCTATGCCTCGCGTCCTGGCGGGGCTCAGGCCGAACTTCTGGCCGAGGTCAACAAGCTCTTCGCCAGCATCGACGCCCAGGTCGATACGTCCTCGACCGCAGCCCCAAAAGTCCAGCGCAACAACCGTGACGTCCTCAACCTACTGACCAAGCGCGCCAAGACTCTGCACCTCGGACCGGCAAACTACTGCTGGTTCACCGACCCCTCCAGGGCGCTCTGCCTCAAACTCGCGGGCACCCCCACCGCGGACCGGCCGCTGATCGGGATGTGCGACTCGGCTCGCTGCCCGCAGGCCACCCACCACCCCTGCCAC
>NZ_VJZC01000228.1 GCF_009377185.1 Streptomyces spongiae
TCCCCGCACCCCTGGTTATCTGACAACCCGTCAGCTATGGTCCCCTCCACCTACGCCACGAGGGGGTCCCCATGCCCGTCACGGTCGTCCGTTTCAACCTCGTCGAGCCCGGGGCGACCCCGGCGTCGCTGAGCGCCCGCTACAGGGCCGCCGTCGAGATGGCCGCGTACGCCGACGACCGTGGGATCACCACCGTGCAGACCGAGGAGCACCACGGGGTCGCCAACAACTGGCTGCCCTCGCCGTTCGCCTTCGCGGGCGCGGTCTTCGGGGCCACCCGGAAGATCGCGGTCACCGTGTCGGCGGTCATCGGCCCGCTGCACGACCCGCTGCGGCTGGCCGAGGACATCGCCGTACTGGACCTGCTGAGCGGTGGACGGCTGGTGACGGTGGCGGGGATCGGGTACCGGCCGGAGGAGTACGCCCTGTTCGACGTGGAGTGGAAGCGGCGCGGCAGGATCCAGGACGAGGTGCTGGAGACGGTTCTGAAGGCGTGGACGGGCGAGCCGTTCACCTACCGGGGCCGTACGGTCCGCGTCACTCCGCGTCCGTACACCGACCCGCATCCGCTGCTGCTGGTGGGCGGCTCCTCGAAGGCGGCGGCCCGTCGTGCGGCTCGCCTGGGCCTGCCGTTCTTCCCGAGCGCGCATCTGCCGGAGCTGGAGGCGTACTACAAGGAGCGGCTGGTGGAGTACGGCACCGAGGGCTGGACGATGATGCCCGCGGCCGAGACCCCGCTGCTGCACGTCGCCGAGGACCCGGACCGGGCGTGGGCGGTGTACGGCGAGCACTTTCTGCACGAGGCGCGGACGTACGCCTCCTGGCAGTCGGAGGACACCCGCTCGGCGGTGAAGTCGTCCGCCACGACGGTGGAGGAGCTGCGGGCCGAGGGGGTGTACCGGATCCTCACGCCGGACGAGTGCCTGGCACAGGGGCTGGACAACTTCGTCCTGCATCCGTTGTCCGGCGGGATGCCGGTCGACGAGGGCTGGCGCAGCCTGCATCTGTTCTGTGAGGACGTTCTGCCGAGGCTCACCGACTGAGTCCGCCGCCCCGGCCCGGGCAGTGGCCGGGGCGGGGCGGCGGAAGGTGCGGGGAGAGGGGCGGCGGGGACTTGGTCCCTCTCCCCGGGCTCGGTGACCGGGTCGGTCAGGTGGGCCGGGTCGGTTACCCCATCTCCTCCAGCGCCTTGCCCTTGGTCTCCGTCACGAACTTGAGCACGAAGGGGATGGAGAGCGCGGCGAAGACCGTGTAGATCACGTACGTCGCGGAGAGGTTCCATTCGGCCAGCGACGGGAAGCTCGCGGTGATCGCCCAGTTGGCGATCCACTGCGCGGAGGCGGCCACGCCCAGGGCGGCGGCGCGGATCTTGTTCGGGAACATCTCGCCGAGCATGACCCAGACGACCACGCCCCAGGAGAGGGCGAAGAAGAGAACGAACACGTGGGCGGCGACCAGGGCGATCCAGCCCTGGGTGGCGGGGAGCTTGCCGTCGACGAGGTCGTAGGAGAAGGCCCATGCCTCCAGCGCCAGGCCGACGACCATGCCGACGGAGCCGATGATGGCGAGCGGGCGGCGGCCGACGCGGTCCACGAAGATCATGGCGATCACGGTGCCGAGGATGTTGATGATCGACGTCGTGAAGGAGTAGAAGAACGACTCGGTCGGGTCGACGCCGACGGACTGCCACAGCGTCGAGGAGTAGTAGAACGCGACGTTGATGCCGACGAACTGCTGGAAGACCGAGAGGCCGATGCCGATCCAGACGATCGGCTTGAAGAGGAAGCCGCCGCCGAGCAGGTCCTTGAAGGTGGACTTGTGCTCGCTCTTCATGGCGAGTTCGATCTCGGTGACGCGGGCGTCCAGGTCGACGTTCTCGCCCTCGATCTCGGCGAGTACCTCACGGGCGCGCGCGTCCTTGCCGACGGAGATCAGGAACCGCGGGGACTCGGGGATCGCGAAGGACAGCAGCCCGTACAGCACGGCCGGGACGACCATCACACCGAGCATGACCTGCCATGCCTCCAGGCCCAGCAGCTCGCCGCGCTGGTCACCGCCCGCGGCGTTGAGGAGGGCCCAGTTGACCAGCTGGGAGACGGCGATGCCGATGACGATCGCGGCCTGCTGGAAGGAGCCGAGGCGTCCGCGGTACGCGGCGGGGGCGACCTCGGCGATGTAGGCGGGGCCGATCACGGAGGCCATGCCGATGGCGAAGCCGCCGACCACGCGCCAGAAGGCGAGGTCCCAGAGGGCGAAGGGGAGCGCCGAGCCGACCGAGCTGACGGTGAACAGGACGGCCGCGATCTGCATGCACCGGATGCGGCCGATGCGGTCGGCTATGCGGCCCGCGGTGGCGGCGCCGATGGCGCAGCCGATCAGTGCGATGGCGATGACCTGCGCCAGCGCCGCGGAGCCGATGTCGTAGCGGTCCCGGATGGCCTCGACGGCGCCGTTGATGACGGAACTGTCGTAGCCGAAGAGGAAGCCGCCCATCGCGGCCGCCGCCGCGATGAAGATGACGTGGGAGAGATGCTCGGGATGAGCGTCCCGGGCTCCTGACCTGGATGCCTGCGCTGAGCTGGTCACGTGTACTCCTCGGGCCGCCGGCGTCACTGCCGGCGTGGGGTGATCCCTTCCAGGTGGCGATACCTGAAGGCAAAAGCAACGTTGCAGAGACTATGCCTTCAAGTTTCGAAGTCAATAAGCAGGGTTGACCGAAGAGTAAGGTGCAGGTGAGGGCTTTGCGTTCAACTTTTGAAGAAAAGGAAACGGGCCCTGCCGGAGCCCTCGCGGTCGCTCGCCGTCAGCGCAACCTCTGGCTGATCACCTTCGACACCCCGTCCCCCTGCATGGAGACGCCGTAGAGCGCGTCGGCGACCTCCATCGTGCGCTTCTGGTGGGTGATCACGATCAGCTGCGAGGCCTCCTGGAGCTCCTGCATGATGCGGATCAGCCGCTGGAGGTTGGTGTCGTCGAGGGCCGCCTCGACCTCGTCCATCACGTAGAACGGGCTGGGCCGGGCCTTGAAGATCGACACCAGCAGGGCGACGGCGGTGAGCGACCGCTCGCCACCGGAGAGCAGGGAGAGCCGCTTGACCTTCTTGCCCGGGGGACGTGCCTCGACGTCCACACCCGTGGTGAGCATGTTGTCGGGGTCGGTCAGGATGAGCCGGCCGTCACCGCCGGGGAACAGCCGGCTGAAAACGCCCTCGAACTCCCGGGCCGTGTCCCGGTATGCCTCGGTGAAGACCTGCTCGACCCGCTCGTCGACCTCCTTCACCACTTGGAGGAGGTCGGCGCGCGTCTTCTTCAGGTCCTCCAGCTGCTCGCTGAGGAACTTGTGGCGCTCCTCCAGCGCGGCGAACTCCTCCAGCGCCAGCGGATTGACCTTGCCGAGCTGCTGGTACGCCCGCTCGGCCGCCTTGAGCCGCTTCTCCTGCTCGCCACGGACGAACCGCCTGGGCTGGTTGCGCGGGTGCTCGGGGTCCTCGGGCAGTTCCTCGCCCTCGGCCGGAGGGGAGGGCGGTACGAGCTGGTCGGGGCCGTAGTCGGCGATCAGACCCGCCGGCTCGACACCCAGCTCCTCCAGCGCCTTGGTCTCCAGCTGCTCGATCCGCATGCGCTTCTCCGCACCGAGCACCTCACCGCGGTGAACCGAGTCGGTCAGCTTGTCGAGCTCGGCCTTGAGGTCGCGGCCCTCGTTACGGGCCCGGGCCAGCTCCTGCTCCCGGCGCGCCTTGGCGGCCTCGGCGGCGGTGCGCTCCTCGTCGGCGCGGACGAGGGAGACCTCGACATGGGCGAGGAGCTGCCGCGCGCCGGAGGCGACCGCCTCGGCCACGGCTGCCTCGTGCCGCAGACGTGCCCTGCGCTGTTCGGCCCGCGCCCGTGCCTCGCGCTCGGCGCGTGCGGCGCGGTCCAGCGAGTCGGCGCGCCCCGCGAGCCCCTTGACGCGCTCCTCATGGGTGCGCACCTGGAGCCGGGCCTCCATCTCGGTCTGCCGCGCGTTGGCACCGTCGGCGGCGAGCCGGTCCCGTACGGAGGTGTCGGGCTCCTCCTCGACCGGCATCTCCTCGGCGACGGCGAGCCGTTCGGCCAGTTCCTCGGCCTCGCCCATGGCCCGGTCGAGCGCCTCCTGGGCCCGGGCTGCCGCGGCGGTGCTGCGCTCGGCCTCGCCGGCGGCACCGCGCGCCTGCCCGGAGAGCCGTCCGAGCTGCTGCGCCACCGTCGACTTCTCCCGCTCGGCCGCCCGCCGGCGCTCCCCCAACTCCTCGACGAGCGCGGCCCGTTCCCTGCGCTGTTCGGTGGCCAGCTGCTGGGCCTCGGTCAACTCCTCGCACCGTACGGCGAGTTCTTCGAGCTCGGCCGCCGCCTCGTCGACGGACGCCTGCACTTCGAGCAGGCTGGGCGCCCCGGCGGAGCCTCCGTGCGCGAAGTGCGCGCCGAGCAGGTCGCCCTCGGCGGTGACGGCGGTCAGGTCGGGGCGCGCGTAGACGAGGTCCTCGGCGTCCTCCAGGGTGCCGACGACGACGATGCCGCGCAGCAACCGCCGTACGGCGGGCATGAGTTCGGCGGGCCCGCGGACCAACTCGGCGGCGGACGGCGGTCCGTCGGCCCGCTCCTGCGGCGGTACGTCGTCGGGGGCGCCGCTCAGCAGCAGCGCGGCGCGCCCGGCGTCCTGCTTGCGGAGCAGGCGGATGGCGTCGGCGGCGGAGGACGGGGCGGTGACCGCGACGGCGTCGGCGGCGGCGCCGAAGGCGGCGGCCAGCGGGACCTCGTAGCCGGGGGTCACCGTCAGCAGTTCGGCGGCCGGGCCCAGCAGTCCGCCGATACGGTCCTTCGCCGTCAGCAGCGCGCCCGTGCCGTCCTTACGGCGCAGGCCCAGGGCCAGGGTCTCGTGGCGGGCCTGGGTCGCGGCCCGCTTGCGTTCGGCCGCGGTGGCCGACTCGCGGGCCGCCGTCAGGGCCGCCTCGGCCTCGGTCAGCGCCTGCTTGGCCGCCTCGTGCTGCTCGGCGAGGTCCGCGTCGCCCGCGTCGAGGCCGTCGACCTCCGCCTTGAGGGCCTCGTACTCCTCCTGGGCGGCGACGGCACGTTCCTGCGCCTCGTCCCGGGCGGAGGCGAGGCGTTCGATCTCGGCCTGGGCGGAGGCCGCGCGGGAGCGGGCGGCGTTGACCTGGCCGTTCAGGCGGGCCAGGCCCTCGCGGCGGTCGGCGATGGCGCGGGCGACGTCCTTCAGCCGGCGTTCCTCGACGGCCAGCTCGCGCTCCAGCTCGGCCCGGTGGTCGACCGTGTCCTCCAGGGCGCGCTCGGCGGCCTCCAGGGCCGCTTCGAGTTCTGCCTCCTGTTCGCGGATCCGGGCCGCTTCGCGCTCCATGTCCTCGGGGTCGCGCCCGCGCCGCTCCTCGGGGGGCGTGGAGGTGGCGCTTTTCACGCGGGCGTCGGCCAGCGAGATCGTGCCGCGCACCCGCTCGGCGAGCTGCGAGAGCTCGTACCAGGTCTGCTGGGCCCGCTGTAGGCGCGGCGCGAGTTGTCGCACCTCGTCCTCCAGCAGTGCCTCCCGCTGGAGCGCCTTCTTCAGCTCGGCCTCGGCGGCCTCCTTGCGCTGCTTCAGCGCGGCCTCGTCGGCGACCTCGGCCTGGAGCGCCTGGCGGAGTCGTACGAGATCGTCGGCGAGCAGCCGGAGGCGGGCGTCGCGGAGGTCGGCCTGGATCACCGCTGCCCGGCGGGCGACCGCGGCCTGGCGGCCGAGGGGCTTGAGCTGGCGCCGCAGCTCGTCCGTCAGGTCCTGGACGCGGGCCAGGTTGGCCTGCATCGCGTCCAGTTTCCTGAGCGCCTTCTCCTTGCGCTTGCGGTGCTTGAGGACTCCCGCCGCCTCCTCGATGAAGGCGCGGCGGCCCATGGGGTCGGCGTGCAGGACGGAGTCGAGCTGGCCCTGGCCGACGATGACGTGCATCTCGCGGCCGATGCCGGAGTCGGAGAGCAGTTCCTGGATGTCCAGGAGGCGGCAGGTGTCGCCGTTGAGCTGGTACTCGCTGCCGCCGTTGCGGAACATGATCCGCGTGATCGTGACCTCGGCGTACTCGATGGGCAGGGCCCCGTCGGTGTTGTCGATGGTCAGGGACACCTCGGCGCGGCCGAGCGGTGGGCGCCCGGTGGTGCCGGCGAAGATGACGTCCTCCATCTTGCCGCCGCGCAGCGACTTGGCGCCCTGCTCGCCCATGACCCAGCTGAGCGCGTCCACGACGTTGGACTTGCCCGAGCCGTTCGGACCCACGACACACGTGATGCCCGGCTCGAACCGCAGCGTGGTCGCCGAGGCGAACGATTTGAACCCTCGGAGGGTCAGGGCCTTGAGGTGCACGCCGCTGGACTCTACCTTCCGGCCCTGTCTCACTCCATGAACGCGCGGTTTCACCCATGAACGCGCGGGGCACACCCCACGTTAAAGAGAGTGGGGAGGAGCGCGGGGGAAAGTGCGGGGGAAGAAAGAAGGGACGCCGAAGAGGCGCCCCTTGCAGATCTGACAACTTAGCGGTTGATTTGAGCCGCCCAACCACTGCTGTCGTGGTGCGATGCAGTGATCAGGTGAGCGCAGGCTCCGCCTGGTGTGCGTCGATGCTCTCGATAAGCGAGTCGTGAGAAGCGGCAGCCGTCAGCGCGTCGTTTTCCGCCTGGATCCGTCCGAGCTCGGATTCCAGGTCCTGGACACGCTGCTGGAGCCGTCGCATCTCGGCGAGGAGTCGCGGGTCGGAGCCGCCGACGTAACCGAGAAGCGCCTTTGCCATGATGGATGGTCCTCCACACTGAGTGACCGACCGAATCGGTGTGGGTCGTGAGGGAATCGCACCCGAAGTGCTTGGCACTATGGAGTTTTGCTGCCGTTCTTCCATGCCAAACAGCTAAGGTGCGCGGGGCTTTCAGCGTCTCACCAAAAAGTTTGACGGTCAACACGATCACGCCCCGCGTTGGCGGGCATCCCGGGTGCGCGCGGCCAGAACGGGCGGCGCTGCTGTTCCTACGGGGCTCCGGGGGCGGGGAGATCATTCTTCACCGCGGAGCCTGCCACGACAAGCGATTATTGGCAACCACCAGGTCATTCCCGCTCCGGGCGGGTGCCAGGGGCATTTTCAGGCCGCTTCGCACACCCGTTTCCACGCCTCCGGCTCACCGGACGCCGAAGCCGTCGTAGCCCCCGCGAGGTGTGTCCCAGATCTCTGTGACACCGTCCACGCGCCCGGGCGTGTCGGCCCCCAGAAGCCACTCCAGCAGCCCTTGGCAGCCGTCGCGCGGGCCCTCCGCGACCACTTGGACCCGTCCGTCCGCCAAATTGAGAGCAAAACCACTCAGGCCACCGATCTCCAGCGCCTTGGCCCGGGTGAACCAGCGGAAACCCACACCTTGGACGTGTCCGCGCACCCAGGCGACCAGCCGTACATCCTCGCTCATGCCTGCACGCTAACGGGCCAATGTCCCTCAGGGCCCACCGTCCCCCTGCGCCATGCTGTACCGTCCCGGTCCAACGAATCTCATATGAAACTCACTCGATCGCGTGAGTTCAGTGAAGAGAGTGACCGCAAGGTCGAGGAAGGCCAGGACATGGGACGCCACCGACGCTCCGCCGCCGGCCGCGCCGCCAGGGGCCGCGCCACGGGGGTTGCGCATCCGCAGGACGCGATCACCGAGCGCTACGGACCCGAGAACCTGTACGGCTTCGCCGCCGTCCTTGAGGCCGAGACGCCCCGTGGGCGTTCGCACCGCAAACAGAAGAAGACCGTGACGCCCGTGAAGACCGGCCTGCTGGGCGTGTCCGCGGCCGTCGCCATCGGCACCGCCGCGGTCGCCACCGGAGTACTGCCCGGCGGCGACAAGATCGTCGCCAGCGGCGGCGGCAGCTCCGACACCGTCACTCCGGCCGGCTCGCCGACCACCATCGAGGTTCCGCAGGGCGGCACGGACGGCACCGCGGACCGCGACGACGAGTCCACGAGCCGCGGCACCGAGCGCGAGACCTCGCCCTCCGCAGCCCCGTCGAAGACGGCCACGCCTCCGAAGACACCCTCCAAGGAACCGTCGACCAAGAAGCCCGAGTCGAAGAAGCCGGAATCGAAGAAGCCGGGCACGCCCGCCGACAAGGCCACGAAGAAGCCCGAGAAGGAAACCCCCGTGGCCGTCTCCGCGGAGGCCAAGGCCGAGGCGGAGGTGCTCCGTCTGGTCAACGTGGAGCGGGAGAAGGCCGGGTGCAGCCCGGTGGCCGCGAACAGCGCTCTGGCGGACCTGGCCGGGGCGTTCAGCGACGACATGGCCGAGCGCGGGTTCTTCGACCACACCGACCCCGACGGGGGCACTCCGTGGGACCGGGCCGCGGCTCTGGGGATCACCGACCTGGGCGGGGAGAACATAGCCCGGGGGCAGGCGACCGCGGCGGCCGTCATGGAGGCGTGGATGAACAGCCCCGGCCACAAGGCGAACATCCTGAACTGTGACTTCAAGACGCTGGGTGTGGGTGTGCATCTGGGGTCCGGTGGGCCCTGGTGGACTCAGGACTTCGGGTATTAGGAGTTCGCCTCAGGGGGTGGGGGTGCCTGTTTGTTCGGCGACTACCGGCCCGTTGTGGCTTGTCGCGCAGTTCCCCGCGCCCCTCAAAGCCGCCAGCGCTAACCAACAGTTAGTGCAACCTTTCGGTTAGCGCTGTGGCCGAGTATCCTGGGCGCATGGACCTGGACGCTCTTCCCTTTGACGTGTTCGCGAAGGACTGTCCCTCCAGGGGAACCCTGGAGCACGTGACGGGGCGCTGGGGTGCGCTGACGCTGGGGGCGTTGCACGAGGGGTCGTTCCGGTTCAACGAGCTGCGCCGCCGGGTCGACGGGGTCAGCGAGAAGATGCTCTCGCAGACCCTGCACGCCCTGGAGCGCGACGGGCTGGTCCACCGCGAGGCGCAGCCCACCAACCCGCCTCGCGTCGACTACACGCTCACTCCGCTGGGCCGTGAGGTCTCCGAGCGCCTGCTGGCCCTCATCCAGTGCGTCCAGGGCCGTATGGAGGACGTGCTGGGGGCACGCGAGCGTTACGACGAGGTCCGTGGCGCCCGCTGACAGCGCGGGCAGAAATAGCTGGAGCGGTTCATCCAGGGGCGCCGCCGCATCGGTGTGGCGCAGCGCCGGCAGGGCAGGCCCTCGCGGCCGTACGCGTCGAGTGAGCGGTCGAAGTAGCCCGACTCCCCGTTGACGTTCACGTACAGGCTGTCGAAGCTCGTGCCGCCCACGGAGAGGGCCGCGTTCATCACGTCCCGTACGTGGCCCAGGAGTTCGAAGGTGCGCGGGCGCGTGAAACCGGCCGTGGGGCGCTCGTAGTGGAGCCGTGCGCGCCACAGGGCCTCGTCCGCGTAGATGTTGCCGACGCCGCTGATCAACGACTGGTCGAGCAGGGCCCGTTTGATGGTCGAGCGCTTGCGGCGCAGTGCCTGGTGGAATGCCTCGTCGTCGAAGAGCGGGTCGAGGGGGTCGCGCGCGATGTGCGCGATGACGTCGGGCAGCCCGTCGGGCGTGGTGTCGTGCAACGAGAGCCCGCCGAAGGTGCGTTGGTCGACGAAGCGGAGTTCCGTGGAGCCCGCCGCGGTAGCGGCTGATGTCAGCGTGTCCGTGAAGCGGACTCGGATACGGAGGTGCTTCTCGTCGGGCGCCTCGTGCGGCTGCACCAGCAACTGGCCGCTCATGCCCAGGTGGGCGAGGACGGCCGTCCCCGTGTCCTCCACGGGCAGCCACAGGTACTTCCCGCGGCGGCCGGGCTCGCCGATGCGGTGGCCCTTGAGGCGGTGGGCGAAGTCCTCGGGGCCGGCGAGGTGACGGCGTATCGCACGCGGGTGCAGGACCTCCACGTCGGCCACGGTGCGATGGGCCACCCAGCGGTCCAGTCCGCGCCGTACGACCTCGACCTCGGGCAACTCGGGCATGGCACTCCCCCGTGTCTCCCCTACGGGCCTCTCCCCGTACGGGCCGAGCGCCCGCCCCGGGGAGGGACGGGCGCTCGGGAGCGATCAGTCTCAGGCGGACGCGGCGTCCGGGTTCTCCCCGTCGCGTTCGGCGGCCTCCTTGGCCGCCTTGGCCCGCTCGTCCGCCGCGGAGCGGATGGCACGCCAGGCGGACTCCGCCGCCTGCTGCTCCGCCTCCTTCTTGCTGCGGCCGGTGCCGGTGCCGTACGAGACGCCTCCGACGCGGGCGGCAGCAGTAAAGGTCTTCTCGTGGTCGGGGCCGGTCTCCGAGACCAGGTACTCGGGCACGCCGAGCCCCTCGGTCGCGGTGAGCTCCTGGAGACTGGTCTTCCAGTCCAGGCCGGCTCCGAGGTTCGAGGACTTCTCGATCAACGGGTCGAACAGGCGGTGCACCAGCTCCGCCGCCGAGTCGAGCCCCTGGTCGAGGTACACCGCGCCGATCACCGCTTCGAGGGTGTCGGCGAGGATGGACGCCTTGTCCCGGCCGCCCGTGCCCTCTTCACCCCGGCCGAGCCGGATGAAGGAGCCGAGGTCGAGGCCGCGGCCCACCTCCGCCAGCGCACGCGAGTTGACCACCGCGGCCCGCAGCTTGGCCAGTTGGCCTTCGGGCAGGTCGGGGTGGGTGCGGTACAGCGTGTCCGTGACCACCAGGCCGAGCACGGAGTCCCCGAGGAACTCCAGGCGCTCGTTGGTGGGCAGACCGCCGTTCTCGTACGCGTAGGAACGGTGGGTCAGCGCACGCACCAGAAGGGCGGACTCGAGCTTGTAGCCGAGCCGCCCTTCCAGAAGCGTGTGGGACGAGGCCGTGTTCTCCGCCGGGCCACCTCCGCTTGCGCGAAGAGGGTTCTTCTTGGCGTCAGACATCAGACCTCTCACCGGCCACTCAGACTTCGAGGACCTGGCGCTTGTTGTAGGTGCCGCAAGACGGGCACGCGATGTGCTGCTGCTTGGGCTCGTGGCAGCGCTCGCACGCAACCAGGGTGGGGACCGCAGCCTTCCACTGCGACCGGCGGTGGCGCGTGTTGCTGCGCGACATCTTCCGCTTCGGAACAGCCACGGCTACTTCTCCTGCTTCTCGTCGACGCCCGGTTCGGCGCCGCTCATCTCGTCCTTCTCGCCGTCTTCGAGTGAACCGGCGAGTCCCTGCAGTGCCGCCCAACGGATGTCGACGGCGTCGTGGTGGTGGTCCGGGTCGTCCGCCAGCCGGGCTCCGCACTCGGAGCACAGGCCGGGGCAGTCGTCCTGGCACACCGGCTGCATCGGCAGGGCAAGCACCACCGCGTCACGCAGCACGGGTTCGAGGTCGAACAAGCCGTCCTCGATGAAGAGCCTGTCCTCGTCGTCCTCGGCGTCGTCAGCGTTTTCATCGGGCCGTGCGATCACGCGGCCCCGCTCGTCGGCGTCGGGGTACGAGAACATCTCCTGGAAGTCCGCTTCGAGCGAGAGCTCCAGCGACTCCAGACACCTTACGCACTCCCCCTTGGCCTGTGCACGGGCGGTGCCCGTGACGAGCACCCCTTCCATGACCGACTCCAGACGGAGTTCGAGCTCCACCGGGGCGCCTTCCGGCACTCCGATGACCCCCTGGATACCGAAGTCCTTGGGAGCGTCTACCTCGCGGGTCAGGCGCTGCAGCGCACCAGGCCGCCGACCCAGCTCGTGCGTGTCGAACACGAAGGGGTTGCGGTGGTCGAGGCGGGCGTTCAGAGCCATTTCTGCTTTCGGTCTTCGGAGCTCAGAGGGGCTGCCCTGCGGTGTTCCGGGCAGCTTTGATCGCGGACGTACACGCGACCGAAGAGCCAGGATACTGGACCTTTCGCTCAGGTCCCAATCCGCGGTCAGCGCTCCTGCTCGTAGCGGCGCAGCTGCTCCGCGCTGATCATGGTGGTGTCGAAGAGACTCGTCTCGTCGAGCGTGTTCGGCTGAGGCTGGGCATAGCCCTGGTGCCCCTGGTGGTCGTGCTGCCCCTGCTGGTCGTGGTGTCCCTGCTGGGCCTGGTTCGGGTCGTACGCGGGCTGCTGCGGGTACGCGGCGTACGGATCGGCCTGCTGGTGCTGGTAGCCGTACGGGTCGGCCTGCTGGGCGTACTGCTGCTGGTAGCCGTACTGGTCCTGCTGCTGGTACGCGTAGGCGTCCTGCTGGGCGTACTGCGGCTGGGCCGGGATCTCGGGAGTGCGGGCGGGCTCCGGGACGTCCGCGAGTTCGGCCAGGCCCGCGAGGTAGTCGGCGTCGCTGGTGTGCTGCGCCGGCGTGCCGTCCTCGTTCAGGGAGAGGGCGCCGAGGTCGTCGGTGGCGATGCGGCCGTGCAGCTTCTCGCGGCCGCGTCCGACGGCCTCCAGGGTCTTGGCGAGGACCGCCTCGAAGGCGCCCAGCTTGACGTCCACGTACGCGTCCGCGTCCTTGCGCAGGGTCTCGGGGTCGTGGCTGCGCTCGGGGGCGTCCTCGTCCTCGTAGCCGTTCTCGTCGGTGCCGGGGCCGGTGCCGAGGAGCTTCTCGCGGCCGCGGCCGACGGAGCCGAGAGTCTTGGTGAGGACGACCTCGAAGTTGGCGAGCTTGGAGTCGACGTAGTCGTCGGCCTCCGCGCGGATCTCCTCGGCCTCCTGGCGGGCCTCGGCGAGGATGCGCTCGGCCTCGTTCTGGGAGCGGCGGGCGACCTCGGTGTCGGAGATCAGGGAGCCGCGCTCGGCGTGCGCGGTCTCGATGATCCGGTCGGCCTCCTGGCGGGCCCGCTGGACCATCTGCTCACGGTCGCCGATCAGCTCCTCGGCCTGGGCGAGGGAGCCGGGCAGCGCCGCGCGCACCTCTTCGAGCATCGAGAGCAGCTCGGCGCGGTTGACCACGCACGAGGCCGACATGGGCATGCCCCGGGCACTGGAGACCGAGGTGACGATCTCGTCGAGCTTCTTCTGCACGTCCACCGTGTGCTCGCCACTCTCTACACGTTGTTGGAGACGGACGGGTCGACTGTACGGCAGTCCTTTCTCCGCCCGCCCTCAGTCCTTCGCGAGGCGCTCGTTCAGGGCTTCCAGGACCTCCGGCGGTACCAGGTGCGAGACGTCGCCGCCCCAGGCCGCGACCTCCTTGACCAGGGAGGACGACAGGAAGCTGTAGGTGGGGTTGGTGGGTACGAAGAGGGTCTCCACACCCGAGAGGCCGTTGTTCATCTGGGCCATCTGGAGCTCGTAGTCGAAGTCGCTGACCGCGCGCAGCCCCTTGACGATGGCGGGGATGTCGCGCTGCTTGCAGAAGTCGACGAGGAGGCCGTGGAATGCCTCGACCTCGACGTTCCCGTACTCGGCGGTGACCCGGCGGATCAGGTCGATCCGCTCGTCGACGGTGAACAGGCCCTGCTTGGACTTGTTGATCATCACCGCGACATGTACGACGTCGTACAGCTTGGAGGCACGGGCGATGATGTCGAGGTGTCCGTTGGTGATGGGGTCGAACGACCCGGGACAGACGGCGCGGCGCAACTTGGGTCCCTCGCTCTCCGGTCCGGTCATCGTGCGTCATCGCACGTAGAGGCGGCGCGACCGTACCAAAGCGTTCCTTCGCCGTAGCGACGGGCCCGGAGCGCGTCGAAACCGTCCGGCCACCGGAATTCACCGCCTCTGGTGCTGCGCTCCACGGTGACGAGGGCTTCGGCGGCGAGCCAGCCCCCGGCACGGAGTGTGAGCAGAATCTCGCGAAGATCGTCATCCGTGACCTTGTACGGGGGGTCGAGGAAGACGATGTCGTACGGCCTCTCCGGTGCCGGCGCGTGGATGATCTGCTCCGCTTTGCCCGCTCTGACCTCGGCGCCGGGGAGGCCCAGTGCCTTCACGTTCTCGCGGACCGTGCGGACGGCGCGGGCGTCGGCCTCGACGAGCAGGGCGTGGCCCGCGCCCCGGCTGAGCGCCTCCAGGCCCACGGCGCCCGAGCCGGCGTAGAGGTCGATGACGTGCTCGCCGTCGAGCGGGCCGCCGAGCAGGGACTGCCAGGTGGAGAAGAGGCCCTCGCGTGCGCGGTCGGAGGTGGGGCGGGTGCCGTGGCCCGGCGGGACGGCCAGGCGGCGTCCGCCGGCCGCGCCGGCGATCACGCGGGTCATCTCGGGTCCTTGGTCGTGGGGGCGGTCACGAGTCCAGTTTGGCAGGCGGGGGTGAGCGGGTGTCGTGGTGTGGGCGTGGGTGACGTGGGTGAGTGGTGGGCGCGAGGTTTTGTCGCCCCCGCCGCCCCTACCCGTCCCATCCCTGGGGGCTGCGCCCCCAGAC
>NZ_VJZC01000229.1 GCF_009377185.1 Streptomyces spongiae
CACCCCCACAGCGCCGCCAGCGTCAGCGCCAGCAGCAGCCCCTCCGTCATGGGGCGCATCGCCGTGGCGCCGCACGGCAGGACGTAGAAGAGAGCCTGCCCGGTGAGCGCGACCACCGGGGCCGCGCCCAGCCTCCGCAGCACCAGGAACGCCAGGACGCCCCCGGCCGCCGCCACGAGCACGCTCGTCAGCCAGACGCCCCACGTCACCCCGAACACCGTGACGAACGGCACCAGCAGCGCGGGATACCCGGGCCGCGCCTCGAAGATCCGCATGAACCGCTCGGACGAGAACGGCACGGTGTGCCCGTCCGTCTGCCCGGCCCGCAGCCGCTTGTCCACGTCCCGCCACAGCGAGTCCCGGCACTGCTCGGCGACCCGCGCGGACGTGTCCGGTGCCCGGAAGCGCACCACGTCCACGCTCTGCTTCCGCCGCGCGATGGACGTCTCGCCCGCGCACACCCAGTCGATGGCGGCGCCCGCCGCCTCACGCTTGTCGTCACCGCGCAGACCGAGCGCGTACGACAGGTAGTTCCTGCTGTCGGGCGTGTCCCGGCCGGTGACGTTGGCGAGCTGGAGAAGCGCGAAGACGGCGGCCAGGACCAGCACCCAGGCGCGCGGCCTCACGGGGACGCCAGGAGGTCCGCGGTCGGCATCGCACGCGGCGAGGGCACCTCCCGCTCGCCCAGGAACCGTGCGCGCCGTGCCGCGGCCGACGGCACCGGGTGGCGCTCGGCGAGGGGCACGAAGGGCGGCAGCCCGCCGGTCTCGCCCAGCACCACCCGCCGGACGACCCGCTCGGCGGCGCGCCCGTCGTCGTACGGGCAGAAGCGCTCCCGGAACGCGGCCCGCAACTGGGTGGAGCGCGAGCCGCGCCAGTGGCCGCTGGCGAAGATGTCGATCAGCTCGTCCTCGCTGCGCGCGACCGCGCCCGGAGGGAAGGAGCGCAGGTCGAAATAGGTGCCGCGGGCCGCCTCGTACACCTCCCAGTCAGCCGCGTGGATCACGATGGGCCGGTCCAGGTTGGCGTAGTCGAACATCAGGGACGAGTAGTCGGTGACCAGCGCGTCCGAGGCCAGGCAGAGGTGCTCGACGTTCGGGTGGCCGGTCGCGTCGATGATCCGGCCGCCGGGGGACTCGACCAGCGGGGCGCCGTCCGCGTGGTGGGCGCGGGTCAGCAGCACGAAGCGCGGGCCGAGCCGGCGCAGCACGCGCTCCAGGTCGAGGGTCGTGCGCCGGGCGCGCCGGTAGTCGCGGTGCGTGGGCGCGTACAGGAGGGCGATCGCGCCCTCGGGGATGCCCAGCGAGGCGCGCAGCCGGTCCACGTCCAGCGACGTGGCGCGCTGGAACACGTCGTTGCGCGGCTGCCCGTACTCCAGCGTCTCGTACCCGGCGGGGAAGACCCGCTCCCAGACCAGCGTGGAGTGGCGGTTGCCGGACAGCACGTAGTCCCACTGGTCGGCGCCGCTCAACTGCCGGGCGAAGTCCGTGCGGCCGACGGCGGCCGGGCGGTCCTGGAGGTCGAGGCCCATGTGCCCCAGCGGGGTGCCGGCCTGCGTCTGCACCAGCACCTGGCCCCCTCGCCGCACCAGCCGGGAGTCGAAGTCGGTGTTGGCGACCAGGTACTTGGAGCGGGCCAGCGCTGTCCAGTACGCGAACGACCCGGGCGTCACCCGGCGGGTGGCCGTCGGGAGCGTGTGGTGGTGCTCGGGACGGGCGGCCCACGCGGTGCGCATACGAGGGGCGAGAGAACGGAACGCGTCCTCCAGCGCGGCCGGGTTGCACTCGTAGCCGCGCCCCCCGTGGGAGGAGAACAACGCGCGGTCGTCGCGCAGCGGGAGCAGACGCTGCATGCGGTAGTGCACGCGGAGCGCGGCTCGCCAACTCCCGTGCGCCAGCAGGGAGACGAACCGGCCCGTGCGCCGCAGCACCCGCAACCCCACCGACAGCACCCGGTACGCGCGGTGGCTGCCCAGCCGGACCAGCGCGTGCCGCGCCCGGTTGCCGCGGCGCACCGGACCGCCGGGCGCCTGGTACCGGGCGTAGTGGGCGCGGGCCCGGCGGAGGAACTCGGCGCGGGTGCCCAGCGGCAGCCGGCCACGCCGGGCGTACACGGCCGCGAGGTGGTCGACCATGCGGTGGAAGAGCGCCGGACGCCAATGGGCCAGTGCGGGACGGGAGTCGAGATACGCGAAGAGCCGGTCGTACTGCTCGAAGACGTCGAAGTGGTGGCGGCTCGTCGTGCGGGTGATGCTGCCCATGCGGCGCTGGCGGTAGTGGACGCAGACCCGGTCGAGGGTGGCGATCGACTCGGCGGTCATCAGGACCGGGTAGGTCCAGGGCGTGTCCTCGTAGTAGCCGGGTGGGAAGGCGAAGCCCTCACGGTCGAGGAACTCGCGCCGGTACGCCTTGTTCCACGCCACCTTCATGACCGACAGCAGTCCGGGCCGCTCGTCGAGGCGGAAGGGTGCCGGGCCCTTCTCGGTGAGTTCGAGGGCGTGCTCGTTGCGGCGGGTCTCACCGGACCAGAAGGCGCGCGCGTAGTCGTAGACGAGGAGGTCGGGCTCGTCGGTCTCCTTGACGCGGTCGGCGATCGCCTGGAGGGCACCCGGGGTGAGGGTGTCGTCTCCGTCCAGGAAGACCACGTAGTCGCCGGTGGCGAGGCGCAGTCCGGCGTTGCGGGCGGGACCGAGGCCCCCGTTGTCCGGAAGGTGGACGGGCCGTACGCGCGGATCGCGGGCTGCGAACTCGTCGGCGATCGCGCCGCACGCGTCCGGCGAGCAGTCGTCGACGACGATCAGTTCGAGATCGGTGAAGGACTGGGACAGCACGGAATCCAGGCACTCGTGCAGGTACGCCTGAACCTCGTAAGCGGGGACGATGACACTGAACCTGGGCACAGGGGACATCCATGGGTCGGCGCGGGCATACTGCCCGGGAACGCGCCGACGGGCGTTCGGGTTACGCCGGATGTGCCATACGGGGGAAGTGGGATGAACTGGAGTGAACAGGGGGAGGGAGCGCGCCGGAATCGGCCCGCCCCCTCCGGTCGAGTGACGTAACTGCCCTACGAGCCCGTCTACTTCACCGCGCCCGCCATCACCCCGGACACGAACTGCCGCTGGAACGCGAAGAACACGGCCAGCGGGATCACCATGGAGATGAAGGCGCCCGGCGCGAGGATCTCGATGTTGCTGCCGAACTGCCGCACCTGTTGCTGCAGGGCGACCGTGAGCGGCTGCGAGCCCGAGTCGGAGAACACCAGGGCGACCAGCATGTCGTTCCACACCCACAGGAACTGGAAGATCCCCAGCGACGCGATCGCCGGCGCGCCCAGCGGCAGGACGACGGTCAGGAACAGCCGGGCCTCCCCGGCACCGTCCAGCCGCGCCGCCTCCAGCAACTCCCGGGGGATCTCCGCGAAGAAGTTGCGCAACAGGAAGATCGCGAACGGCAGTCCGAAGCCGACGTGGAACAGGATCACGCCGATGAGGTCGCCGAAGATCCCGAGGTCGCGGAAGAGCCCGGACAGCGGGATCAGTGCCACCTGCACCGGCACCACCAACAGCCCCACCACGACCAGGAACCACCAGTCGCGGCCCTTGAAGTCCATCCACGCGAACGCGTACCCGGCCATCGCGCCGACCAGGATGACCAGGAGCGTCGACGGGACCGTGATCCAGATCGTGTTGAAGAGGGAGTGGGTGATGTCGTCGTTCTCCAGCAGCGACTCGTAGCTCTTCGCCGTCAGCTGGGCGGGCGCCGAGAAGACCTTCCACCACCCGGAGGAGGCGATGTCGGTCGGCTCACGGAACGACGAGACCAGCAGGCCGAAGGTCGGCACCAGCCAGAACAGGGCCACCAGCAGCAGGAAGACGCGCAGCGCACCGCCCGCCGCACCGCTCGCCACCCGCGAGACGAGCGACCGTTTCGCGCGTACGGCGGTGTCGGGTACGGGAGTTCCGGGCGCCGGCGTGCCGGACGTGGGCGTGTCGAGAGCGGTCACCGCTGACGCTCCTTCCTCAGGCGCCGGATGTTGACCCACATCACCGGCAGGACGAGCAGCAGCAGGACGACACCGAGCGCGCTGCCGAGCCCCTCGTCGCCCCCGCCGCCGAACGACACGAGGTACAACTGCAGGGCGAGGACGTTCGCGTCGTCGTAACTGGCCTGCGGCGCGATGATGTAGACCAGGTCGAAGATCTTCATCACGTTGATCATCAGCGTGACGAGGACGACGACCAGGACCGGTGCCAGCAGCGGCACGGTGACCCTGCGGAACACCTGCCACTCGTTGGCGCCGTCCACGCGGGCCGCCTCCAGCAGGTTGCGGTCCACTCCGGCGAGACCGGCCGCGATCAGCACCATCGCGAAGCCGGCCCACATCCACACGTACGAGCCGATGATGGCCGGGGTTACGAGGGTCGGGCCGAGCCAGTCGATGCCGTCGTACTGCGCGGCGAAGTTCGAGCCGGGGAGGCGGAGTTGAGCGCCGTCCGCCTTCTCGGGCAGGGAGAACGTGCCGTCGGCGCCGCTGGTCGTGGAGGCAACGACCTTGCCGTCCTTCACCGCCTCGACCTTGACGCCCTTCAGCGCCTTCTCGCCCGCGTCGATCCTGCCCTTCTCCCCGCCGCCGCCCAGCTTGAAGTCCAGCCAGACGGTGCCGGTGACGCCGTCGCCCGTGGCTTCCTCGGCGTCCTGCGGGGTGCCGGGCAGCTTGTTGGGCGCGATGCCGACCAGGGGGAGCAGGGCCGGGGAGCCCGCCTTGACCGTACCGGTGGTCGTGAACGAGCCGCCGCCGGACGCCTTCAGATCGCTGACCTGGGCGTTCGGGCGGGCCTTCGGATACACCGAGGAGTCGGCGAACGCGTCGTGCACGGAGGTGACCACGGCGTTCGCCACGCCCTGGTTCGGGTCCGCCTCGTACACCAGCCGGAAGATGATGCCCGCGGCGAGCATCGAGATCGCCATCGGCATGAAGACGATCAGCTTGAACGCCGTTCCCCAGCGCACCCGTTCGGTGAGGACGGCGAAGATCAGGCCCAGCGCGGTGACGACCGCGGGGGCGACGGCCACCCAGATCGCCGTGTTCCGTACGGCGGTCAACGTGGAGTCGTCGGAGAAGATGTCGACGTAGTTGTCGAAGCCGACGAAGCCCGAGCCGTCCGCGTCGAACAGACTGCGCCAGACCGAGTACCCGATCGGGTAGACCACGAGCGCGCCGAGCAGCACCAGTGCGGGCAGCAGGAACAGCACCGCCACCCACAGCCGGGTGCCCGTCACGCTCTTGCGCGGTGCGACGGGGGGCGTCGGCAGCGCACCGGCGCCCCCCGTCGACTTGGCAACGGCTTCCGCCATGTCGGGGCGTCAGCCGTTCCCGTACGCCTTGGCCGCGTCCGCCTCCAGCTTGCGCTGGGCGCCCGCCACGTCCTTCGGGTTCCGCAGGAAGTCCTGCAAGTCCTTGAGCTCGCCGACACCCGCGGTGCCGCCGAACGCCGCCGGAGCCTGGTCGGACATGTCGAAGCGGAAGTCGTCACCGGCGTCGAGCAGCGCCTTGGCGATGTCGCGGGTGACGTCGTCCTTGTACGAGCCCATGTCCATCTTGTTGTTGGGGGAGAGGATGCCCCCCTGCGCCGCCCAGATGTCGGCCGCGTCCGTCGACGCCAGGAACGTCATCAGGGCCTGCGCGCCCTTGCTCTCCTTCAGGGCCACCGCCACGTCACCGCCGCTGACCACCGGGGAGTCGGCGCCGACCGCCGGGAACGGGAACACCTTGGCGTCCGTGCCCACCTTCGCCTTGGTGTCGGCGTTGATGTTCGCGGTCACGAAGTCGCCCTCGAAGACCATCGCGGCCGGGGTGTCACCGGAGAACGTCTGGATGACCGACTTCGGGAACTCCGTCCCCAGGGCGCCCTTGCGGCCGCCCGCGATCAGGTCGTCCTTGCCCCACAACTGGCCGAGGGTGGTCAGGGCCTCCTTGACGGAGGGATCCGTCCACTTGATCTTGTGCTGGGCGAGCTGGTCGTACTTCTCCGGGCCCGCCTGCGAGAGGTAGACGTTCTCGAACCAGTCGGTGAGCGTCCAGCCGTCCGCGCCGCCGATGGAGACCGCGGGGGAGCCCGCGTCGGACAGCGTCTGCGCGGTCTGCATGAACTCGTCCCAGGTCTTCGGGGGTTCGGTGATGCCCGCCGCCTCGAACGCCTCGGTGTTGTACCAGACCAGGGACTTGTTCGCGGCCTTCACATACGCCCCGTACTGCTTGCCCTTGTACGCCCCGAGGTCCTGCCACCCCTGGGAGAAGTTCTTCTTCAACTGCTCCTCGGCGGCGCTGCCCATCGGTTTGATCCAGCCCTTCTCGGCGAACTGGTGCAGCACGCCGACCTGGGGCAGGAACGCGACGTCCGGCGGCTTGCCGCCCTCGATCTTGGTACCGAGGAACGTGGAGGTGTTGTTGCCCGTCGGTACGAAGCTGACCGTCGCTCCCGTGCGCTTCTCGAACTCGTCCAGGACCTTGGTGAAGTTCTCCTGCTCCGGACCGGTCCAGACGGCCGCGACCTCCAGCTTCTGACCGTCCAGCTTGGGCAGTTGAACGGTGGCCTTGCTGCCGTCGTCGTTGCCCGTACCGCCGCCCTTGTTGCCTCCGTCGTCGTCACCGCCGCACGCGGTGAGCGAGAGGGCGAGGACGCCCGCGGCGAGGGCCGCAACGGCCTTGGCGGCTCCGGGTTTCCTGTGTGGTGACGTGTGCTTGAGCGACTTGGGTGTACGAAGAATGCTGCGCATCACTGCCCCGTTCTTCGTTCGTCATCGAACGTCCGAGCGCTGTCCCGTGGCACTGGTCTACGCCGGGTACTTGGGGGCGGCAAGAGCGCCTGCTGTGTCAACTCGGTGATCGTAATAGCGTCGTGACGTGGAACGGGGCGAGCCGTACCGCTGTCACAGGAGCGAAGGCACCTCCGTCGCCGAGACCTCGCGGGCCGCGCGGTCCAGGGCGCTGGCCAGGAGGGCCAGGTCCGTCGGGCCGTTGCCCAGCTCGCGGACCGGGCGGCGGGTCGGGGGGTCGCCCATGCGGGTCCAGTCCAGGGGGACGACCGTGGGGCGGAGCGTGGCCGTACGGGGGATGCGGCCCGTGACACGGCCGGCCTGGAAGGGAGTCGTGCGGTCGGGGGCGGGGTGACCGTCGGGCCGGTTGCTTTGGACGGTCAGTTGGCCGCGTCCCGGCGCCGGTTCGTCCGGGCCCGGCGAGGGTGACTCCAGGGTGACGTGGAGCGTGGCCGCGCGGGCGAGGTCGGTCTCCGCCGTACGCGTGCCGCCCGAGGTGGCGGCGACCAGGTGCACACCGAGGCGGGCACCCTCCCGGGCCACGGCCTCCAGGGCCCGCACGACGGAACCGGCCGCCGGGCGGCCCGGCGAGCCGAGCGGCGGGGACAGCAGCGCGTCGAGGTCGTCCACGATCACCACCAGACGGGCGAGCGGCGGGCCGGGATCGGTGCGGTCCCGGGACGCGGACGGGCGCAGGCGCAGGGTGGAACTGGGCGGTGTGTCGAGGTCGTCGGCGCCGGACGAGGTACCGGGGGAGGTACCGGACGACGTACAGGCGGAGGCGCCGGGGGAGGTGGACGACGGCGCGCCGGGCGCGCTCGCCGTGCCCCTCGGCGAGCGCTGGGCGACAACACGGCCGGACACCCCCCGCTGGGCGTGCCACGCGATGAAGTCCAGACGGCCGAGCAACTCCGCACGGCGTTTGAGCTCGGCGCTCAGGGACTGCGCGAACTCCCGCATACGGACCGGGTCGTGGGCCGCGAGATGCGTGCCGACGTGGGGCAGGTCGGTACAGACGCCCAGCCCGTCGCCCGGACGGGGGCCGTGGCCGCTGCCGCTGCCGTCCTGCCCGTCCACGAGGGCGATGCCGAGCCGGTCGGGGCGCTCGGCGGCGGCGAGCGACGCGGCGACGGAGCGCAGCAACTCCGTACGGCCACTGCCGGCCGGGCCCTCGATCAGCAGATGGGGGCCGTCGGTGGCGAGGTCCGCGCACACGGGCCCGCGTGGACCGGCGCCGAGCACGGCCCAGGCCCGCCCGCCGACCGTCTGCGTGTCGTCGGCCGCGTCCGCCCAACGCGCCATCAGGGACGCCGGGGTGGCCCGCGCCAGCCCCAACTCGTCCAGCAGCCGCGCCGACTGGGGCAACGGCGCCGACACACGCGCGTGCCGCTCACCGAGGGCGCCGTCCGACCGCAACGGCGCCAGCGCCCGCGCGAACCGCTCGGCCCACGCCCCTGAGACCGCGTCTACAGCGGCCACGATGCCGGGAGTTATCGGGCCGGAAGGGGAGGAAGGAGAAGAAGGGTAGGAAGGAGAAGAAGGGGAGGAAGGAGAAGAAGGGGAGGAAGGGGAGGGAGCACCGGCGGTGGGGTGCGCTCCGGCGGGGCGCGCGTGGCCGTCGGTGTCGGCGGGCAGGTGACCCATCAGGTTGAGGTGGGTGCGGCTCGCCTGGTCGGAGGAGCCGTGGCCCGTCGCCGCCGACGGCGCGTGGTCGGTGGCGCGCGTGGGTGTGTGGGCCGTGGGCTCCGACGCGCGCGCGTGGTGCCCCGGGGGCTCGGGGTGTGCGCTGCGCGCGGTGTCGCCCGACGGGTGGCCCGCGGACCGGGCCGGGGCGACCCGCATCAACCGCAGTGCCGTGGCGACGTCCCCGCTGAGCAGGGCGACGGCCCCGCACTCGCGGAACACGGGCGACACCTCGCACGCGGCCTCGTACGTCTCCGACACCGGCGACGCCGGCGACGCGGCCTCCGTCTCGGCGAGGCACACGACATGGATGCCCGCGACCGGTCCCTCTCCCGCCAGCCTCGTGACGGCCTTGCGCACATCGGCTCCGCCGGGGTCGCCGTCCACCAGCACCACTGTGTACGGCCCGGCGAAGGCGGCGTCCGCCGGGTCGTCGTCCCGGGCCCAGGAGGGCCGGCGCACCGGGCGCTTGCCGGGGGCGTCCTCGTCGGTGCCGCGTGTGTCGTCCGCGCCGGGTGCCCCCGTCGCACCGAGCCCGGTGTCCGCCAGGTGGTCCTCCAGGCGGCGCAGGAGCTCGTCGGTGCGCGCGGTGGCCTGGTCGCGGTCGTACGCCATGAGGAGGCGGCAGTCCTGGCCGTGCCCCGGGCGGACGTGGGGGAGCCAGCCGAGCCAGGACCAGTCGGCCGCGCGCTCCTCGGCGGGGCGGGAACGGTCCGCGCTGATCAGGACCAGCTCCAGGCTGTCGGGCGAGTGCAGCGCGGCGAGCTGTGCCACGACCGCGCGGGCCAGGCCCAGCAGCCGCGCGCGGGGCCCCGCGAGCCCCAGCGCGCCGACCTCGCGCAGCCCCGCGGTCACCGGCACCGCGGGCAGCAGCCCCGAACCGTCGGGCGCCGCCCGGTCGGCCGTGCCCAGCCGGACCGTCAGTGCCTCCGGGTGCTCCGGCTCCCGCTCCCACAGCCGCGAGCCCGGCCCGAGCGCGGTGAGTAGCAGCGCGGCGGGGTCCGGCCACTTCTCCGGGGCCTGGGCCACCGCGGCGGGGGGCTCCTGGGGGAAGTCGTCCTCATCCGTCTCGTACGGGGCGAATGCCTCGCCCGTCTCCTCGCCACGCCCGCCGGTCAGCCGTCGTGCCCAGGCGGAGAGGCCGCCGCGCTTCCTGGGCCCGCGCGGCACGTCCGTACCCCGCACGGGGGTTCCCTTGCGGGTGCCGCCCGGGCCGGGAGCACCGTCGGCCGGGGCCTGGCCGTCGGGGGTCGAGCTGCCGAGGGCCGCCGGGCTGCCGGGAACCGTCGCACGCCCGGGAGACACCGGGCTCTCACTGGCGGGGGGCGTCGAGCGGCCCGGAGACGTCGTCGTGCCGTGGCCGGTCGCCGAGCTCCCGCCGCGGGCGCCCCTGCTCTCGATCCGCGGCGCCCCGCCCTGCCCCGGTACGAGGGGCCCGCTGTCACCGTCAGCGACCACCCGCACATGCCCTTCCCCGTCGGGCGCCGTCCCCAGCGCTCCGGGGCCCGCACTGATGCCGCCGGGCGGGGCCAGCCGGAGGGCCGACTCGCCGATGCGCAGCAGCGCCCCCGGGGTGAGGGGCACCGGGCGGTCGCCCACACGGGTGCCGTCGAGTGTCGTGCCGTTGGTCGAGCCGATGTCGGCGACCGAGACACGGCCGTCCTCGGCGACCGTCACCGCGCAGTGCAGGCGGGAGACGTCCGGGTCGTCGAGGGGGACGTCCGCGTCGGCGGAGCGGCCGATCTCGATCCTGCCGCCGTGCAGGAAGTGGACGCCGCCCGCGTCCGGGCCCGCCACCACGTGCAGTCTGGGCGCCGACTCGTCCACCTCGGGTCCGGGCTCCGGGGCGCCCAGGGACAGCACGGCGCCGTCGACCAGCGGGGGCTCGCCCAGGGTGCAGCGCTGCGCGTCCAGCCGCTCCGCGCCCGCGTACAGCACGACGGCCCCGCCGCCGTGGTCCCGGCTCCGCTCCGGCTGGGCGGCGCCACCGTCCCCGCCGACCGCCGACGCGAGACCGGAGGCCACTGCGGCCAGCGCGGTCCCCGCCGGTGCCGTCACCAGCACATCGCAGGCCGTGGCACGTCCTCGCGGCTCCGAGGACGGCCCCAGCGGGTCTACGACGGTCAGCCGGATCTGCATCGCCGTCAGCGGTCCCTTCCGCGCGGGCACCCGCGGCGGGCACGGGGATGAGCCTGCCGGTCCCCACCGCAGACTTCCCCCCACCGCGCACGGGCGCATCGGCCAGTACTGAAGGCATCCTCGCACCTGCCACTGACAACGTGGGCGCCTTCGAGGGGCAAGTGATCTTGATTGGTCGGCTCTGCCCGCAAAAGTGCCTGACCAGTGGACAGCGGATGCCCACTGGATGCCCGCTTGAGATCGGTCACGTTCGCGCTCCGGCAACCAACGGCACGCCGGAGCGCGTCTTCCTGTCGAACGCGTACGGGAATGGCCGCGTACGGGAATGTCATCGAACGAGCAGGGGAACGCGTACGTACTCGCATGCGTCGCGCGCAGCCGTCCGAGTGGGGGCGTGCGGGAGAGCACAGGACGACGACACCCCGGTCCCGCGGACGGCGGCACTACAGTGGGGCGGAACACCCGAATCCCCGGCGAGACCGGTGGAATCACCAGCAGGCAAGCAACACCGACCAGGCAAGCAAGCAACAGGGAGCCCATGACGTGCGGCCGGTAGGGAGCAAGTACCTCCTGGAGGAGCCGCTTGGACGCGGCGCCACAGGCACAGTCTGGCGCGCCCGCCAGCGGGAGACCGCGGGCGCCGAGGCGGCCGTTCCCGGCAGCCCCGGCGAGACCGTGGCGATCAAGGTCCTCAAGGAGGAGCTCGCCAACGACGCGGACATCGTGATGCGGTTCCTGCGGGAGCGCTCCGTCCTGCTCCGCCTCACGCACCCGAACATCGTGCGGGTGCGGGACCTCGTGGTCGAGGGCGATCTGCTGGCCCTGGTCATGGACCTGGTCGACGGCCCGGACCTGCACCGCTACCTGCGGGAGAACGGCCCCTTCACGCCCGTCGCCGCCGCCCTGCTCACCGCCCAGATCGCCGACGCGCTCGCCGCCAGCCACGCCGACGGGGTGGTCCACCGCGACCTGAAGCCCGCGAACGTCCTGCTCCAGCAGCAGGGCGGCCAGATGCACCCGATGCTGACCGACTTCGGCATCGCGCGCCTCGCCGACTCCCCGGGCCTCACCAGGACCAGCGAGTTCGTCGGCACGCCCGCGTACGTCGCCCCCGAGGGCGCCGAGGGCCGCCCCCAGACCTCCGCCGTCGACATCTACGGCGCCGGGATCCTGCTGTACGAGCTGGTCACCGGGCGTCCCCCGTTCGGCGGCGGCTCCGCGCTCGAAGTGCTGCACCAGCACCTCAGCGCCGAGCCGCGCCGCCCGTCCACCGTCCCGGACCCGCTGTGGACGGTCATCGAGCGCTGCCTGCGCAAGAGCCCGGAGGAGCGGCCCAGCGCCGAGAACCTCGCGCGCGGGCTGCGGGTCGTCGCCGAGGGCATCGGTGTCCACGTGAAC
Organism: Streptomyces spongiae; assembly: GCF_009377185.1. Taxonomy (GTDB): domain Bacteria; phylum Actinomycetota; class Actinomycetes; order Streptomycetales; family Streptomycetaceae; genus Streptomyces; species Streptomyces spongiae. The sequence continues at coordinate 12,039 of NZ_VJZC01000229.1, forward strand.
TCCGCGCAGATCGCCGCCGCCGAGGGTGTGGGCGCCCTCCTCGCCCCCGACCCGGCGCCCGCGCAGGTTCCGGGCACGCCCGAACCGTTCGGCTCCGCCGACCCCACCCAGGTCCTGCCGAACAACGCGGGCACGTACGACCCGAACGCGGCGACCAGTGTGATGCAGCACACCTCGGGCCCCGCGGGCCCCCAAGGTGCCGCCGACCCGACGGCCGTCATGCCGTCGATGCCGCCGAACCCGCCCGGCGGGCCGGGGCAGGGCGGCGGACCGGAGGACCCGCACCCCTGGCAGAACCAGCTCCGCGCGGCCCGCGACCGCAACGAACAGACACAGGTCCAGTACCTCGACCCCAGCGAGGACCCGCTGCGCCGCCGCCCGCAGCGACAGGCCGGGCGGCCGCCCCAGCAGCCGCCGCAGGGCCGGCGCCCGCAGCAGGCACCGCCCGGTCAGGACTACGGCTACCCGCAGCAGCAGCCCCAGCAGTACGCGCCCCAGCGGCAGGCGCCCCCGCCGCCCCAGCCGCAGCGGTACGCGCCGCCGCCTCCGCAGCAGCCCCAGCAGCCGGCGCCGCGCCCGCAGCGCGAGCCCCGTGAGCCCCGGCAGCCGCGTCAGCGCAGCGCCAACCCGATGCGTATCCCCGGCCTCGGCTGTCTGAAGGGGTGCCTCTTCACGATCGTCATCCTGTTCGTGGCGGGCTGGCTGGTCTGGGAGTTCAGCCCGCTCCAGGGATGGATCGGGACGACCAAGGGCTACTGGGACCAGCTCACGACCTGGGTCGGCGACATCACCGGATGGATCGAGGACGTGAGCGGGAGCGCCTCGGACTTGCGCCAGTAGCAAGCTGCCTGCTGCCCGCTGCAAGCTGCCTGCTCCCGGTCCCGGTCCCGGTCCCGGTCCCGGTCCGGGCCTCGGCCGTACTCCGGTCGGCCGAAGACACTTCCACCCCCGGGTGTCCTTTTCGCGCCGTCTTCGCGTTCGTCTTCACAATCGTCGACGTACGTCGTTTTCGTGCGCCCGCGACGCCTTGCCGGGGTTGGTGACTTGTCGACATCTGACGGGTGATTTCCGTCTCCGCGGTGAAGGTTGGCTCGCCGGACGCGTAGTTTTAGCGACAACACGCGGCCGTAGGAGCAGTTTTGGCACGGAAGATCGGGAGCCGGTACACCGCGAACCAGATTCTGGGGCGGGGCAGCGCCGGCACGGTGTGGCTGGGTGAGGGGCCGGAGGGGCCCGTCGCCATCAAGCTGCTGCGCGAGGACCTCGCCTCCGACCAGGAGCTCGTGGGGCGCTTCGTCCAGGAGCGGACGGCGCTGCTGGGTCTCGACCACCCGAACGTGGTGTCCGTGCGGGACCTCGTGGTGGACGGCAACGACCTGGCGCTCGTCATGGACCTGGTCCGCGGCACGGATCTGCGCACCCGTCTCGACCGCGAGCGGCGGATGGCACCCGAGGCGGCGGTCGCGATCGTGGCGGACGTCGCGGACGGTCTGGCGGCGGCGCACGCGGCCGGGGTGGTGCACCGGGACGTGAAGCCGGAGAACGTGCTGCTGGACATGCAGGGACCGCTGGGACCCGGCGGTGCGCATCCGGCCCTCCTCACGGACTTCGGCGTCGCGAAGCTGATCGATTCTCCACGCCGTACGCGCGCGACGAAGATCATCGGTACGCCCGACTATCTGGCCCCGGAGATCGTGGAAGGTCTGCCGCCCAGGGCCTCCGTCGACATCTACGCGCTGGCGACCGTGCTGTACGAGCTGCTGGCGGGCTTCACGCCGTTCGGTGGCGGGCACCCGGGCGCCGTACTGCGTCGCCACGTCACCGAGACGGTCGTCCCCCTCCCCGGCATCCCGGAGGAGCTGTGGCAGCTGCTCGTGCAGTGCCTGGCCAAGGCGCCGGCCTCGCGGCTGCGGGCCTCGGAGCTGGGCGCGCGGTTGCGGGAGCAGTTGCCGTCGCTGGTGGGGATGCCGCCGTTGGACGTGGACGAGCCGGATACGGAGCCGGAGGCGCACGAGGAGGAGACGGAGTCGGCCGCGCCCCGGGAGCGGGTGCGGCGGGGGGCGGTGCCCCTGGTGCCGGGGGCCAAGCCCGACTCGAACCGGGACACCCACACGTCGATGCGGGTGCCCGGGCCGGACGAGCTGGCCGGGGGTGCGCGCGGTACGGCTCGCGCGCCGCGGGCGGCGGG
>NZ_VJZC01000230.1 GCF_009377185.1 Streptomyces spongiae
GAAGTGGAGCGGAGCCGGGGGGCTCGGGTGGGTGTGGATCGGCCGGTAGGCAAGGGCCCGGATGTGCGGAAAGTCGTGCGGGCGCGATAGAAGACCCGGGGCGAGGAACCCGCACCACGGGACAGAACCAAGTAACCGGTCCCAAACACGACACCACTCACCACCCACCCGAGGACCAACTTCGGCCACTTTCACGGCCCCTTGGAAGAACTGGTGGGGTGCGTCTTGCAATCCCCGGTTACCCACGCGTCAATGGAAGCCGCTCTTCCGACGGACCGTCAGATTCCGCCGCGCAGCGTGCCGCACCCCGCTCGCGGTGGTTGGTTCGCGCGCACGCGTCTCCCCGCATCCTCACCAGGCCGGCCCCACCTCACACCGGCCCGGTGGCGAGTCCGCGTGCCCGGACCGCGGCGGTCCACAGCTCCGTCCCCACATGGCAGTTCCCGTATCAGGGAAGGAACATGATTCAGATGAGACGCAAGCGTTTCGGGGTCAGCGCCGCACTGGTGGCCGGGTCGGTCGCCGTCGCCGGGCTCGCCTTCGCGCCCAGCGCCGCGGCCGTCACGCCGCAGAGCGCGACGATCACCGCCAACTGCGGCCTGTACGGTGGCGGCTCCGCCACCCTCACGGCCACCCAAACCGGCACCTCCGCCACCGTCACCGTCAGCTCCAGCGCGATCACCGCGCCCCTCGCGCTCAGCGAGGACTCCATCCAGTCCACCCTCACTTTCGTGAAGGCGAGCGGCGGCACAACCGTGTTCAGCGGCAAGGAGAACCCGGCGATGGCCGCCGGGGACGGAGTCACCGTCGGGCCGCTCACCGGCACCGTCGCCGCCGGGGACAGCCTGGAAGCGTACGGCGGCTCCCTCAAGATGGTGATCTTCGGGATCACCGTGACGTGCACCGCCACGGGTAAGCAGTCGCCGGGGCCGTTCGTGTTCGAGTGAATCCCTCGGGTCAACCCCTCGCGTCAACCGTCGTGTTAACCCCTCGCGTGTGCAACGCGTGAAGGCCGGTGCCGTCCCTGGGTGGCCTCCAGGGCGGCACCGGTCGGCATTCCGGCCACGGCTCACCCCCAAGTGGCCTGCTGGAGAGCGACGTTGCCAGAACCTGATGGCCCATCAGTTTCAGTGCCACGCTTCCCTTGACTTCTCACACGACCCGCACATCAATGGCCCCCTGTCGGCGTGGCCGAGTCGCCGCGCCCACATCCCTCAAGGGGGTATCCATGGGATCGATCAGCCGAAGAGGTGTCGCACGAAGGGGCGTCGTACGAAGACGCCGCCTGGCCGCGCTCCTCGGTGCGACCGCGCTCGCCGTCACCACCGGAGGCGCGCTCGCCGCGCCCGCCGGTGCCGCGAGCGCCCAGTCCGCCGCCGTGGACTTCGCCACGCACTGCGTCCCACCGCCGATCGCGGGCATCCCGCCCATCGACGGCACCACCACCGCGCAGATCACGGTGGACAAGGCCACACCCAAGGTGGGCGACACCGTCACCGTGACGTACACGGTGGTCAAGCCCGCCGCCAACAACCCGACCCAGCTCCCCCTGCCGGCCGACATCATGACGCCCACCGGCAAGGTCACCCTGGGCGGGGCGCAGACGGGCGACATCACGGTCGCGGGGCCGAAGAAGAACGACCCGGTACCGGGCGGGGGCGCTTTCCCGTCCTTCTCCATGACCGGCACCTTCACGGTCACCTCGCCCGGCGCGATCACCCTCTCGCCCGGCGACTACAACATCCACACCAGCTACATCCTCGAACTGGACACCCCCTGCACGGTGACCAACCCGCCCGCGCCGGTCTCCGAGACGGTCACCGCCACGGACGGCAGCGAGACCAACACCCGTGCCATCTCGCTGGGTTCGGCCTCCGGCAGCCCGGGTGCCGGTGTCACCGTCACCGGCAGCAACTTCACGCCGGGGGCGACCGTCACCCTCGCCGGCCGGTCGGGCGCGGCCCAGACCGAGGACAAGGCCACCGCCACCGCGGACGGCCAGGGCGCCTTCAGCGGCACTCTGACCGTGAACGACAAGACGACGACGGGCGTCGTGGCGTACGAGGGCGGCAGTTGGAGCGACAGCAAGGGCGCCGGTCCGGCCGCGTACGTCGTGATCGACGACACCCCTGTCCCCGAGGGCAGCCAGAAGATCAAGGCCAAGGTCACCGCGGGCACGCTGTCCATGAGCCAGGCCGGTGACAACGTCGACCTCGGCTCCGTCGAGTTCGGTTCCGGCGGCACGGCCGACGGCGATCTGCAGACGGTCACCGTCGAGGACCACCGCGGCGGTACGGCCGGCTGGTCGCTGACCGGCAAGGTCACCGACTTCACCGGTCCGGGGGCGAGCATCCCCGCCTCCCAGCTGAGCTGGACCCCGGCGTGCGTCACCAAGGACGGCAGCTCCAGCACCTGCCAGGCCGGTTCGGCCGGTTCGGTGGGCAGCGAGGGCGCGACCCTGGCGTCCGCTCCCAACGGCACGCTCACCGGTGGTGAGTTCACCGTGGACGCCAAGCTCTCGCTGAAGGTCCCGGCGCCCACGCCGCCCGGCTCGTACGCGGGCGTCCTGACGCTCACCCTCACCTGACGGCCGTCATCCCACGTGGGCCGGGCGCGCACCCGCCCGCCCACCACATCACCGAGCAACGTCTGCGGGGGTCCGCACCCATGCGCAAGCCGTACGCCCTCCTCCTCACCGCTCTGTTGCTGCCCCTGGCGCTGCTGCTGTGGCCGGCCGGTCCCTCGTACGCCGCCGACAACGGCAGCTGGTCCGTGTTCCCCGTCTCCTCCGAGATCTCCCAGCGGCCGTACTTCTACGTCACCGCCGACCCCGGCACGACGATCAAGGACAAGATCGTCGTCGCCAACAAGACCGGCAAGCCGCTGACGTTCCGCCTCTACGCGGCCGACGCCTACAACACCGCCCGCGACGGCGGGTTCGCGGTCCGTACGGTGAAGGAGAAGCAGCGCGGAGTGGGTGCCTGGGCGAAGCCCGCGAAGTCCCGGGTGACCGTTCCGCCACGCCGCACCGTCACCGTGCCGTTCACCCTGCGCGTGCCCGAGCGGGCCGAACCGGGTGACCACCCGGGCGCGTTGGTGGCCCTCGACGAGCGGATCGACACCGATGACGGGTCGCTCGCGGTCGGGGTGCAGCGGGCCGTGGGCGCCCGCGTCTACCTGCGGGTGAACGGGCCGACGGTCCCCGCGCTCGCCGTCGAGAAGGTCCGCGTCCAGCACTCGCAGCCCCTCGTGCCCGGCATGGGTGACAGCACGGCGAGGATCTCGTACACCCTCCACAACACCGGCAACGTCACCCTCAATCCACGGGTCGAACTGAAGGCCCAGGGCCTCTTCGGCCGTACGCTCCTGTCCCGCGACCTGAAGGGCATCCCCTCGGAGCTGCTGCCGGGCCAGAGCGTGCGGCTCACCGAACCCTGGCGGGGTGCTCCGCAACTCGACTGGGGGGACGTCACGTTGACCGCGTCCGCGGAGGACGCGCGGGAGTCGGCCAGTGTGTCGTTCTTCGCGTTGCCTTGGTTGGTGGCTGCGGTGCTGGGGGTGGGGCTGGTGGTGGCGGTCGTGGTGTTCAGGGTTCGGCGGCGCCGGGCGTCGGGTCTTACTCCGTCAGGGGGCTGACCGGGTAGTTGGTCGGCTGCGAGTCCGTTGTGGCTGGTCGCGCAGTTCCCCGCGCCCCTAAAAGCCTCGGCCCCGGCCGGAGAAATCCAGCGCCGCCCCGCACCTCCAGCGCCGCCCCGCGCTCTCCGGCGACGCCCGCGCCGTCCGGCCCGGGTCGCGCTCTCCGGCGTCGCCCGCACCATCCGGCCCCGCGCCCCTATCGGGGCGCTGGCCGCCTTCAGAGCGCGTCCTCGCCCCGTTCGCCCGTGCGGACCCGTACGACCGTCTCGACGGGCATGATCCACACCTTGCCGTCGCCGATCTTGCCGGTCTGGGCGGCCTTGACGATGGCGTCGACGGCCGCGTCGGTGTCCGTGTCCCCGACGACGACCTCGATGCGCACCTTCGGGACGAGGTCGACGCGGTACTCGGCGCCGCGGTACACCTCGGTGTGGCCGCGCTGGCGGCCGTAACCGCTGGCCTCGGAGACGGTGAGACCGCGGATGCCGAGCTCCTGGAGGGCGGCCTTGACCTCGTCGAGGCGGTGGGGCTTGACGATGGCGGTGATGAGCTTCATGCCTGGTTGCTGACCTTCTGCGCGCTGGGGACGGACGATGCGGACGAGGTGACCGGGGCGCCGTGGCCCAGGACGCCGTGATCGTAGGCCGTTTCGGCGTGCACCGTAAGATCCAGGCCGGTCTGCTCCTGCTCCTCGCCCGCGCGGAAGCCCATGACCTTGTCGATCAGCTTGGCGATGCCGTACGTCACGGCGAAGGCGTACGTCCCCACGGCCGCGACCGCCACCAGCTGCTTGCCGAGCTGGGCGAGCCCGCCGCCGTACAGCAGGCCCTCGGCTCCGCCGGTCATGGACTCGGTGGCGAAGACGCCGATGAGGACCGTACCGATGACTCCGCCGACCAGGTGGACGCCGACGACGTCCAGCGAGTCGTCGTAGTTCAGCTTGAACTTCCAGCTCACGGCATACGAGCAGACGACGCCCGCGGCCAGTCCGACCACCAGGGCGCCCAGCAGGGACACCGAACCGCAGGACGGGGTGATCGCGACGAGGCCCGCGACCGCGCCGGACGCGGCGCCGAGCGTGGTCGGGTGGCCGTCGCGGCGCTGCTCCACGAAGAGCCAGCCGAGGAGGCCGGTGCAGCCGGCGGCGAGGGTGTTGAGGAAGGCGGCGGCCGCGAGACCGTTGGCGCCGAGGGCCGAGCCGGCGTTGAACCCGAACCAGCCGAACCAGAGCAGACCGGCCCCCAGCATCACCATGGGCAGGTTGTGCGGGCGCATCGCGTCCTTCTTGAAGCCCAGGCGCGGGCCGAGGACCAGGCAGAGGGCCAGGCCGGAGGCGCCGGACGTGATCTCGACGGGAAGGCCGCCGGCGAAGTCGAGCGCGCCCAGCCTGTCGAGGATCCAGCCGCCGGGTCCCCAGACCCAGTGGGCGACCGGAACGTATACGAGCAGCGCCCAGAGGGGCACGAAGACGAGCCACGCCCCGAACTTCGCCCGGTCCGCGACGGCGCCGCTGACCAGGGCCGCCGTGATGACGGCGAAGGTGAGCTGGAAGGTGGCGAAGAGGAGGGTGGGGACCGTGCCCTGGACGCTGTCCGGACCGAGGCCCGCCATGCCGGCGTGCTCCAGCCCGCCGACGAGCCCGCCCGCGATGTCGTCCCCGAAGGTCAGGGAGTAACCGGCGGCCAGCCACACCACCGTGACCAGGGCGATCGACACGAAGCTCATCATCAGCATGTTGAGGACGCTCTTCGTGCGGACCATGCCGCCGTAGAACAGGGCCAGGCCCGGAGTCATCAGCAGGACGAGGGCGGTGGCGGCGAGCAGCCAGGCGGTGTCGCCGGTGTCGATGCGGCCTTGTGCGAGTGCGGCGGCCAGGGTCACGGTGTCTCCCAAGGTGGCGGGGGCTCGTCAGAGAGTCACCGGTACGCGTTTCGCACCGCGAACAGATGTGTTTCCGCCAGGTTTCGTTGCGCACGGGTTTCCGAAAGCTCACGGTCAGGGGCGGGTGTGGACGACTGTGCGGTGGGGCTTCTTGGATCAGGGACAATGGGCGCCATGAGCCTTCGCACCCAGTCACCCGAGCCGTCGGAGTCCCAGGAGTCCGCGGGGTCCTCGGGGGCCGTCCACCGCGCGGGCTTCGCCTGTTTCGTGGGCCGCCCCAACGCGGGCAAGTCCACCCTCACGAACGCACTGGTCGGGCAGAAGGTGGCGATCACCTCGAACCGGCCGCAGACGACGCGGCACACGGTGCGGGGCATCGTGCACCGGCCGGACGCGCAGCTGATCCTGGTCGACACCCCAGGACTGCACAAGCCGCGCACGCTGCTGGGGGAGCGGCTCAACGACGTGGTCCGTACGACGTGGGCGGAGGTCGACGTGATCGGCTTCTGTCTGCCCGCGAACCAGAAGATCGGGCCGGGTGACCGCTTCATCGCGAAGGAACTGGCGGGGATCAGGAAGACCCCGAAGGTCGCGATCGTCACGAAGACCGACCTGGTGGACTCCAAGGCGCTGGCCGAGCAGCTGATCGCGATCGACCAGCTGGGCAAGGAGCTGGGCTTCGAGTGGGCGGAGATCGTCCCGGTGTCGGCGGTCGGTGACAAGCAGGTGAGCCTGCTGGCGGACCTCCTGATCCCCCTCCTCCCCGAGGGCCCGACCCTCTACCCCGAGGGCGACCTGACGGACGAGCCGGAGCAGGTCATGGTCGCCGAGCTGATCCGTGAGGCGGCCCTGGAGGGTGTACGGGACGAGCTCCCGCACTCCATCGCGGTGGTCGTGGAGGAGATGCTCCCCCGGGAGGACCGCCCGGCGGACAAGCCCCTCCTCGACATCCACGCCAACCTGTTCATCGAGCGGCCCAGCCAGAAGGGCATCATCATCGGCCCCAAGGGCAAGCGCCTGAAGGACGTCGGCATCAAGTCCCGCAAGCAGATCGAGGCGCTTCTGGGGACGCCCGTGTTCCTGGACCTCCATGTGAAGGTCGCGAAGGACTGGCAGCGGGATCCGAAGCAGTTGCGGCGGTTGGGGTTCTGAAGCGGCCTGGTCAGGCGCGAGAGCTGCTCACCGGCCGCCCGACACCGTCCAGGGGAGCGACCTCCTCGTCACGGCTGCTGCTTCGTGCGGGCGGCTGAGGCCTGCCAGGTGTCCGCCCCGGAGCTGGTGTGCCGCTGGGTCTCCTGAGGGCCGTGCCAGTCCAGGCACATGGCGGTGGCATCGTCTTCGAGCCGGCCGTCGGCGGCGTCCCGGACCGCGGACGTCAGCGCCAGCGCGGTCTCCCGTGGGTGCAGGTCCCGGGTGCGCTCCAGCAGGGCGGGCAGGTCGACCTTCTCCCCATGGCGTTCGAGCATGCCGTCGGTGATCATGAGCAGACGGTCACCGGGGCGCAGATCGAGGTCCTGAACGCGGTAGGGGTGGGGTGTGAACGTGGACAGCCCGAAGGGATGGTCCACCTCGCAGGTGATCACTTCCACAGCTCCCTCGCGCATGCGGAGTGGCCAGGGGTGACCGGCGTTGACGAGCTGGGCCTGCCCGGTGTGGAGATCGATGCGCAGCAGCTGCCCGGTGGCGTGACCGTGGCCGTGGTCGATCAGTGCCTGGTCGGCCCGGTGGGCCTGTTCGGCCAGGCCGGCTCCCGCGCGGCGGGCGCCGCGCAGGGCGCTCACCAGGATCGTGGCGGCCAGGGCGGCCTTGATGTCGTGGCCCATGGGGTCGGTCACCGACACCTGAAGCGTGTCGCGGTCCAGGGCGTAGTCGAACGTGTCGCCGCTGAGGTCTTCCGAGGGCTCCAGGTTCCCGGCCAGCGTGAACTGCGCGGCCTCGCACGACAGCGACGGGGGCAGTAGCTGGTACTGGATCTCTGCGGCCAAGGTGGGGGGTCTCGAGCGTTTGCCCCAGGTGTAGAGGTCGGTGAAGCGCCCGTTGGCGATCACGATGTAGGCCAGGGCGTGGGCCGCTTCCCCGACCTCGGCAAGGACGTCCTCGCCGGGGTCGTCCGGCAGGATCAGTTCCAGCAGCCCGATCGCGTCCCCCCGGTTGGTGACCGGCATGATCACCCGCTGTCCTTGGCCGGTCGCCTCCTGATACAGCCGCTGAGTACGGATGACCTCCTCGTAGACGCTGCCGAGCAGGGGGATCCGCTCCGCCTCCCGCCCACCCTCCACAGGGGCGGTCGACAGCCGCGCCACCGCCTTCCCCGTCAGGTCAACGATGAGGAACGAGACCTTCGCCGCCCTGAAACGCCGTCGCAGGTCCTCCGCGACCACGTCGACGGCGTCCACCGGCGCGGCCATCTCGGCTGCCGTCAGCAACCGGGGAAGTCCGCTCTGCCCACCACTCACGACGCAGTCCCTTCCACCAGCCCCGTCTACCAGCTTGGGAACCGCCGGGGTGGGCGTCAACCTGCGAACAGTCACGGTGAGTGAAGGCGGTCACGTCATGTGTTCGTGGAAATGAGTGAAGGAGATGAGTGGAAATGGGTGAATCGGGGCAGCCGGGTCAGTCTCGGTCACCCCCGGTCACCCTCAGTCAGCCGTCGGCTGCGCAGTCCGTCCCGCAGCCACCCGTACGACGCCTTGGGCGTCCGCTCCAACGTGTCGAAGTCGACGTGCACGAGGCCGAAGCGGCGCGCGTACCCCTCCGCCCACTCGAAGTTGTCGAGCAACGACCACACGAAGTAGCCGCGGACGTCCACGCCCGCCTCCATCGCGCGGTGCAGTGCCCGGATGTGGCCGTCGAGGTAGGTGATCCGCTGCTGGTCATCGATGCCCTCGTACGAGCAGCCGTTCTCGGTGATGACGATGGGCGGCAGCCGGTCGCCGTAGCGCTCGCGGAAGCCGGTGAGCAGCTCGGTCAGGCCCTCCGGGACCACCGGCCAGCCGAAGTCCGTCACCGGTACGTCCTCGATCTCCCTTACGGAGAAGGGGAGTTCGGCCGGGATCGTCAGCCCGCCGAACTCGATGTCCGCACCCTGGGGGGCGCCCACCCGGGTCGGCGCGTAGTAGTTGACGCCGTACCAGTCCAGTGGCTCCCCGATCACCTTGAGGTCGGCCGAGACGTCTCCCGGCATCAACTCGCCGATGCCCTCGGGGTACTCGCCCAGCAGGACGGGGTCGGAGAACAGCCGGTTCAGCAGCAGGTCGTAGAACTCCGCGGCCTCCAGGTCCGCCTGTTCCCGCGAGGCCGGCCAGGTCGGGCCGTGCGAGTTGGCGATGCCGATGTCGGTGGCTCCGGCCGCGCGCAGGGCCCGTACGCCCAGGCCGTGGGCCAGGAGCTGGTGGTGGGCGGCCGGAAGCGCGTCGAACATCAGCTGCTTGCCTGGGGCGTGGGCGCCGAGCGCGTGCCCGAACAGGGTGTGTTCGGCGGGTTCGTTGATGGTGATCCACTTCTTCACGCGGTCGCCGAGGCGGTCGGCGACGACGGTGACGTACTCCGCGAAGCGTTCGGCCGTGTCCCGCTTCAGCCAGTCGAGGGTCACCGGCAGGTCCCAGTGGAAGAGGGTCGGGGCCGGTCGGATGCCCGCCCCGCACAGTTCGTCCACGAGGCGGTCGTAGAAGTCCAGGCCGCCGGGGGTGTTCACGCGGGGCCAGGAGATCGAGAAGCGGTAGGCGTCCACGGCGAGGTCGGCGAGGAGGGCGACGTCCTCCGGGTAGCGGTGGTAGTGGTCGCAGGCCACGGCGGCGGTGGACCCGTCCTTGATCCGTCCGGGTTCGGCGCTGAAGGCGTCCCATACGGAGGGGTCGCGTTCGGTTGCCGCGCCTTCGATCTGGTGGGCGGAGGTGGAGACGCCCCAGAGGAAGTCGGACGGGAAGTGGGGGATCGGGTTGGTCGCGTTCGTCGCGTTGGTCGCCATGCGCGGATCATCCGTACCGGGGGTAAGGGAAGTCAACGCGTTCGGGTGAACTGGCGGTTGTGGCTGCTCGGCGGGGGCGAGGAAAAGGCCGGCTGGGCGACGGCTAGGCGCCCTCCTTCAGGACCCTTGAGATCAGCTTTCGTTGGTCCTCCGTGAGTCGGGGGTCCGAGCAATACACCGTCTTCTCGTTCACGGTGATCTGGTAGCTGAAACCGTCCGGCACCCCGATCGGCGGCGTGCCCCGACCGTCGGCGACCGCCTTCTCGGCCAGGGCATGCCAGTCCTGGGCGTCGGCCCGACCCGAGGTCTCCACCTCCGCGTGCCGCTCGATGCCCGCGAATCCACCCGTGCGCCTCACCTGAATACGCATGGATCCTGTCTAGTACGGAACTACAGCGTCCGCACCCCGACCTGCTCCCACGCCTTCAGCACGGCCTGCAGTTCCTCCCCCTCACCGAAGCGGGCCCGCGCCGCGGACACCGTCAGCGTGGCGAAGTCGGCGAAGAGGGCCTTCGACGACAGCTCGCCGCCCGTCAGCACGTCGTACCAGACCTGCCCGGCCCGCTCCCAGGCGTGCCCGCCGAGCGCGGTGGCGGCCAGGTAGAACGCGTGGTTCGGGATGCCGGAATTGATGTGGACGCCACCGTTGTCACGCCCCGTGCGCACGTAGTCGTCCATCGTCGCGGGCTGCGGGTCCTTGCCGAGGACGTCGTCGTCGTACGCCGTGCCCGGAGCCTTCATCGAGCGCAGGGCCGTGCCGGTGACGCGCGGGGCGAGCAGACCCGCGCCGATCAGCCAGTCGGCCTCGGCGGCGGTCTGACCCAGCGTGTACTGCTTGATCAGCGAGCCGAAGACGTCCGACATGGACTCGTTGAGCGCGCCCGGCTGGCCGAAGTACGTGAGGTTCGCCGTGTACTGGGTGACGCCGTGCGCGAGCTCGTGGCCGATGACGTCGACCGGGAGGGTGAAGTCGAGGAAGATCTCCCCGTCACCGTCGCCGAAGACCATCTGCTCGCCGTTCCAAAAGGCGTTGTTGTAGTCGCGGTCGTAGTGCACGGTCGCGTCGAGCGGCAGCCCGTTGGCGTCGATCGAGTCGCGCTCGTAGGCCTTGAGGAACAGCTCGAAGGTCGCGCCCAGACCCGCGTACGCGCGGTTGACGGTGGCGTCCTGGCCGGGCTCGTCGCCCTCGCCGCGCACCTTGACGCCGGGCAGGTCGGTGCCGTGCCGGGCGTCGCAGATCGTGCGGTGCGGCTTCCCGGCCTCCGCCCCGAGGGGCGCGGCGACGGCCGGCGCGCCGATGACCGTGGTCAGGCGGCGGTGGGTCCGCTCCAGGGCGTCGCGCTCCAGGGTCCGGCGTGCGGGATCGGCGAGCGCGGGGTCCTCGTGCTGGGCCAGCTTGTCGAGGACATGCGGTGGTACGACGGTGCAGAAGACGGGCTCGTGGCCCCCGTTGGTCGTCATGCCCGGAACCCTTGCACTGAGTCATGGCGCTGTCACTACCCGCAACCATGATTGGTGAAATGTGATGACAAGGCCGCTGCTTCTCGGTGATGAGGGGGTGTCGGAGTGGTATGGAGCACCTTTTGTCCCGTTGCTCCCCCTGGTCCCGCATACTGATACGGCCACTCGCACGGAGTGAGGTTCGGCTATGCTGCGCGACATCATGCGTTTCGGGCTGCTCCTCCTTAGCTGCCGCGGCGAGGGCCTGTAAGTCGAGGCCGACCCCCTCCCCGCGGAGTTTGGCGTTGCGCCGTCGGCCGTCCACTCGGACATCCTGAGGAGCCCACGCATCATGGCGAACCGCCAGCAGCCCACCTCCATGCCGGTCGACAAGTACCGCCCGTACGACCAGGTCGACATCGCCGACCGGACGTGGCCGAACAACCGGATCACCCAGGCCCCGCGCTGGCTCTCCACCGACCTGCGCGACGGCAACCAGGCCCTGATCGACCCCATGTCGCCCGCCCGCAAGCGCGAGATGTTCGACCTGCTGGTGAAGATGGGCTACAAGGAGATCGAGGTCGGCTTCCCCGCCTCCGGCCAGACCGACTTCGACTTCGTACGCTCGATCATCGAGGAGCCGGGCGCCATCCCGGACGACGTCACCATCTCCGTACTGACCCAGGCCCGTGAGGACCTGATCGAGCGGACGGTCGAGTCGCTGAAGGGCGCCAAGCGCGCCACCGTGCACCTGTACAACGCCACCGCGCCCGTCTTCCGCCGGGTCGTCTTCCGCGGTTCCAAGGACGACATCAAGCAGATCGCCGTCGACGGCACGCGGCTGGTCATGGAGTACGCGGAGAAGCTGCTGGGCCCGGAGACGGAGTTCGGCTACCAGTACAGCCCCGAGATCTTCACCGACACCGAGCTGGACTTCGCGCTGGAGGTCTGCGAGGCGGTCATGGACGTCTGGCAGCCCGGCCCGGGCCGCGAGATCATCCTCAACCTGCCGGCGACCGTCGAGCGCTCCACCCCCTCCACCCACGCCGACCGCTTCGAGTGGATGGGCCGCAACCTGACCCGTCGCGAGCACGTGGTCCTCTCCATCCACCCGCACAACGACCGCGGTACGGCCGTCGCGGCCGCCGAGCTGGCCCTGATGGCCGGCGCCGACCGCGTCGAGGGCTGCCTGTTCGGCCAGGGCGAGCGCACCGGCAACGTCGACCTGGTCACCCTGGGGATGAACCTCTTCTCGCAGGGCGTCGACCCGCAGATCGACTTCTCCGACATCGACGAGATCCGTCGCACGTGGGAGTACTGCAACCAGATGGAGGTCCACGCGCGCCACCCGTACGTGGGCGACCTGGTCTACACGTCCTTCTCCGGCTCCCACCAGGACGCCATCAAGAAGGGCTTCGACGCGATGGAGGCCGACGCGGCGGCCAAGGGCGTCACGGTCGACGACATCGAGTGGGCGGTCCCGTACCTGCCGATCGACCCGAAGGATGTCGGCCGCTCGTACGAGGCCGTCATCCGCGTCAACTCGCAGTCCGGCAAGGGCGGTATCGCGTACGTCCTGAAGAACGACCACAAGCTGGACCTGCCGCGCCGGATGCAGATCGAGTTCTCGAAGATCATCCAGGCGAAGACGGACGCCGAGGGCGGCGAGGTCACCCCGAAGGCCATCTGGGCGACCTTCCAGGACGAGTACCTGCCGAACCCGCAGAACCCCTGGGGCCGCGTCCAGGTACGCAACAACCAGTCGACCACCGACACCGACGGCGTGGACACCCTCACCGTCGAGGCCGAGGTCGACGGCACGGAGACCACCCTGGTCGGCACCGGCAACGGCCCGATCTCGGCGTTCTTCCACGCGCTGCAGGGCATCGGCGTCGACGCCCGGCTCCTGGACTACCAGGAGCACACGATGAGCGAGGGCGCCTCCTCGCTGGCCGCCTCGTACATCGAGGTCGCGATCGACGACAAGGTCCTGTGGGGCATCGGCATCGACGCCAACACGACCCGCGCCTCCCTGAAGGCGGTCGTCTCCGCGGTCAACCGCGCGACCCGCTGACGGTACGGTCGCTTCTCTCACCAGGGTTCCCCGCGTCCCGTAAGGGGCGCGGGGAGCTGCGCGATCAACCACAACGGACCCGCGGTTTCAGGACGGCGTGCGGCCCCGACTCCCAGGGGCGCGGGGAGCTGCGCGATCAACCACAATGGACCCGCGGTTTCAGGACGGCGTGCGGCCCCGACCTCCAGGGGCGCGGGGAGCTGCGCGATCAACCACAACGGACCCGCAGCTTCAAGACAGCGTGCGGCCCCGACCTCCAGGGGCGCGGGGAACTGCGCGAACAGCCACAACGGACCCGCAGCTTCAAGACAGCCTTCACCCCGGGGCCCCACGCCCCCCAGGACGCACTCCCAAGACAACGTTCACCCCAGATACGGCTCACCTCGCGGAGCACCCCGCTCACCTCGCGGAGCGCCCCGCTCACACACCGGAGCGAACCGGCCATTCGTTCGCCATATCACGAACGGGTCTCTACCGGAGGGCTGACTCCACCTCAACATTGTGGCTAACATCACGGGGCGCGGCGATGATGCCGCGGCGTTACGGAGGTGCGACGTGCAGCCAGACGGACGGGACGGCCGGGGTGCCCACGAGGCCCGCGCGCCGCACGTACCGGGCTCCCGTACGGCCGGTACGGCGAGCCGCACGATGGCCCGCCTGAACCGCCTCCTGGGCACACGCACCGCGTGGACACCGGTCGGCGACGGAGAGTTCTTCTGCCCCGGATGCGGAGGCGACCGCAACTACCAGCGCCTCACGGGCCGCCGCCGCCTCACCCTCGCGGGCGTCCCCCTCGTCCCGCGTGGCGAGACGGGCCCCGTCGTGGAGTGCGCGGCCTGCCGCCACCACTACGGCACCGAGGTCCTGGACCACCCCACCACCACCCGCTTCTCCGCGATGCTGCGGGACGCCGTCCACACCGTCGCGCTCGCCGTCCTGGCGGCCGGAGGCCCCTGCGCCCCCGCCGCCCTGTCGACCGCCGCGGGCGCGGTGCGCTCCGCCGGCTTCGACGACTGCACGGAGGACCAGCTCGGCGCCCTCGTCGAGGCACTGGCCGCCGACACGGGCCGTATCCTCGGCGAGCCCTGCGGTGGGGGCCTGGCCATAGAGCTCCACGAGGCCCTGGACCCCCTGGCCCCCCACCTCGCCCCACCCGGCCGCGAGACCATCCTGCTCCAGGGCGCCCGTATCGCCCTCGCCGACGGTCCGTACAC